>CAZOPN010000138.1:0-1542 GCA_964581685.1 uncultured Sangeribacter sp. | reverse complement strand
GATTTATCTTCGTTGGCAATGTGCAAGTATTTCGAGATGAACTCTTGGGGGGCCTTTCATCAAATCCACTATTTTAAGATACTGCACGATTTAATTATTGAATCCTTTTTATTTATAAGAAAAGAAATACTTCTGCAATTTCACCAACCTTCTATTTTAGAAATAGGAGCATATGACATCGTTCTAAAATTATCTGGTAAACTAAAAAGAACTTTGCTGCCGTACAGCGATACAAACCGCATATCAGAAATAGAAAATTTTATGATGAATCAAAACAACTTTACCTATGATGGATTTCAAGAATTTCTATATAGGCGGCGAAAAAGATTTTAAATACAAAGGCGATCAATAACAACAAGGGGAATAGCAGCAATAAAGTCAAGGAAAGACAGGACAGCAGATTTGATCTCCTCACGGGTATGGAAGAAAACATTGTTGATGACAGTATTTTTCAGCCATTTCCAAAGTTCCTCAATGATGTTGAGATTAGGGCTGTAAGGAGGAAGAAATTCCAGGTGCAGGCGGGGATTTGCCTGGAGAAATTCGGTTAATAATTTGGCATGATGAATCTTGGCATTGTCCAAAATCATAACAATCTCTCCTGTGGGATACTTTTTTAGGACAGTATGCAGAAAAGATAGAAACACTTCAGCGTTATAGGAAGAATGATCCTCCACAGAAACCTCCCCTGTTTCGTAGTTGAGAATCCCAAGCAGTTTGACGCCTTCATGCTTGCCGTATGTTTGGATGACTCTTTGCTGTCCTTTCACAAACCATGATTTTTGAATGGCCTGATAGTCCCGAATCATGGACTCGTCCTCATACAGCAGGTGATCAATTTCACCATTCAAGAGCTTTTTTTTATATCTTCCAACCGTTCTACGAACTCCTCTTGCTTTTGAGGATTGGCATTTGCAAGCACATAGGTCGGGCGTGTGTAGCTGAGATTCAACCGGTAAAAGACATCTCTCATCCCTCGTTCACTGAACTCAACACCATAATGATCTCTTACATATTTACACGCTAAAGGCGCTGTCCAGTTGCAGTGGGGTTCTAACCCTACCTCTTTGGGCAGCTTTTCGGTAATGATCCTGCGCAGGTCTGTCTCCTGTTCGTCACTCAGTTTACGCTGTCTCCCAGTGGGCCGTTTCAACGCAAGTCCTTCTACTCCTGCTTCTTGATACAGTTTCAGAATCAGATATACCTGTGTCAGGGAGATATCCAATATGGCTGCGATATCCGGCTTTGTCCTTTTACAAAGATACAGTCGTATGATATCGTACCGCCGCCGCAGTTTCACATCATGGGTTTTTCGTCCAAGCCTTTTCAGTCGGGCTATTTCTTCCTCTGTTACCTTGCCTCTTACAATGTCTTTTTCCATGGCTTACTCTCCCTCCTTTTTCCCCAGTATACCTCTTTTCTCTTCCTTTTGCAATTGTTTTTCACCGACTATATACACACATATTGATACGGAGGCAAAACAGAGGACTGCACTGTCGATCGCGCAGGCATTACAGGGTGATAAATCCTAGCTTATGCCGA
>CAZOPN010000137.1:0-1679 GCA_964581685.1 uncultured Sangeribacter sp. | reverse complement strand
AGTCATTTGGATCGCGGGAGGATATGACAAGCATATCCCATACGATGTATTAGGGGAAGCCATTTGCAACCATGTAAAAACATTGATTGTAACGGGCGCAACCGCTGAAAAAATTTTGAACTGTGTGGCTGCCGTTCCTGGCGAACACCCGCAGACCCTACAAGTAGATAACTTAGAACGCGCCGTACAGGAAGCTAGCCGCATGGCACAAGCGGGCGATATTATACTAATGAGTCCCGCCAGCGCTTCTTTTGACCGATTTAAAAATTTTATGGAGCGCGGCAATTTGTTCAAGGCGTTGGTCAATGCTTTGTGATTTCCTATTCCCTTGACAATTTTTTGTCAGGGGGTTTTGCGTTGCATATCGTGAATGTTATCTACATTCCCTAAACACTTTAAAATAGATGGAATATCGTTATGAAAAAGAATTTTTTTCTAAAAAGGAATAGCAAAAGAAAGATTGCGGCGGCGCTGCTGTTCAGTGCGTTGTCTTTTGCGATCAACTTACCTAACGCAACCGCCTATACGGAGGATGCCCTATCTCCCGAAACAGCAAAAACTGTACTTTCGGAATATCTGGAAGATAAACACTGGGCTAATCCAGATATTGAACACGTTGCTATGTTTGGTGATGGGTATTTGTCCTCAAATAGCTCAGAGATTACATTTGCCCTTTATACCGATCAGACTACACATCTGCTCACTGATAATATGCTGATTGGTTATATTACGCTCAATCTCCATACACAGAAGGGATATGTCCGGCTGAACAATAGTTCTGAAGACGCGGAACATAACAAAGAATATTTTGACCTGAGCAGTGAAAATATTGAACGGTTTACGGACATCAGCCCGCGTGATTGGTTTTATGAACCGATACAGTATGTTATACAACACCATTTATTTACTGGTGTGCGTGTGACAGCATTCATGCCCGAAGAACTTATGACACGCGCTATGACGTCTGTTGTATTAGCGCGTCTGGATGGGCAAGATACTACAGGCGGCTCTATCTGGTACGAGAAAGGCGTTGCTTGGGCAAAAGAAAACGGTATTTCTGACGGCGCTCATCCGTTAGAAAATATCACTCGTGAACAGCTTATTACTATGTTGTATCGCTATGCTGGCAGTCCGCTTAGTGAGGAAATGACAGTGGAATATACTGATTATGAGGCAGCTGACCCATATGCGCATAACGCCCTTACTTGGGCAGTCAACACAGGATTATTACAGGGCGCTAATATGCAGTTGAGACCCCATGCGTTCGCAACGCGGGCGGAAGTTGCGGCAATACTCATGCGTTTCTGTGAAAAAGTAAAATAAAATAATAGCAAGGAGTATCTATGATTACCATTACCGACTTAAGTATTAACTTCAGCGGAGAACCTTTATTCAAAGACGTTAATTTAAAATTCACAAGCGGAAACTGTTACGGTGTTATCGGTGCAAACGGCGCGGGAAAATCAACTTTCCTGCGCATTTTATCCGGCGATTTAGACGCTTCCGCTGGTATGGTTTCCATTCAGCCCAATACACGTATGAGCGTCTTGAAGCAAGATCATTTTGCTTTCAATGAAGAAACGGTGTTAAACACTGTTTTAGGCGGCAATCCGCGCCTATTAGAAGTGATGCGCGAAAAAGACGCACTCTATCTCAAAACACCATTTACCGAAGAAGAT
>CAZOPN010000136.1:0-1863 GCA_964581685.1 uncultured Sangeribacter sp. | reverse complement strand
GATTCGAATCGTCTCCGGCGATGTCAGATCGCCGTCAAAAATGGTTCCTTCACCAATCAGTGTGCTGACCTTTGTCTTCGATTCATCCATGTAGTTTTCGTTTTTACTTTTTCCTAACATAATATCATTCTCCTTTATCCTTTTGCCTCAAACACGATCAACGGATCGATCGGCTGACCTTCATATATAACCTGATAATCCAGCTGTACATTATGTACATCTACCCCGGCGAGCGCCGTTCCGATCTGCACCTGCGCACCTTCCTGCTGTAACGCCTCCGCTTCCTGCAGGAACATATAACGCGTCTGATAACCGTTACCGTGCTCTATTTCAATAATCAACGGATACGTATCATCGGAACCGACCATTGACACCGTGCCGTCTCCCGCCGCAATAACATTACCTTCTTCTTCCGTACCGATCGAAACATAGGGGTGATCCTCCGAGTACTTCTCAGTCACGATTCCCTGTTCCGAATATGGGTATCTGCTGGGAAAAGCAGTATCATTCTCACCTGTCTGTTCCTGCTCTTCTCCGTTCGTCTCCATATTACCCTTTGCCACCGCAAGCAGCGCTTTATTTTCAGATGTTAATGCGGCATTCTGCCTGCTTAGACTATCCTTCTCTTCCTCTAATTGTGCTACCATCTTTTCCTGCGCGGCAAGTCTCTCCATGAGCTCTGTCTGCGTCTCACCCTCATTGGTGCTTTCCCTCCTGCTTAAGCCGCTGTCCGCAATTTTTGTCTCAATGCCGGACCAGTATTGATACATGAGCCATCCGAAAGAAACACCAAGAATGACTACAAAAAATATAAGCAGACGCAGAAAAACATGTGAAGCATGAAACTGCTTGCTGTTTTGTCCCGTATTGGAAATCAGAAGGATGGAGAAAGATTCCTTATGCTTATGTTTGCGTGGTTTCATATATATCTCCATTCCACCGTCATAATTGGCGGCATATATTGTTATATATTATTTCATTTATCCTTTGCCAGACAAAAGTGTCACACAACATATTCGGTTACTGTGCCGGGACGTCTGTACCTTCCGCTGTCTCCGGTGCAGGCTCTGCCGGAACAACCGCCGCAGCCACACCTTTCTTATTAACCTCGTATGTAATACCCTCAATCTCCACCGTTACATTCTTCTGTAATGCTCCCGTGGCATCGTAATAATAGGTATTGCCGTCAGGCCTTAGAACCAGTCCGGTCTGCATGACTGCATTTTCATCAAAAAAGTACTCCACACCCTCAATGGTCACATCCTCGCGAAGTGCATGTCCGTCCTTAGTCGCCAGAAAATATCTGCCCGTCTCATCTTCGAACCAACACCCTTTTTGTACGAAGCCGTTTTCATCCAGATGGTATTTCCTATCTTCCCACTGCACCCAACAAGAACGCTGCATTTTATAATTTGCATAGAACACCTTGTTGTCACCGCGCGGTGCAAACCCGTCCGCAACGATCAGGGATGCATAGTCCTTAAACTGGTAATTCATATCCACTCTGGTGGGAATCCCCGCCACCTTGCCGTGGGAAGTATTCTGCCAGAAAGAAGCGCCGTCGTACTCCAAGGTATCCGCATACTGCGCAACCCATTTATCATACGGAATATTGCCGATCTTGTTTAAAAACATATTCTTATTGGAATAAACTACCGGATAATATCCCTGTGCTTCCACCGCGGAGCAGAACGTCACTATAATCTCCTGCAGTTGTGCCTGTGACATGTTCTTGTGACAGGCATCTTCTACGTCATATACGACCGGATAACTGACCGTATAATTGCTCATCCACTGTAGTATAAGATTGGCTTCGTTCTGCGCCTGCTCTGCGTTTGTAGCATAAGAATACAGATAGACACC
>CAZOPN010000135.1:0-1867 GCA_964581685.1 uncultured Sangeribacter sp. | reverse complement strand
AGTGTTCCTGAAGGTTATGACCCTCTCCGGGGATGTAGCTGTTCACCTCTTTTCCGTTTGTGAGTCGCACACGTGCCACTTTCCGCATAGCCGAATTAGGCTTCTTGGGGGTAGTGGTGTAGACACGCACACAAACACCGCGACGCTGCGGACAGGAGTCGAGCGCCGGCGATTTGCTCTTGTCTTTGAGAACAGTGCGTCCTTTTCTTACTAATTGTTGAATTGTTGGCATTATTTCTCTCTTTTTTTATTTATTGGTTTTGTTATTTTCTCTTTTTCCAACATTTCGAAACCTCCCCGCTTTACGCACACTATGCCCCTGCAAAACAGAGGCTTACGTGGCTTCAGCGGTCAGATTTCCCTTAAAAGCGATGCAAAGATACTAAAAATTAGCCTTTTACACAAATTCTTTTATTCTTTTTTTAAAATTTTTATTCTTATTCCGATTTCCGCAGACTTTCAAGTCATCTCCTTGCACTGCCCGTAAGTCTATTTGAAACGCGACGCCGATTCATATATTTTTTCAAAAATACGGCGATCTATATCCGTAAGAATCATATCCCGCCGGCCCATAACCTTGCCGGCAGTCTCCATAAACTTATCTATTCTCACGTCGGTGAAGCCCCCCTCGGGAGAACCTGTGCTGAAACTGGGGATAAACACCCTCGGAAAACCGGCTCCATGAAGATTAACGCCAACTCCCACAACCGTAGCCGTGTTGAACATGCAGTTGATCCCCGCCTTGGAATGATCTCCCATTATCAGGCCACAAAACTGCAGATCGGTACGCATGAATGTATGAGTGGAATAATTCCATATCCTGATTTTCGAATAATCATTTTTCAGATTGGAAGCATTCACGCCTGCTCCAATATTGCACCACTCACCGATCACCGCATTTCCCAGATAGCCATCGTGAGCCTTATTGCTATAACCGAAAATAACCGTATTATCGACCTCGCCTCCAACCTTGCAGAAGGGTCCGAACGTGGTGCCCCCATAGATCTTGGCCCCCATTCTGATTTTGGAATGATGTCCTATGGCGAGCGGCCCGCGGAGACAGCATCCCTCCATCACCACCGCATCGGCACCTATATATATAGGGCCATCCTTGACGTTCAGAATAGCACCTTCCACCAGCGCGCCCTCCTCAATAAAGAGAGAGGGTAGCCCGTCGGCGGTAAATTCAGGGCCGATCACACGCGTACTGCGGTCAGGCGCACACGACTCCCGTCCCTCAACGATACGTCGGTAATCCTCTTTTAAAGCTTCATCATTCAGGAGAAAAATATCGAAAACATATCGGATGCGACGAGTCTTAACGGGGCGAGCACCCTCTGTCGTAATCTTCGCCGGGTCAGCCTCCGCACCGCACCAAGCCACAACCCCGGAGTCATCGCTTAGCACCTCCCCCTCTGTGAGAGCACCTATTTCGACAGCAAGCGATTCATCGGGAATCACATTTCCCGCTATATGCAAAGTCTCACTATCGGAATCAATAGGCCGATATTTTTCCTGAAGATACTCGACGGTATGATAACCATAAATGCCATCAAGCATTCTCCCCCACTTTTCACGTATTGTCTCTATACCGATTCTGAAATCAGCCACAGGCCGTGTATAAGACAGCGGCAGTAAGTTCTCGAAAGTATCTTTCGTATCGAATAATATGATGTGTCGTCGGGTCATATTTATAAACTGTCAAAAACTGCCTGAGAGGCAGAATGCAAAATTAAGACTAATAATCGGGCCTTGCAACAATTACCCCCATGATAAAGGAGTAATATTTTGGCCAAATTGGATTCAAAATGGCATTTTGGGACACTGCCAAACTTCCGTGGATGAATTTTTCAGATTCAGCCAAAAA
>CAZOPN010000134.1:0-2061 GCA_964581685.1 uncultured Sangeribacter sp. | reverse complement strand
TTATATGTAATCATTCTCCAAACATCCGTTTGATCTGAGCGATACGAAGCTCATTATATAATTGGGTTTGAAGTGAATCCGCCACCAAAAGATCAAACCCATGAAACACTCCGGGGATGATATGAAGCTCTGTGTTGACTCCTGCACAAGTTAGACGTGCCGTATAATTGAGACACGACATACAGAAGAGATCGAGAGTGCCCACAGCAATAAATGCGGGTGGCAGATTTGATAAGTCGGTTGCGAGAGATGCCGAATAATATGGCAGTTCGTTTTCCGGCAATTTCTGTCCGCCCAACAGAGTGTCCCATCCAAGTCGATTATAAGCCGGCGTCCAGACCAACTGTCCGGCATAAGGGTCTGGCATCGGATCTTTGTCAGTGCCCGTCCGGCTGTCGAGCATCGGATAGGTCAGCGCCTGTCCGCACAAGGGGACTCTGCCGTGGTCGCGATTGTAGAGCGCCAGACGTGCAGCAAGCCCACCGCCGGCACTTTCTCCTAAAATCACGATACGCGTAGGATCAGCTCCATATTCCGAAGCATGGTTGTGAATATATTCGAGTCCCGAATAGGCGTCATGAAGATCGGCCGGGAACGGAGCTTCCGTAGACAAACGATAGTTGACGCTCACTAAGATTGCCTGCAGGCCGTTGGTGAGCACATCCGGCTTCGTGGCCATTGTGTTGGCATCTCCCATGAGGTAGCCGCCGCCATGCATGAAATATAATATGGGGAGCTCACCTTTACGCGTCAGCTTGGTAGGATGCCATATATAGAGGTCGATCTTATTGCCATCCATACCAGTGATTGTCACTTTCTGAGAACCCGGCAACTCCTGACTTTCGCCTATCATGCTTACGAACGGGTTCTTGTCGAATGGTAGTTGACAGGCCTCAAATATTTTATCTATTAAAGGCAACTGATATTCTTTAGCTATCAGATGCTTTGATGTGAATTGTTCAGCCATTTCGTATATCATTTTGCAACCCTCTTCTGAAATCGTCCCGGGTTGCTGTTTTTACTTATCAAACATCCATCAGCTATATTAGTTTTATATGATATACGCAAAGCCGATAATGGAATATTTAATGCAGTATATGGAATAGTATTTTGTCTTAAACTTCCAATTCTTGACAAACTTATGTGTCTGGAAAATGTTTTAAGATAAACGACTCAGTAATGACACAAAACGCCCTTCCACCATTGTGGACCATCAGAGACCTCAACGCCATCGCCTCGGGGATGATGTTTGGCTCCGACTTTATATTCTATCACGATTTCTCTCTCCTCAGAAAACTCACCTGCAAAATTGTAGTTAATTTTGTTGGCTTCATTTATGTAGCCGAAGGGAAAATAGCCATTACTCTCAACGACAATTCTCTCAGAGCTGAAGCCGGCCAGATAATTTTCTACAAAGCCGGCGACTTTATCTCCGACGTGCTGTTTTCGCCCGATAGCAACGGAATGGTCTGTGGCATTGATGCCAGTCTTCCCTTTGAAAGCAGAAGCTCAGTTGGATTTCCTCAACTTACGTCGTTGAAAGGGAATTGCACGGTATTCAACCTTAACGAAGCTGTGGCTTCCCTTCTTGAAATATACAGCAGCTTACTGAGTCAGAAATATTTAATGGGAATAGAAAACGTGCGCTTCACGGTGATTTCAATGATGGAAGACTTGCTGGCTTCTGTCTCACTCCCCGGAGCCTCGAGAGGGAAAGCGCCGGCAAGGCAGTCGGCTGAAAGACTTTATCACCGGTTTTCCGCTCTGCTTATAGAGTCCTATCCCAAGCCCAGAGACGTGAAATGGTATGCCGACGCCCTCTCCGTGTCGCCGAATTATCTTGCAAGAGTCGTGAAACAGATAAGCGGCAAGTCGACACTGGAATGGATCAATGAGGCCATCATGACCGACGTCAGGACAGCGCTGTTACATACGGATGAATCAGTGAAGGAGATCTCCGCGCTATTAGGCTTCGGGAATCCCGCTTTCTTTGGCAAATATGTAAAGAAACACTCGGGCCTTACTCCCAAACAACTAAGAAGCCAACTTAAGAGTTAAAGA
>CAZOPN010000133.1:0-2205 GCA_964581685.1 uncultured Sangeribacter sp. | reverse complement strand
ATGATGCCATAGTCCACGTGATTAACTTGAGATTTTTTCTGTTTCCAAGAAGTCGACAAGAGAATGATTGATAAAGATCAATCATTCTCTTGTCGTTATAATTTTTTAGTTCACTTTGTCCATTGCTTGTGTTTTTGAGATGACGGTAATAATTTTGCAGGAGAAAACTTAAACGATCAAGATATGTTGCCACAATCTATTATCAGTAAGATCCTTGCCAAATATGGTAAGGATGAAGTCAATTCGGCCGACTGTGCATCTTTAGCCGGAAGCATCGGAATAGGGGAGACAACCGTTAAACGTATGCTCGGACTTGTCGGGGAAAATTCTGTTGAGAAATTCCGCACACCTCATGTCAGCACCATGGATATATTGTCTAAATGGTTGGGGTATGATAACTATAAGGCTCTTCTGAAAGAGATCGGTGAGCAGGATTATTCCTCCGAATTTACTTCAATGGAGAGCATCGAAGTTGCAGATCTTGATGAAGGCACACAGGTCCAGATAAAATATGAGCCGGCAAGAGTCATCGTGATGACCTATCTCGGAGACAGAGTATTTATGATAAATGAGTCGAAGAACAGCAAACTTCGTAAAGGCGACCGCATCAAAGTATGTCACCTTGTTCTCGGACAAGAACTGATTGTCAGTGAAATCATAAGAGATGAAAGGAATATCGGAGGTTATAGAGGCGCAAAAGATGGAGGCCTCACATGTCTTGAAATCATAGCATGACTTAGGCCACATCTCATAAAAAATGGGGCCTTATTCTTCGGCGGTTCGGGAGAGGGGATGGCGAGCTAAAAGGGTGTCGCGCGCCGCTTCGGAGAATTGTTTCAGAAGATGGTTTGCATTGCTCTTTTCAGCAGCTTTTGCCACGGCTAACTCAACATCTATTCCTGTCACCTCGGGATATGAAGCTTTGTATTCATTTGAGAGCTTATGGTATTCAGACGTATAACTCTCTACCATCTTCCCCAGCATATCCCGGATTTGAGTGTCGGTGGCTGTCCCTGAAAATAGCGTTGCAAACGACGTTTGGGCGCATTGAATAAATTCAGACATCCTGCTGTCGAAATTGCTGATTATGATCCGTGGCTTCTCTGCCGGCAACAAACCGATTTCATTTTTTTCATTAGGTATATTTGTTTTCTCTATAGTTTCGGTTGCCGTGAAAGTAACTTCTTTATCTGCGACGGCATCCATCTGCTGCATTTCCGGTATTTTTTTATCTCCGGTTGCTGCTTTATTTCGCGATATGTAATATCCCGCACCGATAAGGAGAGCCAGACAAAGAAGCACCGCGGCTGACCAAAATAATGCACTATGGTGGGGATGTATGGCTGCGTTAATCTTCTCAAAGTTGGTTTCGGGATCAAAGCATTGCCTGCGGAATCGAACGAATTGCGTGTATGGAAACTCCGGCAGGTTATTCTTTAGATACTCCAGAATCTTTCCAATCGCAGCATAATCTTTAAAAACAGTCGGTTTCTCTCCTGATTTAAGAGGGTCGCTGAAACCGGATGTCCCTCCGGAAGTGCGGTCAAGTATATCGCAATAGGCTTTGTCGAGATCAATAAGCATTAGTCTCCGGTCGCTATGTCGTATCATGATATTCTCCGGTTTGAGATCGCAATGTATGATTCCTTTACGATGAAGATATCCCGTTACATCCACCAACTCCGAGAGGAACCGCCGGGTATTGTCGGGAGAACGGAAAAACAGTTTTCCTTCCTCAGAAGCAATGAAATCTGATAAAGAAACTCCATCAATAAAATCCATTACGATATAAACGTCGTCGATATCTTCTTTCAGATTTCGATAAACGGGGATAGCATCATGTTTGAGATGCATTCCAAGATTATACTCCTTCCGGTAGGCCGCTATATACAAAGGATTGTTCAGATATTCCCTCCGCAATCGTTTTACGGCCATACGCATCCCCTGCAGATTAAGCTGATAGACCAGGCATGTAGCCCCTGTGCCACAGATGTTTTTTTCTGTGAAACCGGAAATAACGGCATCATCCCCTGCAAGCGGAGATGACTCTTGTGTGTAATCCGAGGGTCGCGGGTTGATCATCATAATGCAAAATTAATATAAAGTGAGTATTGAAAATCACTTTATGTTAATTTTTTGAATCGGGATCATAAGGCCCCGACTCATAAAAAATGGGGGTCGCTAGGGCGGCTTTGGGCGAGGGAT
>CAZOPN010000132.1:0-2229 GCA_964581685.1 uncultured Sangeribacter sp. | reverse complement strand
CTATCGGTCTTGACTGCGCTTCTTCTGAGTTCTATCAGGATGGTGTTTATGACTATACTCATCTTAAGAATGGCGCCGAGAAAGAGGTTAATGGCAAGAAGCTCACAAGCGAGGAGCAGGCTAAATATCTCGAAGAGCTCATCACAAAATATCCTATCGACTCTATCGAAGACGGTATGGATGAAAACGACTGGGAAGGCTGGAAAATCCTTACCAAGCTCATTGGCGACCGCTGTCAGCTCGTTGGTGACGACCTGTTCGTAACTAACGTTAAATATCTTGAGAAAGGTATCGCTGAGGGTTGTGGTAACTCAATCCTCGTTAAGGTTAATCAGATCGGTTCTCTCACAGAGACTCTCCGTGCAGTTGAGATGGCACAGCGCAATAACTATACTGCTGTTATTTCTCACCGTTCAGGCGAGACTGAGGATGCAACAATCGCCGACATAGCTGTTGCTACCAATGCCGGACAGATCAAGACCGGTTCTGCAAGCCGCTCTGACCGTATGGCCAAATACAATCAGCTCCTCCGTATCGAGGAAGAACTTGGCGACCGTGCTGTTTACGGTTACAAGAAAATCGCTAAAAAATAAGCAGAGATACTCATTAATTTAATTAGTTTTTTGGCTGTGTCAAAAGTGATTTTGACACGGCCTTTTTTTGCTCGCGTTTGGAGAGTTGGGCTTAGGATGCTACCTATAAAGAGGAGGCCCCGACAGATTTTTCTGTCTAGGCCTCCCGATTTTGGGGATTGTTGCCAACACGGGCAACAGATCAAAGTTCCTTAGAAGAAAATTACTTCACCATTACTGTAACGGCTTTGTCAGCTGCTTTCACAATGTAAGCTCCTGATGTTTCCGGAATAAATTTCTCAACGCCGTTTGCAAGAATGCTTCCATCAACTGCATATACACTGATAAGAACTGTCTCACCGTTAGCAGTAGCTGTGATCTGACGTCCGGCAACTTTCACTGAAATTTCGTTTTCCGCTTCTATCTCAATAACGCCGGTTGAAATGTCATGACGGTAGGGTGTTGAAATATCGGTCTCACCGTCGGGATAAACAGCCGAAACATGATAGTCGGTAGATACTGTCGGAGCTGCCAATACGTATGAAGCTTCCTCAATGGGCGAATCATTATGTCTCTTCGGTGAAGTGGAAACGGAACCGACACGCATCACTTCTGCCTCCTGCTCATTGTTGCCCGGATACTCGCGATAGTAAACATTATAGGTCGGTTTGGCGAACGGCTCTGACGTAAGACGGATATCATCAAGACAAAGGGTGGCACGTTCATCTGATGAATATGGAGCTTTACTTACAAAGTGAATAGCCACGTATTTTGCTGATGAAGGAATTACAAATGAATATTCAGTCCATGCTGAAGACTTCATTGTTATCTTCTCACTCAAGGCAACAAATTTTTCAGAAATGTCGTCAATCGTATATTCTTCCGTAGCATATTCAACTGTGAAATCACCTGAATCAGATGCAAATGGTTTTGCATAGAAGCTCAGAATATGATATCCTTCGCCGGGAAGCATAGGAGAAACAAGATAATCAGAAGCCTCATAAGCCGGATATGATACATATTTCGGTGATACAGCCACTAACATTCCAGTTGATTCTTCTCCGCTATGATCTGCATGATACGAGTTATTTCTCATTGCTTTTGAGGTATACATAAAGGCTTTTGCCACACCGGGGAATGCCATGTCATTGCAGATCTTGCCATCATTGTCTATATTCTGCCATACTTTGCCATCGGAAGCTGTGAACGTTGCGGGATAAGCGATAGAGTGATCCTCGTCGTATGCTTCTTTTGTGATCGCGTCCTCTTCACGATCGAGTGTGATGGCTGATTCCATGGCTTGATAATCCTCAATCTCGATTTCCGGCCAAGAGAGTGTAAGAGTATTGCCGGAAACGGAACCGGAGACAGTACCAACGGCTTTTGCCTGATAGGGCTCTACCGAAACCACAACTTCCTGACTGATGTTATTTTCCTGTTTCTCATCTTCGGCAAAGTCGATTTCACAATAAACCGGTATACCGGATTCTATATGCCCTGCATGAGAGGGGATGGTGAAGTCAAATTCTTTAGTCTCTGCGGGAGCAATATCCATACTTTCCAAAGTTTCTACAAGTTCCCCTTCGGCATAAACCTTAACGGAATATTGATCTGCTTTAACCTCACTGAAAGCGCTATTCTTGACTGTAAACTTGAA
>CAZOPN010000131.1:0-2273 GCA_964581685.1 uncultured Sangeribacter sp. | reverse complement strand
GCTACAATAAGTTTAGACTTCGACCGTGCTTTGTATTGGGTAGAAGTGGGAGCTCAACCCACCGACACAGTTCGTTCAATTCTCTCTAAGGAGGGTGTAATGCTTATGAAGCATCTCCGTGGCGGTGTTAAGAAAGGCGCCTTCACTGAAGATGAGGCTCAGCGTCGTTTCGATGCATGGAAAGCAGAACGTAACAAAGAGGCAGATGCTTTCAAAGCAAAGAATGTGGCAAAAGCTGAGGCTGATGCAAAAGCTCGTTTTGAGGCTGAAGTTGAGAAAAATCGCGTAAAAGGTGAATCTGTAGCTAAGAAAAAAGCTGAAAAGCTCGCTGCAGAGGAAGCTGCCGCTAAAGCCGCTCTTGAAGCAGAAACTGCTGAGACTGCAGCTGAAGAGGCTACCGCAGAGTGATTGTCTCTTGCCTCTGCAAGATAAAAATCCGCCGGTTTCCAATCGGCGGATTTTTATTTTTTTACTTAACTCTTCCAACCTTAGACTTTATCTTTTCCCTTATAATAATTAAATTCAGAGAGCGTATGAGATATCTTGTTTGTCCGGATTCATTCAAAGGATCGCTTTCATCGCGTGAAGTCGGAATGGCTATTTCTGAAGGAATAGCCCGCGTTGATTCTGAGGCTGAGATATGCGTATGCGAGATGGCCGACGGGGGAGAGGGAACTGCGGAAATACTGGCTTCTTGTTTCTCCGGAAAGAGGGTTGATGTTAAGGCTGTGAATCCACTTGGAACTCCGATAGAGACCTGTTATTATGCTTGCAGCATTCACGACCAATGTTATGCTTTGTTGGATGTCGCGTCAGCCGATGGTATCAATATGATTCCTGCCGATAGCAGAGATGCAATGAAAGCTTCATCATTCGGAGTGGGCATGATAATTATGGAGGCGCGAAGAGCGGGATTCAAAAAATTTATAATAGGTCTGGGAGGATCAGCATCTACAGATTGTGGCCTTGGAATTCTGGCAGCTCTCGGATTTCGTCTTTTAGGACATAATGGTGAAATTCTCCCCGGAAACGGAGCTTCGATGGAGGCCCTTCTAACTATTGAAAATAGCGAGGAGATAGAAGGCCTTTATAAAGATTGTAGTTTTACCCTTCTTGCTGATGTAAAAAATGTATTGTATGGAAAGCAGGGTGCTGCATATATTTATGGTCCTCAGAAAGGAGCTTCGAATACCGACATCATGGCTCTTGATCAAGGATTGAGAAATGTAGCAGATGTAATTATGCGAAAAACCGGTCGTATTGTATCTTCCGTTCCGGGAGGAGGGGCGGCCGGAGGAATCGGAGGAATGTTTGTCGGATTATTTGAGGCTGAAATCATAAGTGGAATTGATTTTTTACTCGAAAATTCAGATTTTATGAAATTTTTTTCGGATTCTGATATTATAATTACCGGTGAAGGCCGTCTTGATATACAGACACTATCAGGAAAAGTTGCTTCCGGAATATTGAAAAGAGGTTTGGAAGCAGGGAAGAGGGTAATTGCAATAGGTGGATCTGTCGATGTGACAGCTGTTGCAGCGCTTTATGAGGCCGGGTTTCATCGAATCATTACGATAACACCTGAGGGAATGCCTTTGTCTGAAGCCATTAATCCTGATGTGGCAAAAGAGAATATTGTTTCTGCTATTACCGGACACCTTTTAAAATCGGATTGAATATGGGTTATATAGATATAGATGATTTTTTTATACCCGATAACGAGGTAAGACTGACAGAAGAACTCGACTACACCCGGGTATCTGAATATATCCGTGCGGCCGAGGCATTTTCACGTTCAACCTATCAAAGTATTTATATTATTGATTATTTTCGTCAGAAGTTTCTCTATGTTTCGCCGAATGCTTTATTTATGTGTGGCCTGACACCGGAGAAAATGATGGAAATCAATTATAAATTTTATTTTGAATATGTTCCGGCAAATGAGCGTGAACTTCTGATAAAGTTCAATCGTGTCGGCTTTTCATTTTATAATTCCTTGCCGGGCGAGGAAAAGAAAGACTGGTATATACAATATGATTTCCACATACTGAACGCCGGTCGCCCCATTCTTATCAATCATAAACTTACGCCACTTGCATTGACATCCGACGGGCGAGTTTGGCTTGCTCTATGTGTTGTGTCGGCCTCCTCTCATACCAAGCCCGGACATATTGAAATGCATCATGTCGGCACTTCGGAATACTATGAATTTAATATCCTAACTAACCGTTGGGACAAGAAGTATATCCCGACTCTTAGCGAAGGCGAGAAAA
>CAZOPN010000130.1:0-2392 GCA_964581685.1 uncultured Sangeribacter sp. | reverse complement strand
TCACTCGCCCAAATCCGCCCCAGGGGCACTCAAATTTTTATGAGATGGGCTCTTAATTCTCATAAGGTTTTTCCATTTGCGATAACCAAACACGGCTATTATCGCATAAGCAAAATAGAGCCCGCCCGTAAACCATAAATCTTTATAAGCGTAAAGCAAGGCGCAACCCAGATCGGCCGCAATCCAGAAAAGCCATTGCTCCAGATATTTTCGGGCCAGAAGCCACATCGCAATTATGCTGAGTGAGGTGGTAAAAGCATCGGCCCATGGAACGGTGCTGTCTGTAAAGGTCTGCAAAATAAACCCCATAACAAAAAACAGAGCCGCGAAAACAAGACCCAACGGTAGATAATAAGAACGTGGAATATGAGAAATCCCCGATTGCTTATCCTTATCTTCCCGGGTCTCTTTATCCTTTCGGCGCAGCCAATATATAAGCCCATAAAGAGAAGCAAGAATATAATATATACTGATGCCGAAATCAGCATATAACCCGGCTTTATAATAAACAACAAGGTAGATCGCCGGCATAGCTATACTTGCAACCCAGAGCCACGCGCTGGCTCTGTATTCCAAGTAGAGATAGACGATACCGATAGCTGTTCCTAAGATCTCAAGATAATTCATTTACGGATATAGTGAGGCAGCTCTTCAGGGATAATCATGGAGAGTTCCACAAGTCCGCCTGTAGAGCCGTCGGAACGACGCCAGATAGTCTGATAAATCATCTTCTTCTTTCCTTCTTTAGAAATTGTATAGGCATTTGACCCACCTTCCGCAAGAAGACGCCGGATAATACCACGCGATCTATCGTTATGATAATCCATGATATTATGGCCTATCAGATCAGCACCACCACGGGCTGCAAATGTCTGCCGTGAACGTTCGTTCATATAAATAATCCGGCAATCCATATCTACCACTGTCACGGCACAATCCATTCCAAATGCCCATTCAGGTATAATATTTTCTTCCATAAATTCTTCTTTTCTCTATAATTATCTTATCATTTTCAAGGGTTTAGTGTCAGCAATACAATTTGCGGCCACGCTCCGAAACGAAAAGCAATGTTCTCCCCTATTCCGGTGCTTACATAAAGCAGACGACCATCTTCATTATACAGGCCACCCCACTCGGGATAAACCCATTTCGATGGAGACCAGTTGCCGAGACGGAATTGCATGGCATGTGTATGCCCTCCCAGCATCAGATCAATATCACTTGCCGGCAAAACCTCTCTGCGCCAATGTGAGGGATCATGCGAAAGGAGTATCTTGAATTCATCTTCAGGCAGCCCTTTGAGAGCTTTCTTCAGATCGGATTTATCCGGAAACATTCCGCTTCCGGCATTATCCACTCCTATCAAGGCTATGCTATCCGTTCCTCGCCTTATCTGTATGGCTTCGTTTCTAAGCATCCTCCATCCAACTTCTTTTTCAGCAGAGATCACTTTAGCTAATTCCTTATCCGGGCTCTCCGGCGCCTGATATTTTCGATAGAGACAATAATCATGATTTCCGAGCACGGAAAAGACTCCATCACGGGCATGTAGCCGACCCAAGGCATTCCTGAACTCATCAATCTCCGAGGCCGACGAATTAACCAGATCTCCTGTAAAGACAATGATATCAGGATCAAGTGAATTTAACTTATCTATAATCTTATCAACAGTCTGCGGAGAGGAAGAATACGTTCCGATATGAAAATCTGAAAGCTGAACGATTTTATATCCCTTGAACACAGCCGGAACTCGGAGGGAATCAATATCTACTTTTTCAACAGTTATTTTTTTCCAACCGGCAACCGAACCATATAATGATATCACTAACCAGATCACGGCTACTATCAAAGCCACGATATCGCTTACAGCCACCGCTCGAGGGAATAAAAGACCGATTCCTCTACCGATAAGTGAGAGCAGACTGAAAAGAAGTAAAGGGAAAAGAACACATAGTGTGAGACGGAAAAGCAAATCGAGCATCTGCTGCGTCATCACATCACAAAGAAAGATGCGAATTATGACAAAATAATAAAGAGCCGTAGGGAGGAGGATCCAACCTTTTATCCACCAGGAGCAACGTGCAAGTACGACAAACAATATGTAAGCATCGGGGAGGAGGATCAGGATTGCAGCTATAAGGAAAATTAATGCCATCTACACAGATTTTTTCACAAAGATACAATGAAAAAATGAGAGATTCCCTCCTCCCGGCAATAATCTTTCTCAACCGTATTCCTTTCTCAGGCACAATCCGTATCAGACTTTTTATTATTCGAATACGTTTATAATCCTCATAACTGTTACAACCATTGGTAAGCCGACATTATATTCTATGATGGATGAGCGGTTTGCGCCGGCGGCTATTGATGATAAAGAGTTATGGAAAAATAT
>CAZOPN010000129.1:0-2406 GCA_964581685.1 uncultured Sangeribacter sp. | reverse complement strand
TGCGGACTAAGTCAGAAATCAAGGTGTAGGCATCGAATATCTGTCCTTCAAAGAAGAATCCCTCAATCGGCTGGTCTTCTTTATCATCAAGACGAGTCAACACCTCTTCTATTTTCTTGTCCGTATCGCTCTGGTGTTTTTGTAATAAGAGCTGATGATGTTCCAGGGTTTCAAGTCTTTGAAACATATGAGCATTACTCATTAGGAAACTACGCATCGCAGTGAAGGCTCGCATTATCCGAATGTTAACCTCAATTGCTGTCTTAGATCGAAGCACACTACTGAGCATGGCCACTCCATTCTCTGTAAAAGCATGGGGATTGTATTTCAGGTGTTTCCCTCGACCTGCGTTTAAGGTCACAATTTGTGACCTTAAACATTCCTCCTTGGTCAATTGAAACATAAAATCTTGCGGGAAACGTTCAATATTGCGTTTTACAGCTTGATTAAGTACCTTGGTCTCAACTCCATATAATTGAGCTAAATCGCTATCAATCATTACTTGTTGGCCGCGTATGATATGTATGAGTTTTTCCACCGGGATTAAGCTGGAATCAGAATCTCCGGTTAATGGAGTTAAGGGGATAGTATTGGGTTCTTCCATTTGTTTCTGACTTTAAAATGCAAAATTAGCAAAAAAATAAGCATTTAGGCAATAAGCATCAGATAACGGGAAGAAACGATTCATGGTATCAACTCACGCCGTTTAAGTGGCATTATTCAGATGTTTCCAAGTTCCTGATCAATTCATCAGCCGGCATCGCTTCCATTTTGGAGAAAGCGAATAGCTTCTTGCCTAAATCCTTGAAGGAGGCTCCGACATGGTAGACGACATCATCAATAATCAGGAATCTGTCGTGAGCCTTTCTGTATGTTTTGATTTCAATCGGCGTGTATTGGGCATTGTGACGCTTTAAGTCTTGCTTCAATATCTTGTTGATATTCGGGGTAAAGATCGTGGCTTTCACTCCCCGAACCCGTTTATCGAGCTGCCGGAATACGGAGTCATCGATATAATTATCCACCATAACAATCCTCTTCTTGGCACTACGCACCAGATCACACATCAATGTATAGGCATCGAAAATCTGCCCGTCAAAGAATATGCCTTCGCGAGGAGGTAACGAGGTACGTACAAAGAAATCCATTCGATTACTCAGCTCTTTTATCTGACTGTCATGTTCGGAAAGCCTATGATCAATCCGGCTTTCCATGTGTAGAAGGCGCTGATTGATACTATATCCTTTCAAGAGATAGTCCTTCAATACCTTGTTAGCCCAGGCTCTAAATTGAATACCCCTTTTAGACTTTACTCGGTATCCAATAGAGGTAACCATCTCTATATTATAATATTCTACTTGGTATGTTTTCCCATCAGAAGCAGTTGTCGCAAATTTTGCGACAACTGACGAACCCTCTAATTCTTCCTTCAAAGCATTTGCAATGTGTTTGCCAATTGTCTTAACATCTCTATCAAAGAGAGTGGCTATCTGTTGTCGGTTGAGCCATACAGTCTCATTCTCCAGACGAACTTCAAGCTTTATGGTTGAGTCCGGTTGATAGAGTATTATCTCATTGTCTTGCGATTCGGGAGCAAGTGGTATAGGAGTATTCTCATTCATACTGCAAAATTAGCAAAAAAATATTATTTAGGCAATAAGCATCAGATAATCAATTGAAACGCCATATTGCATAAACTTTAATGCTATCAGCAATGTCAAGATAAGGCTTTATAACCTTGCACTCGCTATACCTTATCCATTTTTAACGATATTTGAAGTGACCGCTGAAAGTTATTTTTCCAACTTTTGGGGGTCACTCCATTTGCTAAAGTTTAATCTACTGCAGTGAGTTCATTGAAATCCCTGATTTTCTTGGGAAGCATAATGGCGGCGATGATAAGACTTACTAACAATGCTCCTGCAACAAGCCAAAACGAATAAGCTCCGAGCGCCCAAAGATTACCGAGAAACATTGTAAAGAATATTGCGAGGACAATTGCGAGAAAGATTTCTGCAATCAGAGTATAGAGCCTTATCGATGAAACCTGTTTCATCACTGTGATGGGAGCGGTGATCGCCATATTTATTTTTTTAATTAAACGATAGAGAATGGCATATATAACCGCTGCCACCCCCATATATATTCCGATAAATCCTTTCATGCCGGCTGGGAAAGTCGGTTGGTCATTTCCGCTGAGCCAAAGAATGATGAATACGACAGCGAGCACTCCACAATTCAGAATATTTTTGCGGTATTGTCGGGCAACACGAGATTGTGCCGAATTGCAAGTCGCGGTGTTGAAATTGATTGAATCAGCGGTTTTTTGCGAGAGTATGTCATCAAGTGTGGACATACTTTTTTTGAGTTCGTCTAAGTTCATATTATTTCGATTTTGAGATGAGT
>CAZOPN010000128.1:0-2424 GCA_964581685.1 uncultured Sangeribacter sp. | reverse complement strand
GGAAGATGCCAAAATATTTTACCCGCCTTTATGGCGGTAGCAATTGGCTCTCTATAACCGGGGCTTGTGCAAATCATATTTCATATTATCTTGGATTGCATAAGCATTGGTTGAGACGTTTGCGGTTTACATTTGCTTCTGATGAAATTTGCTTTCCTACAATCATTATGAATTCTCCTTATTCCCGGGCAGTGACCGGAAATAATCTCCGATATATTGATTGGAGCAAGGGTTTGCCCTCTCCTGCATTTATGACAGAAAAGCATATACAGCCCGCGGTTAATTCAGGGGCTCTCTTTGCAAGAAAAGTCGGGGTCGGAATTTCGGATCTATTTTGCGAGGTGATAAAAGGGCGCATAAGAGCCGGTGCTGACCACTCGGTCAGAAGAATTATATATGTTAAGTTTTATGAGGAGTCTTATAACGGCACTTCAACTTTTTTAAAACAATTGACAACAGCTTTTTGTGATTGTTATGATTTTTCTTTTGTTGTTCTGGAGCTATGTTCTCCTGTTGAGGAAGCTATTACCGGAGAAAATGGAGTAACAATCTACAGAATGCCATACGGTGCTGAGGAAGCTTTTGGCTATTTGATTAATCAGGGGATTATTGAGGATTCAGAGTCTAATATTTTTTTACAGAATTCCTCTCCGGCCTCGACGGTACTAAGCAAGATAAAACTTTCTTTTCCGAAAAGTCGGTCTGTATATATTATTCATGATTTTATTTGGCTCTCGTTCTTGATGGGCGATGTGGAAAGATATATCGATATCATTTCGCAATGCAGCCAAGCTCTTGATAAAAAGACACGTGACTTTTTTATGGCTTTATATCAGGATTGTCGTAAAGCGGCATCTGTTGCTGATGCGGTTGTGGCTCTGAATCCGGAGACGGCCCGGTTGCTTGAGGCGGTGTTTCATATTCCCTCCGGGAAAATAAATCTCATTCGTAACGGAATGAAGGATATTTCCTTAGATTATTATGAGGAAGGTATGGAGAGTAAAAAAGGTGGGGAGAAAGATGAAACTAAAAATCGGGTGGGAGAACCTTCGAATAAACTTAAATTCCTTTTTTGTGGACGATTTACGTTGCAAAAGGGCTTTGACACGCTTATGGGCGCTATCCGGGAAATATTGTCTGATTTTCAGGAAACGGAGTTTATTTGTTGTGGAGGTGAATACGACGGGTTGCCGGCGGAATTACGGAGTATGACGGTCGGTTTTGGCGATTCAGTGAGATGGGAGGGTTTTGTTGAAAGGGAAACTATTGTAAAGCTTATCAATGAAGCTGATGCAGTTGTTTTTCCTTCTCGTTATGAACAGAGCGGATATGTGGCGATAGAGGCTAAAGGAGCCGGAAAACCTCTGATAGTGTCGGATGGATTCGGGATGGATGATTTAGCAGCCGACGGGTGTGCATTGACATTCAGATCGGGTGATGTCAGGTCACTTGTGTCATGTTTGAATTCTTTTATTAAAATGACGTATCAGGAAAGAAAGACTTTGGGGCTCCTTTCACGTATCGATTACGAAAAAAGATACCGTCTTGATATAATGAAAGGAAAATATTTAGAATTGTTCAGCCGTATAGCAACCTTATAAAGATGGATGTGACATTGATCGTATGCCATAAGCTCACGGAGAGATTGATTGAAAAGTATTATTTTGTCTCAAAAGCATTTGCTGAATATGGTGAGACATTTCTTCTTTATCAGAAAGATACGGTAGATGAGACCATGATTCCTAAGGATATAAGGGGAATCGGTTTCTCGATTGATGATCTTTGTGCTCTCGGCTATGAGGCTTGGGCCGAGACTATTGTTCCGGGGAGCAACCATTTCATATTGTTATGGTTTTACAGAATGTTTCCTGATTATAAGCGATATTGGAACATTGAATATGATGTGGAGTTTGCCGGCGATTGGAAGTACCTATTCAAGCGGTTTGCTAAAAGTGAGGCCGATCTGCTTTCGTGTCATATCATGAGTTTTAGTGAAGATCCGATCTGGTACTGGTGGCGTGCTCTGAAAACTATCGGAGAATATGTGCCGTTCCGGGAGAGAATTCGATCCTTTAATCCGATATACCGTCTTACGGCAATTGCTCTTTCTTTTCTTGATGCTAAATTAAAAGGTGGGAATGGTGGTCATCATGAGGTAGTGCTCCCGACTTTGTTGAGTAGAGCCGGGTTTATACTTGAGGATTTCGGAGGGAAAGGTAGATTTACAAAATCTGAGAATTTTGGATTGCACTACGATGCAAAATACCCGGAACCGTGGGGAACTATGCGTCATAAGCCCCCAATTGCAGAGGATACTGTCATTGCTGATTCCCGGATGCTCTATCATCCTGTGAAATAAAAACCTGTTTAATCATAAGTAAGTATTCAAAATTAAACGATAGTAAGCAATAATGTTATCTTTTA
>CAZOPN010000127.1:0-2578 GCA_964581685.1 uncultured Sangeribacter sp. | reverse complement strand
AATCTGGTTGTGAGCTATTAGTACACCACTTTGAAACTGTTGATGGATTTACATTGAGCTGCTCACATAACCATTTATTTGTCCTCTTCTTTTCTACTAAAACCACTTTCAGCCGATTAATGCGTTCAAATTTTATGTCTATTGTATCTGCTGACATTAGATAATTTATTAGTATTATTTGTAAAGTTACAAATAATTCCTTAATCATCCAAGTTCTATATTGTGAAACTTTATGGTTTGCTGATATGCAATAAGCTATAATGGGATGATCTCGGCCCTTTTCTCGCAGTAGGCGTCAAAAGCGATGGCAAAGGAAACGATTTGGCGATTGACATTTACAAGGGAGAGAATGGTTTATGCCCATTCACAGAGGACTTACATTACTTCTTTTTACGTCATAGGGAGTATATTTTATAGGTATTGCTTCTTGTCGCTTTTATCATACAAGTATTCAGCGAAGTTCGTTTCGGCGATTACTTAGCAATTCAATGAAATTCGGGCAATCCTATTTAAGAAAAAGTTATATTATACTACTTTGTACGATAAAATATTGATTATTCCAATAATTACGTATTCCCTCAATGTTTAATGGCTTCATACTTGACCCCTATTGCCTGTGCTTTACGGTGTTGTCTTAAAAAGAAAAATCCCGAAAATCTTTGATTTTCAGTATTGTTGCGCGATTTACTTTCGCTTTGGGTGGTCCCACTTGGGAAACACCGCTTTTATTATATCCGAAAATATTATATCCTAAAATCATATATTTATCAGAATGCCTTTCCACCACTTCGCTGAATAAGCAAAGAAAGTTTAATGTATAAATATCCCCGATAATCACGCCATGGATTATCGGGGATTGTCTTTATATTACAGAATTCTTTATATTACCTATTGTATATATTTTCCGGATTCTATCATTAGTGTTTAGTACCGGTTGCCAAAAGATATCAATCGTTGAGGAGGTCGCGGTAGTCGCGAAGGAATTCAAATAGCTGAAAAAGACCTATGACAAAACCGGTGACCGCACCGACAATAATCCCCATAAGCATATAGATATTATTGCATAATTGCCAGCCTATGAATCCTATAAAAACAATTACAACAGGTATGGAAAAACATATAAATATAAGATGTATCTTCTTGCATTTCTTTACTACCTCAATCACTCTTGCCGTTGGTGTTGTGGAGATATTTATAGACGAGAGTCGCATGTATAGATAGCGATCCGTTACAGCACAGATAAGCATTATAAGGCAATAGAATACCGATATAAATATTCTGTTTTTTATCTGTAATTCCGGCATATTCAGCCACGAGAGTCCAATCAAGATGCACACCGCGCCAAGAACTGAAAAACGTTTATACCTTTTTGCGAGTTTTTCCAAGGGAGTCTGTCTTGTTGAATCACAAAAACATCCGCCTCCCCCATTTCTTTCAAGTTCGATTCCTCCTTGCTTCCAAGCTTCTTTGAGTTCATTCTCTTTCATATCTTCTATCTTTTTATCGGGTTTATCACCCCGTTCATAAAATTCCTTTAACCAATTGTCCGGATAATATATCCTTACTTCTTCTGATTCTGGTTGCAACCGTATTACGGTTCATTCCCATCACTCCGGCTATCTCCTCATAAGAAAGATTATCAAGCCACAAAGCCATTATGGAGTGATCAAGCGGTGAGAGTACCGACAGTAGACTGTTCATCCACTGGCTCTCTTCAAAAACATTTTCTCCGGTTGTTTCCATTTCGGCTACACGCTCAAGATCAACTTTCCGAATATCCCCTCTGCGCTTTTTATAACTCGATACGCACGTATTTAGAGCCACCCGATAAAGCCATGTCTTTACATTGCTCTCTCCTCGGAAACCTTGCAAACCCATCCAGATATTAACATAGCAATCTTGCAGATTGTCTTCATAGTCAGCCTCCTTCACTGCGAAAGATCGACATATCCTACAAATTATATCACCATATTTGCCCATTATCATTTTGAAATCCGCTTCCCTCTCATCGCGCGCTACCGTTTCGTTGCGTGCCAGCGCAAACAAACGAATGAGCAATGAAATCGTAATTGTATTATCAACTGTCATTTTTTATATTTTCTTTCTTACTTAGACTTTTCATCCCGCCAAATAGTTTCACAACTTTCAATTTTTTATAAGACCATCGACAAATTTAGGCATAGAATCATAAAATATTTGCCGCCAGAGGTCGTAGGCAAATATTTTATGATTCGCTGGCTTAAAATATTATTCATCATAACTCGTTCAGTTATATAAGTAAATATTTTCAAGAAGTGCATAATCCCAAATTACTTGTTTCCACCATTGATTCGATGCTTGGCCCTTTGTTAATCGCTACGTTCAATGAAGAACTAATCTTATGCCGATGGGAAAGCGCGCCACATAACGAAAAGATCATTAAGACCATCTCAAACCATCTTCAGGTGGAAATTGAAATCGGCAATTCTTCTGTCACTGAATTGACTAAAAAAATTATCACCGGTTATTTAAATGATAAGAGTCAGTTAGCCGGTATTCCTTACCGCCTGATCGGGACTCCATTTCAATGTGAAGTATG
>CAZOPN010000126.1:0-2591 GCA_964581685.1 uncultured Sangeribacter sp. | reverse complement strand
CGCCTCAACCGTCGTAGCCTAACCTTCATAGCCTCAACCCGCGTAGCCTTATCCTTTATAGCCTCAACCCGCATAGCCTTATCCTGCGTAGCCGTCGGCTTGTCAGAACGGTGTCAGATGTGGTGCCGATAAAGCTGAGGCGGAGGGCGCAACCTTTCGGTTGTAACCTCCGCCGAATGCTGTAATCGGTGCCGCAGATGGCCCGTTATCACAAGCCGACCTAACCTTTCGGTTGTGACCGAAATCGAATGCCGAAGGCGGTGCCGCAGACGGCCCGTTATCACAAGCCGACAAAAGACTATAAGAGGGAAACAGACCGCTTTATAAACTCCGCCAAAGCTTCTCCCTTAAGAAGATGAGTCTGCAACAGAGCAAGATCAATCACCTGCTTGATCTCAGGAATTCCGGCTGCATAATCTTTGATTGCCTTTTCTTCCTCCTCACGCTTCTCGCCAACAGTTTTCTCCTTAGCTGAAATCTCGCTTCTTACAGACTCCTTATCTTCCTCTTTCTTTGAATCAAGATCTTTACGAAGCGTTTCTATTTCGCCATTGATTTTATCAATTTCATCGCGCAGCGGAGCAACAGTCGTATCGAGAGCGGTCATAGCATTATTCAGAATTTTCTTCACGGCAGGCTGCTCTGTATTTATAACAAGCGAATACATATCGGGCATATCCCCATAGAAATTCATGCCCGGCTGCATAGCTGCCATATCTTTCATTCGGCGCATCATTTCATTACGGGTGACAGTGGCCGGTGCATCGTTTTCGCCGACTGCATTATATTCCACTATGAAATTGGTCTTCTCAAGTTGAGGCAGCTGCGTTCTGAACAAGCCAGTCAGCACATCCGCCTGAATCGGAGTCAGATCCGCCTGCTTATCGTCGGTCTTTCGGATAAGACGCTCCGGGGTATCGGAATCCACACGTACAAAACGTGTTTTTTCAATCTTGCTCTCAAGCAAGCCAATGACGTGCTGATCGAGCTGTCCGTTCATAAGAAGAACGTTATAACCTTTCTGCTCCGCACCGCTAATATATGAATACTGTGCCGTTTTGTCGGTTGCATACAGGTAGATTACATTCCCTTCCTTATCTGTCTGTGTGGCCTCAACGAGAGTTCGATATTCCTCAAGGGTATAATAATTATCGTTCACATCCTTGAGAAGGAAGAATTTTCCGGCAGATTCAAAAAATTTCTCGTCAGTAAGCATTCCATATTTTATGAACACCTCGATATCATCCCATTTCTTCTCGAATTCCTTACGATCTTCCTTAAACATCTTATCGAGCTTCTCGGCAACTTTCTTGGAAATATAAGAAGAGATCTTCTTTACCTGCTGATCTGCCTGCAGATAACTACGACTTACATTCAGAGGAATATCGGGCGAATCGATCACACCCTGCATAAGCATCATAAATTCAGGAACCACTCCTTCGACCTGATCCGTGACATATACCTGATTGCAATAAAGCTGAATACGATTACGCTGAATATCGATATTATTCTTTATTTTAGGGAAGTATAAAATACCTGTAAGATTAAAAGGATAATCTACATTCAGATGAATCCAAAACATCGGATCTTCCTCCCCCGGTCGAAGCTCATGATAGAACTTGAGGTAATCCTCATCAGTAAGCTCTGCCGGTTTCTTGGTCCAAAGAGGTTCTGTGGCATTTATGACACGGTCTTTGTCAGTATCGACATATTTGCCATCTTTCCATTCCTGCTCCTTACCGCTTATCACGGGCACCGGGAGGAAGCGGCAATATTTCTTAAGCAACGTGTCAATGCGGGCTTGCTCCAGAAATTCCTTATTTTCATCATCAATATAGAGAATTACATCTGTTCCGCGTTCGCTCTTCTCTATCTCTTTCATTTCATATTCCGGACTGCCGTCGCAACTCCATTCAACCGCCTTGGCTCCCTCTTTATATGAGAGCGATCTGATCTCTACCTTCTTAGAGACCATAAACGCCGAATAGAAACCGAGTCCGAAATGGCCGATTATGCTGTTGGCAGTATCCTTATACTTCTCCAGAAACTCTTCTGCTCCTGAAAAAGCTATCTGATTGATATATTTATCTATATCCTCCGCATCCATACCGATACCATGATCGGAAACCGTCAAAGTGCCTTTCTCTTTATCAACAATGACTTTAACGTTCATGGCTCCGAGTTCTCCTTTGAACTCGCCGAACGATGCAAGGGTCTTTAATTTCTGTGTGGCATCAATAGCATTCGAGACAAGTTCACGCAGAAATATTTCATGATCACTATATAAGAACTTTTTGATTACGGGGAAAATGTTTTCAGTAGTTACCCCAATTTTACCTGTTGCCATTATTTTGAGTTTTTTCTTTTTTATTGTTTCTACCATTATATAATATCAAAAACCGTGCCATGCGGTTCATAATTAAAACATCCTGACAAAACAGAGGTTGTTGAATTTAATATTTTTAAGAGCTACATTTTTCAATCCTATTTCTAAAAATCCTTAATTTTCTTTTTCTCAATATCTTACCTTTTCCTTTATATTAAACAACATTGTTAATAAAAGTTAATAAATGAATATAAATGTAACAAAG
>CAZOPN010000125.1:0-2602 GCA_964581685.1 uncultured Sangeribacter sp. | reverse complement strand
AAAATCGCTCCAACCCAGCGACCCCAGAGGCTCTCAAATTTATGAGATGGGCTCTAAGGAATCGCGAGGTAACGATGAAGCTGCACGGAAAGTGTCCATCGCGGATCGGAAAGCACTCTCTCTATAGTTCGCTTCTTATTACGATCAAATTCTTTCGGGTCATCAACGAAACATGGCTGGAGATACATCAGGGTATTCTTAGCCCGGCATGGAAGCGTGAAATATTGCTCTAAATCCTGGCTCACATCCACTACTTTTATCTCATCCGCATGATTAATTACCACTTCGGCATCAGGTGCCCCTTCAAAGCCGATTTTGGGAGAGACTGTCACCCAATCGATACCCGGCGGTAAGGGATGAGTTCCATTAGTTTCAATAGCTATTTTCTTTCCGGTGGCTCTCCTTAACTCTGTGATGAATTTCTCATCTATCCATAATGAAGGTTCTCCACCTGTTAGAATCACCCAATCAGCCGGATGTCTCTTTACCTCCGCAAAAATTTCATCATCCGACATCATTTTCCCCTCTTCATGCTTTGTATCGCAGAAAGAACATCGCAGATTGCAACCACAGAAACGCACAAAGACCGAGGAAACACCGGCATGGCGGCCCTCTCCCTGAAGAGAGTGGAAAATCTCATTTATCTTTCTCATTCTTTCTCGTAGACGGCTATATTCCCTTCGCTTTCCTGCACTTCACAGCGCCAACATTTAGGGACAGTCTCAACAACCCAACGCGCGATATTCTCCGCCGTCGGATTAAAATCAAACACATCATTGAGAATCTTATGGTCGAGCAGTTGAAGCACCTTATTCTTGATATGGGTAAAATCAACCACCATACCATCTTCATTCAATTCCCTTGATCGGCATTCTACAGTAATAATCCAGTTATGACCATGCAGCTGCGTACACTTGCTCTCATAACTGAGGGAAAGACGATGAGCGGCACTTATCTCTATGCGTTTTTTGACGTAGTACATAATTTTAAGTAAGTATTCAAATTTAAACGATAGTCTTACTTATTCGTAAATAGTAGGGTCATCAATTGCGGCAAATTCCATAGCCTCACGTCGCTCCACACACGTTCCACAACGTCCGCAATGCTTCTCTCCCCCCTTATAACATGAATAGGTGTGCCGATAGTCCACGTTGATTCGTTTACCTATTCGAGCAATTTCACCCTTTGTCAATCCCGTATATGGAGCAATCAAGGAAACATGCTCGTATGTACCCTCCTCCATAGCCCTGCCCATAGCCTCCACAAACGTTTGCCGGCAATCAGGATAAATGGCATGATCTCCTCCATGGTTAGCCATCATTACATGCTTCAGGCCCCTCGATTCGGCAAGACCGCAAGCCACTGAAAGCATTATACCGTTACGGAATGGCACGACGGTTGATTTCATATTCTCATCTTCATAATGTCCCTCGGGAATTTCATCTCCCCCCTCAAGGAGAGAGCTTTTGAAATATTCTCCCATAAAGGCAAGAGGGATTACAAGATGTTCAATGCCGAGAAGTTCACACTGATAACGGGCACATTCGATTTCCCGGGCATTATGACGCGAACCGTAATCAAAAGTTACGGCAAGAGCAATTTTATCTTTATAATCATGAAGCAACGTCACGGAATCCATTCCGCCCGAAAGAATCACAATTGAATCTTTATCCCTTTTCATAGCATTTCTAATAGGCTGAAGCACGTTTTTAGCAGACTGAATCAAGCACGGCCAACCGACGGGCCTTGACGTAATCCTGATGTTCCGCGTCGCCGGCATTGGCAAATGGATAAATACTGATGCCTCCACGTGGCATGAAGATACCTCTCACCTCTATATATTTGGGATCCATGAGTCGCTGAAGATCTTTCATGATTATATTCACGCAATCCTCATGAAAATCGCCGTGATTGCGAAAACTGAAGAGATAGAGTTTAAGGCTTTTGCTTTCCACCATCCTCTCTCTCGGAATATAAGATATATAGAGATGACCGAAATCAGGCTGTCCCGTTTTAGGACAAAGGGTCGTGAATTCCGGACAATCAAAAGTCACGACATAATCATTCTCCGGATGCTTATTCTCGAAAGTCTCAAGCAGCTCCGGACTATAATCTGTAGGGTATTTCACTCCCTGATTTCCCAGCAATGAAACTCCCTCAAGTTCTTTATCTGTTCGCATAATATGCAAATTTACAAAATTTCCACCTTTATTGCAATCAAAAGATAGGGCGCATCTTTCGACACGCCCTATCACGATTCCACTATAAACTATATCTAACTAAACAAAAAACATTCAAACTTTCTCACGAAACCGTGAATGTCAAATCCATATTGCTTTGTATCTATTGAACGTCTGAAGTCGGGATTGGTTGAGTTTTTAGCCATGATTTAACTTTTGCAACATTCCTTAACATTAGCCATAGACAAGCCCCTTCTCTGTAACGTTAAAGCCAATAAGAAAAACCCGGTCGGAGGTATGGAGCGGCGGTCTCCCGACCGCCGTAAAAAATCATGAATCCGACCGGCAGCTCCGAAGGAGCGAGCCAGTAACACCCAATAATCTCTCTCAATCGCGCATCCGACCGGCAGCTCCGGAGGAGC
>CAZOPN010000124.1:0-2755 GCA_964581685.1 uncultured Sangeribacter sp. | reverse complement strand
CTAACTAACCGTTGGGACAAGAAGTATATCCCGACTCTTAGCGAAGGCGAGAAAATGGTGATTATTCTTTCCATTCAAGGCTTTACCATGACGGAAATCGCAGAGCAGATGTGTCTTTCGCCGGAGACGATAAAAAAATACCGTAAACAGATTTTTGAAAAACTTGGTGTGCGCAACATATCTGAAGCAATAATAGCTTCAACAAATAACAAACTTATATAATTATATTTTTCATCGCTTTAGGATATTTTGAGTAGTGGCCAAAGTGCGATCCGTTGCAGAAATCTTAGGCCCCATTTTTTATGAGATGGGACCTTAGTTGCAAGTGAAGGAAAATGTTTGCATAATTTGAAAAACATACCCATTTGGGTATGGTAAAAGATTAATTTGGAATATAATTTTGCCAAAAAAAAAGGATTAGCTGTTAGCAGCAGGAACCACAAACAATTTTATTGATGAGAAAAGCATTCTTTTTTCTTTTGGCATACACTGCAATAGAGTCATATCCGCAATCGGTGCTTCCGGATTCGGTTTCATCCCTGGATCTTCAGGAAATAGTTGTGGAGGCACCGAAAGTAATTCGCAAGGCAGATATGGATGTATACCATCCTTCAAAAAGTGCAGTGGAAAATTCCGGCAATGGACTTCAACTACTAAATAATCTCATGATTCCCTCGCTATCTGTCAGTGACGCTCTCGGAACGATTCAAGCAGCCGGCGAATCTGTGCAGGTTCGTATCAATGGACGCGAAACGACTATTGATCAGGTCAGGGCGTTGCTGCCTGAAACGATAAAGCGAGTGGAATGGATTGATAATCCCGGATTACGATATGGAGGCGCAAACTATGTTTTAAATTTTATTGTGGCTAATGCATCCTTAGGAGGATCGTTTAGTGCGCAGGCTCGCCCTGCATTGAACGAGGCATGGGGATTCTATATGGCGGATGCTAAATTCAATAATGGCGCTTCGCAATGGGAGATTTATGCGAGTTGTAAGCTTACTGAGAGGTTAAAAATATATCGGGATTACAATGAGACATTCACTTTCCCGGACGGCTCGATGCTAACCCGTACGGAGAGTCCGCGTGGTGGAAAAATGAATAATACCGTTCCATATTATTTCGCGTCTTACAGTTATATCAAACCTGATACCACTATCTTTGTTGCACAGCTTACCAATCAACAGTTTATAAATAATCTTACGGAATATAATGGACTTCTTTCCCTTAGCAACGGAACTCCGGACATGTTGCTGACCGAGAGAATTGGCGTTAAAGGGAATTATCCCGGCGTTTCGCTTTATCTTCAACAGCACTTCTCAAGAAAGCAGATGCTGATTGTTGATTTCAATGCCTCGCTTAATTCCGGAAGTTCATGGTCGGATGATCTTGAAAAATATCCTGATGCCGTAAACTATACAACCGATATCCATACGTATATTAGAGATCGGAATCAGGCTTATGCTGTTGAGGCAGACTACATAAAGAACTGGCGAAATTCACGTTTCACAGCCGGTATATCCTATAAGGCTAACCGCAACCGATCAGAATATGAAAATCTTGATGGCTTGATATTTCATCAAAGACAAGACAAACTTTATTTCTTTGCAGAATATTTCCAGCATTTAGGGAAATGGAGTATTACGGCCGGAATGGGTTTGCAATATACGGATTTCCTTTTCAAGGAGTATGATAAAGGAAACAGTACCTGGAGTCCGCGCCCCCAGGCAACCATCACTTATTCCCTGAATCAGAACCATAACTTCCGACTGAATTTTACTTCGTGGCAGACTGCTCCTTCATTAGCAGAAACAAATGTCGTACCTCAACAGCTTGATGGTTTTCAATGGCGTGTCGGCAACCAGGATCTAAAGACGTCCAATTCTTATATGCTTACTTTACGCTATGGTTTCAATTTGCCACGTATAAGCGGTTCGTTCGGTATTCGAGCTTTTACCTCACCAAATGCGATCACCCCTCTGCTGATGTGGGAGAATGAACATCTTTTGACCACCTATGAAAACAGCAGGGGACTGCAAAATCTCTCCTTTTTTCTTGCTCCGCAGATCGATATTATACCCGGTTGGCTTATGGTCAGCGGATATGTTCAATATCGCATGGAAAGAATGCGGGGAGCAGGATATTTACTTCGGAATAATGCTTGGAGTGGGAATGGATCAATTCAGCTGATGCATTGGGGTTTTGTTCTTTCGGGGATGTATGTAAGATCCCAGCGTGATCTTTGGGGTGAAAAGATTTCATGGAACGAGGATCTGAATATGATTGATTTGAGCTATAACTGGAAATCATGGCATTTTGCATTGGGAATAATTATGCCTTTCGGTAAATATGATCAGGGAAGTAAATCCCTTAGCAAATGGAACCGGAATGAGCAACACATGCGACTAAATATGCGTATGCCTTACGTTTCCATCAGCTACAATGTGCAATGGGGTCGTCAGAAACGAGAAGTCCGGAAACTTGTGAATGCAGATGCTAAAACAGATGCATCGACAGCCGGAGGAAGGTAATCATTGAATTGTTCTCATACTTTTTCCATGAAGCTCTTGGCAGTGATGCCAGGAGCTTCACATTCTTTATGAGAAGGATAAAAGAGATATGACGTTAAAACAAAGTGATAGAGATCAGAAGGTGTATGAGAAGCAAAAATAAAAAAGGACTACTCTAAGTAGTCCTTGAGGTAGTCGATCCGGGACTCGAACCCGAGTCTCCACCGTGAGAGGGTGGCGTGCTA
>CAZOPN010000123.1:0-2825 GCA_964581685.1 uncultured Sangeribacter sp. | reverse complement strand
CGACACCTATCCTACCGGCATCGACGCCTACACTGCCGCCTTTACAATCCCAGACTTCCTCTTCTTTATCCTTACTTCTGGCGCCCTCGCCGTCTCATTTATCCCTGTCTTCAATCAGCGTCTCATCGCCGGCAATAAAAAATCCGCCTGGGAATTAAGTTCTAGCCTACTTAATCTCATGGCACTGCTCACTCTCGCCGCATCCGTCTTAATCATGATTTTCGCCGACCCACTCGTCCGCTACATTGTCGGCCCAGGTCTCGACGAATCCGGCATGATCCTAGCTATCAATATGATGCGCGTGATCGCAATCAATCCGTTCTTGTTTTCGATTTCTACCATTCTATCAAGCATTCAGCAGGCCCTCGGGCGTTTCGTATTATACGCACTAGCTCCCGCACTCTATAATGTCGGTATCCTCATCGGCATCGTCTGGTTTACCGGGGGTATCAATATCTTCGGATGGCAAATTTTCGAAGGCGGTATCATGGGTGTCGCCCTCGGCGTGGTGCTCGGCGCCGTCTTACAGCTCGCCGTCAGTCTCATCGGGCTTATCGGCCTCGGATTCGACTACGAATTCAAAATTAACTGGCGCAATCAAGGTTTTCGTTCAGTCCTCAAGCTCCTCCCGGCTCGCTCGCTCGACCAGGGAATCGACTACCTCAATACCATCGTTACAACCAATCTCTCCTCGCGCATGGGCGCCGGAGCCTTGCGTTCATATAATCAAGCCTCCAGCCTCGCCCAGATGCCCGTCAGCCTCGTCGGTGTTGCGATTTCTACCGCCTTCTTCCCAAAACTCACCGAAGAGCTCGGCGAAGGCAAAGAAGCCGAATATCGCAAGACTTTTCGCACCGCCCTCAGCACGATTATATGGATCGCCATGCCGATTGCAATTATCGCCTTCTTCGCCCGTGGCTATGTCGTTAGCTTCATCAAGAACGGCGGCGACGCCCTCATTGCGTCTATCCTCGCCGCACTGATCGTCTCCATCTTCGCCAACTGCGTCTTCCAAATCGCTACGCGTGGATTCTATGCTCATCAAGACACCCGCACGCCTTTCATAGTCTCGATAATTGCCGTCGGACTCACAATCCTCCTCGCGATCGCCTTTACTCTGCTCGGCTGTGGACCAGAAGGGCTCGGCTGGGCCCAGTCTATTGGTGCCTTCTTCGAGATTATTATTCTACTGGCCTTACTACAACGTCGCAGCAAACATGAACTGTTAGACAAGAGCTTCTGGCGTAATGTCGTCAAAATCTCCATTGCCACCGGCATTACCGGCTGCGTCGCCTACTCCATGACAAAATTCTTCCCACTCATGGCGACCGATGATTCGTTCTTCAGCATTTTTCCGAAATTCTGCCTCATTACCGCCGTCTCACTCACCGTCTATCTTATCGCCGGTTGGTTTCTCAATCTCGAACAGGTCAAACCTATCGTCGAAAAACTCAAAAAACTCCTATCCAAGGATCTAAAATAAGTGCTATAATTAAACTATGAGTATTTTCGAGGCGATATTACTAGGCTTTATTCAGGGTATTACCGAGTTTATCCCGGTATCATCTTCTGGGCACCTAGAAATCGCTCAACACATCTTCAACTTTTCCGCCGAAAACTTCCATTATTTCCTCGAATTTATTAATATCGGCACCTTGCTTGCACTCCTTTTCTATTTTCGCAAGCGCATCTGGAGGATTCTCGTCGACGTTTTCAAAGAACGTAACTATAAGCTCGCCATCAATCTAATCATCACGACTATCCCTGCCGGCCTCGCCGGGCTTCTCCTCGGAGATATTATCGAAAACAACGATTTCTTTAACTCTATCTTCACTGTCGCCTGCGCTATGGGCATCGTTGGCTTGATCATGATTTTCATCGATCATATTCCACATATGTCGAAGCTCGAAAATGAAAATCATCTCACTCCCGCTCGAGCACTTATTATCGGCCTCCTCCAGACTTTCGCGCTAATTCCTGGCACTTCACGTTCCGGCACTACTATTATCGCCGGTCGCATCACCGGCATGGATTCCGAATCATCCGCCGAATATTCCTTTCTCGCTAGTATCCCTATCATGTGCGGTGTCTGTCTAAAACTCTTCCTCTCCGAGTCTGGCCGCAATTATTTCTTTAGTAATCTCCCAATGCTTTTACTCGGTAATGCCGTAGCGCTCATTGTCGGCTGGATTGCTCTTACTTTTGTTCTTAATTATCTCAAGAAGCCAAAATCTCTCCAGACTTTTGGTAAATATCGTGTTATCGTTGCTCTACTTGTCATTGGCACGATGTTAATCTTAGTATAAACCGACCAATTTAAACCCCATCGACGCATAAGCTACAAACTTCTCGGTCTTTTTCCATACGCAAACCCCACGCCGAAAAATCAGACATGTTAATCTCTGAGAATAAAAACAGCAACTTATTTCCGTTTCGCTACCGCCGTCCGGTCATCATCACGATCGAAATCATCACGGAACTTTTCGTCGAATAGAAAACTCATTACTTGCGAGAAAGTCAGAATACCTACTAATTTCTCATATTTATCCACTACGAGCATTGCTTGGCTCCCAGTTCTCAGGAAAGCCTTTAATGTCTGCTCTAAGTTGTAATCCATTCTCAAATAATACACTCGCGGGTCCATAATCTCCCCTGCACTGTGTAATTCTTTCACATCAAGGCTATTTAGTAGCGCCGTATGCAGCATGCCAATGATATGTTGTCTCGCATCCATGACCGGAAAATAAGTAAACCCAGACCTATAAAGCCTATCCATTACCAGGGGTCCCATTTTCACGTCCTGCTTGACAAAACCCAACTTACCT
>CAZOPN010000122.1:0-2871 GCA_964581685.1 uncultured Sangeribacter sp. | reverse complement strand
GTTTACAAATATAATGTTAGTTTTTTATTGTTCAAAGCGAAAAGAGCATAAAACGAAAACAATGTTAAAATTGTTAAAAATATATATTGTAAAACCGAGCTTGTTCCAAGGAATCTTGGGTTGGCTCATTATCAAAACATAAATATGCGACTTGACGGAAGACGAAGCAGCAGCAACGTAGACGACAGGCGACGTTCGCGCACGGGAGCTATCGCCGGATTTGGAGGAATCGGGGGCCTTATCATTACGGCTTTGATTGTATGGATTTCAGGAGGGAATCCGCTTTCAGTGCTTAGTGAGGCGGGATCGAATGCCTTTCAGCAACAGCAGGAATATACTCCAACGGCTCAGGAAGAGGAGTATGCTGAATTCGCTAAAAAGATATTGGCCGGAACGGAGGATGTCTGGACCGAGGAGTTCCAAAAGATGGGACTTAATTATGAGGCTCCCAAGATGGTGTTTTTCACAGGCTCTGTAAGATCTGCTTGCGGGAACGCAACTTCTGCTGTAGGACCGTTCTATTGTTCGGCTGACCGCACGCTTTATATCGATCTCTCATTCTTCTCGCAGATGGAGAAGCAGATGGGAGCAGGTGGAGATTTTGCTTTTGCTTACGTGATTGCTCATGAGGTGGGGCATCATGTTCAGAATCTTTTGGGAACACTCGGAAAGACGCATGAGGCTATGGCACGCCTTCCGGAAGCGGAAGCTAATAAAATTAGTGTTCGCACGGAGTTGCAGGCAGATTATTATGCCGGTGTGTGGGCATATCATGACAATCGCCTTTTCAACAGTCTTGAACCCGGCGATATCGAGGAGGGCCTGAATGCTGCTTCTAAAATCGGCGACGATTACCTTCAGAAACAAGCTCAGGGATATGCTGTGCCTGAGACGTTCAATCACGGGCGCTCCGATCAGCGTGTGAGGTGGCTTAAAAAAGGAGCTGCCACCGGCAGCATCCCCGGCGGCGACACGTTCTCTCCGGATTATAATTCGTTATAGAGACTTTATGTGAGGATCACCTTTTTTGTGAGGAATTTTTAAGACTCAATTCTCCGGGAATTTATATTGGAGAATTGAGTCTTAATCGCTTTGTCAGAAATCGTAACCGATTGTGAACATCCATGCTTTTGTCCTTCCTCCATAGACAAAATTCAGATTATTGGAGAGGTCAAGATTTTTCCAGGCTTTTACGCATCCGCCCACGTAATGGACGCCTATGTAATAGTGGCGGATGATCTGAAGACCGGTGCCTATTTTAAATCCGAAGTCGGTTGAGGAGGATTTGCCTGCAAAGGGTTCAAGAAGGGGAGCGCCGCTTATGGCCATCGCTTTGTCTTCCATTTTTGAATCAAGTAAGAAGCTGACGTAGGGTCCGAGGTCTACTTCCCAACGTAGGGCATCTGAGAGATTGAATCGTAGGGAAGCCATTACCGGAATCTGAAGATTGTAGGAGCGGTGATGGCCGGCTTGAGTGAGTCGCGAAATATCGGAGCCGCTCTGATCGACCGTTACAAAAGTATAATCGTTGCTTCTTGAATCGAAGAAGATTCCGGGCTGAATGGCTATGTAGTCGCGGATATTCAGGTCTACAACCACTCCGGCGTCAAATCCGGTTCCCCAACTCTGATGGTTATAACCGGGAGCGGGTAGCGCCCCGACCGTACGGTTGGATGTATTGATTCCTATGCGAGCCCCGATATTGAATAGATGTTCACTCCGGTCTGTGGAAATAAAATCTGCTGCCGATGCCGATAAAACGGCTGACGAAAAGAAAAGAGTGGCGAGTATGGTTCTAAAAAGTTTCATAAGCTTGGTTGTTTTGATGCAAAATTAATAAAAAAAATTTCATAAATTTGCCGATGAAAACAGCCAAAGGAATAGATCATGACGAAACATAATTATAACAGTCTGATGACCAATGCGAAAGACTATGTAATCATAGTTTTCGGATTGTTGCTTTATGCGTTTGCTTTCTGTGCTCTGATTCTTCCTCATGAAATTGTGATCGGAGGAGTTGCCGGTGTCGGAACGCTCGTTTATTTTGCTACTGACGGGCTTATTTCAGTGGCCGTGACGTCTTACGCTGTCAATCTTATCCTACTGGCAATTGCCTATAAGATCGTGGGGCGCACGTTTGTGCTCCGAACAATATTCGGTGTGACTGTTGTGGCTTTAGGCATCGGACTTTTCGAGAATATTTTCATGAGTATCGGGCATCCTCTTGTGCCGGATACAGTGGTGAGCATAGTGTTGGGTGCTATTCTTTGTGGAGTCGGGATCGGGACAACTTTCATACATAATGGATCGTCGGGCGGCACGGATATCGTGGCTGCTACCGTTGCAAAGAAAAGCAATGTAAGTATCGGACGCACGATGATTTTTACGGATATGACTATTGTATCGATGTCGATCCTTCTTCCTTTCGCCGGGTCATGGGAGGCTCGGGTGGAAGCTCGTATCCCTACAATTGTATATGGGTTTATGGTCACTTTCATAGTTTCTTACGTGACCGATATGATTATCAATACAAACCGTCAGGCTGCTCAGTTTATGATTTTTTCTTCGAAATGGCGCGAGATAGCCGACCGTATTAACCGTGAGGCTCATCGCGGTGTGACTGTGCTTGACGGGCAGGGGTGGTATACTAAGCATGAGGTTAAAATGCTTCTTGTGTGGTGTCGTAAGATCGAATCGGTGACGATCTTCCGTATTGTCAAGAGTATTGACGAGGAGGCTTTTGTGACTCAGGGAGCTGTAAACGGCGTTTATGGAAAGGGCTTTGACAAGGTTAAGATTAAGATGAAAAAGCATACGGGGCCCGATTCGCGTACAATGGATAAGACTGAGACGGAAAAGACGGCTACGCAA
>CAZOPN010000121.1:0-2900 GCA_964581685.1 uncultured Sangeribacter sp. | reverse complement strand
TTTGTGAAGAATAGTCCGGATTGTTATAATATTTATTGAGTTGTGCGCGTTTTACTTTTAAAGGGAGAGGTGTAACGACATTTTTCTCATCTTACCTTTAAGTTTAATCAGCATCCTCCTTTAAGAACGATGCAAAGAAGAAGATGTTATGGATAAAATCACATTTAAATCTTTTCTCGACAAGCTGATTGGCGAGGGCAGTTGGGTGGGCGATAATAGCCCGGCTCCTGATTATTATGTGGCTGCCGGAAATCCCGCTTCTAATAGCATCTCTTCTTGTGATAAGGATTTGGTGGAAAGATTGAAGCAATTCGCTGGCTCGGATGAGGGTTTCATCGTAGCCGGAAATTCAATGGCCCCAAAAGGGATTTTCGATTCTAACGCCATCGCTTGCCGCAAAATCGAGGAGAAGGATCGTTCCGAAATTCCTGCTCATAAGTTTGTGGTGATTCGTGTAGATAAGGATTGGTATGGTGAGCATCGTAAGAAGGCGTCATTCGCTTTTAAATTGCGCTTCACCTTATGCAATATCCCTCTTAATGCTGATTTCAAAGAGTTTTATCAGATTGTAAGTCAGAGTGAAGATTCGGTGTTGGTGCCGGATAATAAGAAGGAGCTGAAAAAGAAATTTGAGGAGGCTGTAAAATATTATGGAGCCGACACGCCTCTGATACTTTCCTTGACGTTTAAGGAGGGCAGGACGCATTATTCCATCCATCCTGCTTCTCACGTGGAATATGAGGTAGTGGCGCTCGGCCGTCTCTCGGCTGATGGAAATTGGAATCGCGAAAAATTGCCGGCAGCTTGATTGAATATGGATTCTGTAAATCTGCTGGCATTCATTCAGATTGCAGTGGCATTCGATTTCGGTTTAGTTTACCTCTCTAATTCACATATTTTTACCAATATACTCAATTCTTTCTTAGCGGAAATGGAGAAAGCCGCAAGGCCAACTTTGGGAGAGGCTCAGGATCTCTATAATCGAACCGAACATCCTCGCCAACTTAACGTGAGAGCTAAAAGGGCAGAATTGGCCGATGAGATAAATAATCTAAAGTATCTTCTTAACCCCGCCAATATCCGTTGGGACAAATATGCTTATACGGGAATTTATTCCGGTGTTTACGGCTTGCTTTGCCTATTGCTCATAGGCTTGAAAGATTGCAGGATTGATAGTTTCATTAAAAATTTTCTTTTAATTTCAGGTGAATTCATTCTTTTCTTTCAATTCCTAAATCTCCTCCAACTTTCCGGCATATCGAACGGACAAATAAGTGTGATAAAGGTGATGCGCAAGATGCTCGGGTTAGGTATAATTCTGGTGGGCTGTGCATTGATTGTGGTGAGCGGCAGGTATCTAAGTATTTTGCCCGGTTTTAACCTCCCTTTTGTATTACTCGTCATTTTCATAGTGTATTTCCCTTTTTTAGTTTATGGTTATCGGATTTTTAAAGTCTGGTATACGATAAAAAGGAAGACTTCCAAGTGCTCAAGACTCGTCTCTCAACTTGAGGAAATCGCTCTCTGAGTTTACCCTAACCCATATCCCAGGGAGCTCGGTCCATTTTGATCCCTTGAGGTATCAACCCCGCGCAGGCGGTAATCACCCTCACGAAGGAGTATAAACCCGATGATGCAATATGCTTGGAGGGCAAGCGTTAGATAAGTAGACAGAGCGGTAGACGTCGCGGATTTATAATTTGAGATTCTTACGTCGCTGGTTTATAATTTGAAATTCTAATGTGGCAGCCTAACAGATATCCAAGAGTTTATATCGAGCCGGAAAATATGGATGATTCTCTGGCTTTCAACGGTGTGCCGCTCGGCGAGGTCAAGAAATTTCGGTTCGCTTTCAAGGATATCATAAAGAAAGATTCCGACAATAAGAATTTTGGCTTCTCCGTCGATTTCCTGAATATGGAGGGTACAGACATCGACATGGCCGTGGTCTCTGTGGGAGGCAATAATAATTGTTCGATGGACTGTGCTTTTAGCATCGGCAATTATGACGCTATAGTTCTGTCTTATTCCAATCATAGATGGCTGCTTGTGGAGCTTAAGCTGAATTCTACCGTGGCTCAGAACGATAAGGATGCTCTCCTGAAAAAGGTAGTGGAAACAGAAAAGTTCATTACGGAGGGCAGCCTTGATGCGGATAGAATTTTCGTCTATCCCGACAAGGTTTACCCCGGTAAGAAGAGTTTGTTTGACAAATGGAAGAACGGCTCGAATGGTAAGGCTTACAAAAATTGGGTGTGCCTGTCGCCGGTGGAATTCGAAAAGTATCTTTTGCTCAGGCAGAATATTAAATATATTCCTGATTTCACCTCTGAAAGAATAGAAAACTCTTTTGAAGATATTACTGATCCGGATGAATTCTACACTATGCTGACTTCCTGGAAGAATAAGGCAGAAGAGTATAGGAATCAGGGAAATAAGAAAGAATTTTCCCATATAATGGCGGTAATAGCCGGAATCTATAGGGATTTTATGAGTATGGGACTTGAGGATACCGACAAACTACTTTTGAAAATGTATTGGGATTTTCTTAATGATTTTTTGTAGTCTTATTATTTATTTTTAATTTTGCTTCAGTAATAGAAATCTGACTTTTCTTAATCTCGGCTCTCTTACCGACTATAATTTATCTACTTATGAGCACATATTTATTCTCACTCCGCGATTATCATGCTGTGAAGGAAGCCGATATACGTATCGGAGGAATCACAGTATTGGCGGGCCTTAACGGCTCGGGCAAGTCTACCATTGCCCGGTGGGTGGATAATATCGTGACCATGCTGTGTAATTATGATGACTATGTAGTGGGCGACGCTTATACGGAATTTGATGACTTAGCAGATTCCATCAACCGGGGCTCTCACCTCAATCCTGTCACCAGG
>CAZOPN010000120.1:0-2939 GCA_964581685.1 uncultured Sangeribacter sp. | reverse complement strand
ATCCCTCGCCCGGAGCCGCCCTCAGCAAGCTGATTTTTTATGAGTCGGGGCCTTACTATCGCTGCATTTATGGTTGTTTAGTATGAAGTTGCTTCAAAAACACTGTTATTATGTTATTATAGTCGGCAGATAGGTAAGAAGGGCGGGTGGTGCGTATATCATTTTATATAATGATACTAATAATGAGAAATATGTTTGGGAGTAGAATTCGGTCGCTGTCGGTTTCGGTTTTGATACCGGCATTCGCATCTGTTCTGGCATTAAATTATTCTTATGCGGAAACTTTCGCAGCCGATCATGTTTCGGCAGTTGCTAAATCCGGCGTCTCGAAAATATGGAATCCGGATCTTGGAAACGGAAGATATAAGAATCCTGTTATAAATGCTGATTATAGTGACCCGGATGCCATTGCGGTAGGTGATGATATATGGCTGACAGCTTCAAGCTTCTGTAATATTCCGGGACTTCCGATTCTTCATTCAACGGATATGGTGAATTGGGAAATTGTCAATCATGCCCTGCGTCGGAATTTGCCTGATGACTTCTATAATGTCCCTCAACATGGCAAGGGTGTCTGGGCCCCGTCGATACGCTACCATAACGGAGAATATTTTATCTATTGGGGAGATCCTGATTATGGAGTTTATATGGTCAAGACCGACAATCCGCGTGGTGAGTGGTCAGAGCCGTGCCTCGTATGGAGCGGAAAGGGAATTATCGATGCCTGTCCGCTATGGGATGAGGATGGCAGGGCATATCTTGTGAACGGATGGGCGAAGAGTCGGTCGGGATTCAACTCTGCTCTCACCGTAAGCGAGATGAGTGCTGACGGCACACGAATGATTAGTGATCCGGTGCTTGTCTATGATGGTATGCCGGATGGTAATCATACAGTGGAGGGTCCGAAGTTTTATAAGCGCGACGGTTTTTATTATATCCTTGCACCGGCCGGCGGTGTGGAGCAGGGTTGGCAGATAGCGTTACGCTCCAATCACCCATACGGGCCATACGAAGCTCGAACGGTTATGTCGCAAGGCAACTCGGCAATCAATGGCCCGCATCAGGGGGCGTGGGTGACCACGGCAGCCGGCGAAGACTGGTTTCTGAATTTTCAGGATAGAGGAATATATGGTCGGGTGCTTCATCTTAATCCTATGGAATGGCGCGGGGGGTGGCCCGTGATAGGGAGGGATGCCGACGGCGATGGCTGCGGAGAACCCGTAGAGGGAGGAGTGAAGCCATTGACTCGCGTAAGCTCCCCGAATGTTAATCCGGCTGAAAGCGATGATTTTAATTCCCCTGTTCTCGGAGAACAATGGGCGTGGTTTGCCAATTACTCTCCGGAATTCGGATTTCCCACCCCTTACGGATATTTCCGTCTTTACGGTCATCGTGTTTCGGATAGTTTCGTTAATGTGAGGGAAGTGCCGAATCTTTTGGTTCAGAAACTCCCCGGAGAGCCATTTAAGGCTACGGCAAAAGTTACGGTTTCCGGCACTTCAGACGGTCAGCAGGCCGGAATGATAATAATGGGCCGGGATTACGCCCGACTTACGGTTGAGAAAGTAGGGTCCGGTTTTTCGATCAGACTCATAGAATGCGAGGGAGCCGATGAAGGTGCCTCCGAGATTGAAGGAGAAGCCGAACTCCTCCCTGCCACACGTCATAATTGCGAAGGGCCCGGGGCCACACAGGATTTAGACTTATATCTGCGTGTCAGAACCGATAAGAAAGGGCTGGCTTATTTTTCGTATAGTCAGGATGGTAAGAAATTTAAGGAAATAGGGAAGCCTTTTAAAATCAGACAAGGACATTGGATTGGGGCAACCATCGGCTTTTTCGCTTTGCAGAATGGAAAAGACCGGGGATGGATAGACCTTCAGGAGATTTTATTCGAATCGGTGTGAGTCGCGTAATGTTTTTTTACGAATAGATTCTTTAAGGGCTTTTGTGAGATCGATACCGGTTTGATTAGCAAGACAGATCAACACCCACAATACGTCGGCCAGCTCCTCGGAGAGCTGGCCTTTTATATTTTCGGGGTCACGAAGATCACCGGGTTTCGGGCGCTGATCTCCATAGACGCGTGCTATTATTCGGGCCAGCTCGCCTGTTTCTTCGGTGAGTAGAGCCATATTTGTAAGTTCCGAGAAATAGCCTTTCCCCACTTCCCGGATCCATTTATCAACGATAGTCTGAGCTTCTTGTATGTCCATTTGTCTCAGATGAGCTGCAAAGCATTTAGTTCATCAAGAATCTCGCGCCCTGTGAGAGTGCGTTTCACGGATATGGTGCGGGCAAAAGAATCAATAGCCGGGTGTAGCCGCGGATTGTTGAAGATACGTCGCATATATGTAGAGGTCTTGTTGTAGAGCGAATCTATTTCATCGTCATCAAGCGAGCACGTATCGTGTCCCTCCTCTCTCATTTCATCTTTAATAGTTGATAAAATATCCTCCGGCACTTCGCGGCCCAAGCGTACGATAGATCGGGCCATGATATTTGAAAGCACCATTGCCGAGGTGATATAATAATTATGGATCAGATTATCCCAAGTGGCTTTAGGCGAAATGGAAGGAGAGCCCGCAAAATAATATTCATGGGAAAATCTCACCATCGGGCCCTCTGCATCGAGCGACACATCAGCTATGCGGTCGATAGCATCGAGAGCAGCCAGAGAAATAGCCATTCCGGCAAGGCCGTAGGCCTTGTCGTCTTCGTTGATATATGTCAGAGTTATGTTTTCTTTAGCCATATTCTTTGCCATACTATATAGAAACCCTTCTTGAATTCATGATATAAAGGGGCGAGCCGATTGTCCCGCTCGCCCATTTTTATAACGTCTATGCCGTTAGGTTGGTTTTCATTTAATTTTATGAAATGGGGCCTAAGAGCCCATCTCATAAATTTGAGAGCCCCTGGGGTCGCTGGGTTGGAGC
>CAZOPN010000119.1:0-3034 GCA_964581685.1 uncultured Sangeribacter sp. | reverse complement strand
TCAAAAATAAAGTGGCATATAATATAAATTAATTTCGAATACTTACTTATTGAAAGATCAAAGCAAATGTCAAAATAAAATATCAGGCTGATCGGAGCCGTGAAAAATACAATTATGGAAATAAAAATATGGGCAGATTTCGCTTGTCCTTTCTCCTATATAGGTGAAAAGCAATTGATGGATATTATCGAAAAGGAAAATCTTTCTGACAAGGTTAAGATTAAGTTTTTGTCGTATCAGCTTGATCCGGCTGCACCGGAAATTCCTACTGAGACGATGACTCAGCATTTTATGGATGGTCATGAATATACTGAAGAGCAGACTCAGCATCTGATGGAAAAGATCACAAAGATGGCAGCACGTGTCGGATTGGATTACAAGCTTGCAACAACACAAGTTTGCAACACATTCGACGCTCACCGGATTATGGAATATGCGCAAGATAGCGGTGTCTCACAAGAAGTGGTCATCAAACTGAATTTTGCACTTTTTCATGCTAATTTCATAGAGAACCAAAGACTCTCGGATCATAGTGTACTCTTGGCGATAGCTGAGAAATGCGGTTTGGATAAGGAGGCAGTCAAAAATGTACTTGCAACCGAATTATATTCCGCCCGTGTGAAGGCGGAGGAGCAGGAAGTCGATCAGCGCGAGGATTTCGAGCTTATTCCTTACATGGTGTTTGATGATTCTACCGTGCTTCAAGGTGTAATCAGTGCAGACGCAATGAAGAAAGCCTTAGCTGAGGTGTAACGACTCTTTTATGAGCTCTTTCCTCATTTATCCGGATATACTGTTTTTATCCAGCTGCTTATTGTCTCCAATATTTGAGGAGATATAGTTTCTTCAATCTGACCGTATTCTAACACAGAGCCCGTTTGACAATGTTGAAAAAGATGATTCAGACCATCCACCGCTTCGAGTAAATTATATTTGTTTGCCGGAAGTCCCTGCTCTAATGCAGCGAGATTTTCCTCATAAAACACTTGTGTATCTTTGGTGCCGTTCAAGGCGAGAACCGGGCAAGTGATCTCTCCAAGGCGTGGCCGCAAATCCAGAGAAATGAAGTAACGCATGTAGGGACTTTCCATTTGCGCTATAACTGCTGAGAGATTCTGCTTCAAAGCAGGAGGGAGATCGGTGGCCTCCAGCTGACTTTTAAAATCCTCTTCATTGTCAAATACCGATGAAAGAATTCGGCAATAATCCTCAACTGTTTTTTCCGGAATTACGGCCGCAAAGAGAGTATGTCTGTTTTGTTTTAATAGCAGTTCTTTGCCAGAAATTGCCATTCCGGCTAAACTGACTATGAAGTCGGCCTGTTTGTCGGCTGCCAACATCATAGCGATTGTCCCTCCCTCGCTATGACCGAGCACACCAACCCTGTTAAATCTTTGGCGCAATAGATTAATACCCGACAAAGCATCATACATCAGATCTTTCGTAGTGCAATTCACGGCATCTCCGGTTGATTCTCCGTATCCACGGTCATCATAGCGCAACGTGGCTATCCCTTTTCGGGCAAGTGCATCAGCAATTACAGCAAATGGCTTATGCTCAAAAAGTTCCTCATCGCGATTTTGCAATCCACTTCCTGTAACCATTATGAGTACCGGAGTATCCTTCGTATAACCTTCCGGCAAGGTTAGAGTCCCCTTCAATGTCGCATCGCCATTTGAGAAAGAGACTTCTTCTTCCCGATAAGGGCCCGGCCCGACGGGAGTCTGAGGTCGGTTTTGTTTGCGTTCTCCTTGGGTCAGAATCAGTGGAAATTCAAATCCATGTTGCTTGAAGATGCCGCTAATTGTATCATTGGCAAGTTTCCCATGGAAAGAAGCCCCGGCAAGCGGAATATTTATGGCTACTTGCCCATCCTCCTCTTTGCTGAATTGAATAGGAATTCCCTTGGCTCCCTGAGCCGGAGAATCCATCGAGGGTTTATCCTCATCTAAATGAAAGACAAGCGGGAGCTTATTACCTTGAACATCAAGATTTCCTGACCAGGTTCCGTCTTGGGCATACGCTACTGATATTGCAATCAGCAAATTCAGTAATATTATAAGATATCTTTTCATATTTTGTTATGATTTTCTTCCCCGGCTCTCTACGGGAGATGTGGTGGAAATCCGGTTTTAAATAATAATCTTATTTTCTTTTGATGATGTATTGCCGGCAAGGGAAAGAGGCTTATTCCACATAATCGACTTTGATAACGATTACGCGGATGTTCTGGTCATCGGTATCGTTGGCGATTTTCGCAATATGCCAGTCTTCGGGGAAGAAAATAAAGAATTTATCCGGTGTCGAATCGTAGAAACGCACCTTTGAAGCATCAAAATCATAATGGATCACGTCCGGACGATACTCGCAATTAGGAGTGGAGGTCTCATGATCTATTTTACCGAATCTTTCTGTCCCCTTTACGGCATACTGAAAGTCGATCTTCTGTCGATGACTTTCCGATCCACACTTTTCAAAAGGTGCATTCTGACTATCTTCAACGCTTGCTACCAATGTCGTACCCTCAATAGGATGTCTTCCTCCGGGTATTGCGAGCAGATCCGTTTCTGCAAGCCATTTGAACATTGCATCCCACTGATCCTTATTTTTTGAATATTGCTCATAGAAATCTACAGCGTTCACCGACTCGTGGGGAGTTGCTTTCTCAAAACCGTTTTTCCATACCCCCGATTCCATCCATTCCGTAGACTGTTTAATCTTGTCTTTGTCATCGCATTGACGTGTATAGATTCCTTGTCCCATAGTGATAACGGATGACGTTGCTATAAGCGTTGAAAATAAAAGAGCCTTAAGATTCATTGTGTTATGATTTAGGTTAAGTGGTTAATAAGTAAGTATTGAAAATTAACCGATACTAAGGTACTTTATATTTAAAACAATATAATTTTCAACACTTACCGACGGTTAAAATTAGCTTTCTACAAAATTAGTCAAAAGGCGTCAGCTTTGCAAACATCTTAGGCCCCGACTCATAAAAAATCAGCTTGCTGAGGGCGGCTCCGGGCGAGGGATT
>CAZOPN010000118.1:0-3422 GCA_964581685.1 uncultured Sangeribacter sp. | reverse complement strand
CATGGCTAAGTCGCAATATACATTGTGACCGCTGCATTATGTATTATAAAAGATAACTTATTAAACTGGTAAATCTTAATCCATATTAATATGATCGGATCAAAATCTGGAATAGTCCTTAACCGAATGTTTGTCGGTGACTACCTGACATCTAATCTCGGACATGAGATTATCAACCTTTTTCAGGCAGATAACGGCAACCATTATTTATATCTCAATGCCTATGGGAACTTCAACAAAGCCCATAAAGACAAGATCGGAACCATGCTGATGGTAAAGTCTGTCGGCGGGAATGTTGTTGAAGTTATAGGTATGGCAAAAAATATAGAAGTAGTTGAGGGAGTGGACTGTCCGTATCAAAAATATCAAGAAAATCACGATAACAAGATTTTTGAGAATCAGATTACACTTATACGATCTGAAAAGATAACATACGGAGGAATGCCATTGAATGAAATATTTAATGATGCTGAGCAACAGACCATCTTTGTAACATACAGGGCTAAGGCGGGAGATGTCTTCATACCAAAAGACGGCAAGCGAATTTTCATCCAATACGGCAGGGATGGTAAAAACCACCATAATCCGTCCTCGAAAGACCGTTATATAGTATTGGAAGGATATAAATTTCCATCCACATCCCTCAAAAGCTATATTTACCCGGAGAGTGACTGTAAAGGAACAGATAAAGAAAAAAGGCAACAGGATTATGAGAAGGTCTTAACAGAAATCGTGTGTGACAAGAGTCTTTGGACTGCTGATAGGGATTGGAAAGTCAATATCGGCAAGGGCACGACAGAAAGGAAACCTAATCTTTTTGAAATTTGTCAGATTCAAAATGATGAAAACCGACTCTCAAATGCTTTGGCTTATTTCTTGATGCAACCGGAATATCGGGAGCTTTGGATTGACTTTTTCCTTTCTTTAGGGATTAACCTTCATGACGGATTCACTGTAGAGAGAGAAGTTGATGCAAGAATTGAAGCCGAGGGGTGGAATCATGCTGCCAGAGCGGGAGGCGGACGAATCGATCTCTTGATCAAAGACACGGACAATATCGTTGTCATCGAAAACAAAATCAAATCCGGCATCAATTCAAAGGCATCTGATACTGCTGACATGACTCAGCTTGACCGGTACGTCAATTTCATAGAGTCGGAAACAGAATTTAACCTAAAGTCGAGGTTTCATGGACTTAAACCACATTATTTTATCTTGACACCAGACTATAATGTGCCTGATTTGAGCAGATACAAAGAGAAATTCCATATCATTAAGTATAGTCAACTATATGCGTTCCTTTCGAATAAGGAATACGGGAAAATGGTGGAGCAGGATAATAATTTCAGGGCTTTCAGGGATACTTTGTATCGTCATACATTGCCTACACCTAACGCCTATCTTTTCCAGGAGATGCTGGAGAAATTCCAGAACAGGATTAACAGGATTCATGATTAACCAAGACAGAAAAAAACATATGAGCATCCTTAATGAAAATTATATAGACGAACCGAAACTTGACCGCTACGTAACGGAAGTGGCTCCTGTGGTCAAGAGTTTTGAAGAATCATTTGATCAGGGCATAGTCGTGCCTGTACTCATTGATCCTCTCGACGAAGTAAATATGTATGAGATTGCAGCTGGAAAAGGCGCAAAATACTATAATTTGGAAAGTGTAAGCAAGGATGATTATGGGCTCTTTGCCCGTTCGCTTGCAAACTATGATTCTTATATCTTAGACAATATAGACAAGATCTCGGTAGGCCCTCAAAAAGAGTATTTTGAGGAGTTGGTTCGCTTCATCTTGAAGCGTGAAGTTGATTTTCCTGTGTCGGAAAATGTATATGTAGACTTCTCAAAGAAAAAAATCGGTTCTCGCTGCGAAGATCTTCTGGATTACTTACTCGGCAAATCTACAATCGCACAATATTTCCCTATTTTAGCTACAGGCAAATCAGATGTAGACAATGAGTAAACAGAAATCAGACGTAATATTCTTTCTCCCATATTGGAACGCAAAAAATCCGACTTTGGGTGACCAGACCGGATTTATGCTTTCCGAGATGTTTGAAGAGGATGAATGTTTGGAGATTGGCGATAAGGTCTATTCGAGCAGCGATTACTATCATAAAGAGCCGAATGACTTTATAAAGAAGGTGATAAGAAACCAACATCCTCAATGGGTAATAGGCATAGAGAACACCGCTTCCATCCTTATTGCATATAAACGTCAAAAGAAGATACTGATAAATCCTTCCGTCACTCTCAACGACCTGAATTGGGTGACAACGGAAACAATAAGGGACACCTACGCCTTTTTCAGCTCCCGCTTCGAAAAAGACTATGAGATGTATTCGAGGGTATATAAGAATGTGGCCTTTTATCCGTATCAAAAGAACCTCCATGTCTGTGACCTGTCTGATATCATCAAAGGCATCCTCACACAATGCGCCAACAAATGAAAATTTGTATTCTACTTCCTCTGGTAGCTTTTCAAATCATAAAATAAGAACCATTGAGAAAAGTTTATAAATCATTTTGGAATGGGCAAGATAGAAAAAATATATACAAAAGCCGACTACGAGGCGGCCGGATGCCCCGCTGATGTTGTCATTCCGGATGATTACACTCAAATTGACAAGGATGCGTTTAATAATACCTCTATTACAAGCATAGTCATACCTGATAGCGTGATAAAAATCGGTCCTAACGTCTTCAGCCACTGCTCATCTTTTTTGAGAATAAAGATTCCGGAAAGCATTATTGAACTTGATTCGGGAGTGTCCCGCATTGTTCCTCTCTGCAAAGCGTCATCCTTCCGTCAAAAACGTTCAAACTCGGTGACTGGGCATTCTACCATTGCGTGTCTCTTCAAAGCATCTCCTTTCCTGACAGCGTAAAGGTGATTGGGAGATACGCTTTCTCCGATTGTACGGCTCTCACTGAAGTTACTTTTCTTGACCTCTCCGATAATGTTTGCGCAACATTGTTCCATAGTCTTTGAGGGGTTTGCCAACTTGACCGCTACAAGAGGGTCATTATCTGCCTTTGCCATAAGGTATTGGGCGATTGTGTCTTGAAACGCCTTTGTTCCGTGCATTCCGTTGCTTGCCATAGTCGTAAATTTTAGAGGGTTAATAGCCAAAAGATTATCATAACTGCGGTGATGATTGATATTATCCAACCCACACCTCGGATTATCGGCTTCACTATCGCCCACAGGAGCAGACCGACCATTGTTGCGAGAACTATTCCAACCACCCTTGAAATCTTTTTTAATGCGGTAAGAGCTGGTGAAGGAGTGAAGCTCGTCATCGACTTGTCGCTTTCGTAGAAAGAATTTTTAATATGTCTGTCGTTCAGTGTCATAAGGCGATATTTTTTAATGCGTATAATCGCAGTTTGAAGTTTGTTCGCTCGAT
>CAZOPN010000117.1:0-3458 GCA_964581685.1 uncultured Sangeribacter sp. | reverse complement strand
TTAGAGAATTATTTTACTCCAAAGATATGAAATAAATGTTTGACGGCCAAAATAAAAGTTTGACAGGGCGATTTTTATTTATTTGATTTATAAGTAAATAAAAATGCAAAAAAATTAATTCTTTTACATTCGCGTTTTAGAGTTTTCAAAAGCTATGTACGCGCTATTTTTAGGTATCTTATTCCGGGGTTATTTGCTCTTGAGCATATTTCGGATATAGGTTCTTAAAACAGTATTGTTCTCTCGGATGCCTAATTTCTGGCCGATTGCACTGCTTATATGGTAGTGTCTTGCTTCTCCCGTAAATTCTCCTACTTCCTTCCCGCTCAGTCCTAATGCATACAGACAGCTGTAGTTGATCTCCCTGTCGGAAAGGCCGGCCTCTTCCAGTTCTTTGATAAAAGCGGGATGAGAAGCCTTGAATGCGAGCCTTGTGGAATCCATGAAGGTCTGTCTGTCTTTCATAAGCTGCTCACGGAGTTTGTCATAATTTCTGGATAGCCTGTTATCTTTTGTGATTTCACTGGCGAGCATACTGTTGAGGAGCTCGATTCTTTCCTTAAGAGCTCCGGCAACCGGTTCGGCAATCTCATTGTTCTGAGAAAGGAGTTCTCTCAGACTTGCACTCTCTTCCTTAAGTTTGTTCAGTTCTGCCTCTATCTCCCGTTTCTCCTTTTCCTTAATTATGAGCTCAGCCTTGCGCAATCTGAGGCGATAATAGATAAGGCATGCCGATATCAGCAATACAATCGCTCCGCAGACGCTTATCCAAATTATGCGGTCTTTCTTTTGAAGCTCACGGAGATTCGACATTTCCATTTCGTGACGGCTCTGTGCAAATAGCAAATCCTGATTGAAAATATCCATGTGTCGGGATATGAGTGAATCCGTGAACTCATTAAAAGACAGGAACGCTTCTTCTAATTGGCCGGAGTCTTTTTGAATAAAAGACTTGACAGCTAAGTATTGCAAAGAATTTTTAATATCAGAGTCATCACTAATAGCCTCAAAGAATTTCTTGGCATTAGGTCCGTCACCAATCTCATTGTATCCGTTCGCAAGATTTAATTTTAAGTTATCATCGATTTTATCTTGTAAAGAATATCCTCTTAATGCATTGCGAATGTCATCTTCGTTTCCAAAATTTACAGCATAAGACCATAATAATGGTTTATATTTGTCTTTAAGCTCTGGAGATTGATGAATATATTTAAAAAAAACATTATAGATGCTATCACCTCTTTCTTTGTCTTCGCACATAAGACATCCATTTAAGGCCTTTGCCAAGCATGATATTTGGTAATCTTTTTTTTGAATTGCTGCATATAATTGCGAAGCATAAAGATTTATATTAATTTGCTCTGGGAATTTATAGGTTATAAAAAAAATAGTTCCCTGAGCAACTAAAAGATTTGCCATTGCCATCATGTCTGTGGCTTCTTTCATAAATTCCTCAGCTTTAAGATAACAGCCCATCTCTTTATCGTGATCCCCCTGGTTGTCATAGATTCGTCCTTGATAATAGAGCGTTTTCAGTTTTTGATCTGCGGTTCCTTTCTTAAGGTAATAATCAATTGCAGGCTGCAAAACATCGAAAGTGGTTGTATCTATGTAATTTTTATCAAGAGCCATTGAGAGTAGCAGCGCATGGCGGGCACGCTCTTCTTTACCGCTGAGTACGGAAGGATTGATACTATCGAGGATAACTAAAGCCGAATCAGGGTGTTCATTCATAATTTTTTCGGCAACATCCATGCGTTGCCAAGCAGGGGAGTGTCTGTGGCATCCTGCTATCACGGCAAGCAGCAAGACAATGAATAGTATAACCGGCAAACGTTTGTAAGTTGAAATCATCATAGATATATCCTGAGGTAATATATTGCAAATATAGTGAAATTTTATTAAGTAAGTGTTCGAAATTAATTTATATTATATGCCACTTTATTTTTGAGATAATTTCTTTGCGGAACGAAGGAAAATATATTCATATTTGACAGAGTGACAATAAGAAATTAGCCAAAAAGAATAGGGCAGAGAATATAAAAGATAACATTATTGCTTACTATCGTTTAATTTTGAATACTTACTTACCTACAAAAAATGATTTATTCTCTTTTCCTTAATCTGTGCTACCAATTCAAATAGGGCAAGCAGGGGTCAATGTCAAACCCCGGTTGAAATGTTAAAAATCCGTTTTTAGGAATTCGCGCAGATGAATGTGGTTGATTCCGGGATATTCTTTCAACGGGCCGGTAATATCCTCCATGGTCACGACATATTTCGGATAATTGTCTTTTATTGCCTTAAGATTGCCAAATTCCCGCCTGATATTTTCCGGGCTGGAGAGTTTATAGGCTACCTGAAAATAAATTACCTGATTCCCTTTTTTCGCGACAAAGTCAATTTCACCGGAAGGAAGGACTCCGACGTAAACTTCAAAGTTCTGAATAAAAAGGTGGTTGCGTACAACGTTCTCCATTATCTTTTCTATACTTCCGAAAACATTGGGCATTTCGTTTGTTATGCTGTTCCTGAGTCCATGGTCGCTGAAATAATGCTTTTCAATAAGTTCAAAAATGCGTTTACCATGTATGTCATAACGCGATACCGAGTCGGCGATAAAGGCGTTGGATATTGCTTTTATATATTTGGCAGCTATGTCATTGGTCACCTTAGTGCCTTGAGCCTTAAGATATTTTACAATACTATTAACGGACACCGGTTGCCCGGTGTTATCAGCAAGAAAGAGCAAAAGGTTCTCGAGGAACTTGAAATTGCGGATCTGTTCGCGTGCCACGATATCTTTCAGGACAATGGTGTTATATACCCCTTGGAGATATGCTTTGATTTCAGGTAGCTCATCAAATTTATAGTTGGCAAGACCCGGCATCCCCCCGAACTGAAGATATTTTATTAAGGATTCGTGGCTGTCATGGATATTGTGGAAAGTAAGGAATTCCATATATCCCAAACTCATAACAGGAATCTCGATATATCTGCCCGAAAACTTTGTGGCAATTTCCGATGAAAACATATAGGCGTTGCTACCCGTGACAATTATCTGGCAACGATCTTCTGCATAAAGGCTCCGTAAGGCTATTTCATAGCCGTTGATATCCTGCACTTCGTCAATGAGAAGATAGTTGTCTGCATCGCCCGACAATTTCTCCACAACATAAGCATAAAGATCGTCAGCTGTTTTTATAAAGTTATATCTGTCAAAATCTTTGTCGATGAATATAACATTAGCATCCGGCTTATTTTTAGCCAGCCAGTCAGCTAAAGATTTAAGTAGAAAACTCTTGCCCACACGTCTTTGTCCTACCAAAACGAGAATCATCCCCCGGTTAAGCTGACGGGTGATCCGATTGATATAAGAGCCCATCTCATAAAAATTTGAGTGCCCTGGGGCGGATTTGGGCGAGTGATTTTATCAAGTTGAGGAAGGAATGATGCGG
>CAZOPN010000116.1:0-3707 GCA_964581685.1 uncultured Sangeribacter sp. | reverse complement strand
CAAAAGGGTCAATCCTGCGTGCCCGAGAGGGTCAAACCGCCGTGCCTTTTCCAACTATAATGGTGATTACGATGAATCTGATGATCTTGATGACCTGGATATATTCATGCGGAATAATAGCGTCAGAGAATATGGCAATAATTCCTACCGCAGTGGTAATTACAGCAATAATCATTATTGGAATAGTGAGAACTACGACCAATCTTTTGACGATTTTCACGAAGAACAAGATGATTACGATATGATGGATGACTTCTAAGTATGAGTAACGGAGAAAGAAACTTATGTTGTTATTCTTGAAGTCAGGGAAACATATATCCTGCTTTGGACAGCATTTTTATCCGAATACCGTCACCAATCACAAAAGAAACTCAAGGAGTTTGAGGCTTGGAAACAAGGAGAAGGCATTGACATCAAGACTCCCGACGAGCTCATTGCTATGATTCAGGAGTCTATTAAAAAAGCAAGAGGCTAACCTTAACAGCCGCCTCCGTAACTCCTTCAACTGCGTGGTTGATGAGCTGATTTTGTAGTGCAAAGTTATAAATTTTACGTGAATCCAACAAATTTATCTCAGTATTTGTTTCATAAAAATTTCAAATCCGATCGTTATTTGCCTATATAAGAGTGAGCTATTCCGTATTGTTAAGATGTCTTTTCGGTGTCACAGATGCTCGTATTTATGGCATGAACAGCCCGACAAAAAGGATAATTGTACGGTGGAAAAGCGGTGTTTCGCGTAGCCGATTCGTAATATTTTCATTAGTAAATCCAAGTCTTTTTAGTTTGTTTTAGGTCGAGTCTGCGTTAAATTCTCCCTTCTTTTCGTTGAAGGTAAGCGGGCTTTCGCTCGATACCGATATATTCAGGGGGATATGATAAAGAACTCGTCAGCCTCCTAAACTGAATATTCCTGAGTGTCCATATTGGTAAAAAAGTAATTTTTAATACTAAAAATTATCTATAATTGGTAATTTTTAACTATCTTCGCGCATCATTTCACCGCACATGAACGTTATATTCGCAGAAAATGCACTGAAAGAACTATACGAGAATGGTAAAACCAAAGACAGCAGATATAAAAAATTGTGCCGCAATAAAAGCTTCATTGAGGATTATATTGGGGTCGTGGATTTGATGTTTTCTGTTGATAGGGCTGATGATCTGAGAGCTTATAGTTACCTGCATTATGAAAAATTAAAATACCGTAACGAGAGTTCAGTCAGAATTGATAATGGACGTGTTGAACGACTTATTTTCACTGAACACGAAGAAGGTATAGAAGTACGATTAATAGAAATAGATTCAACTCATTATGGCAACAAACGCTAAATCCATCATTCCGGCTATGGCAACTCATCCGGGGAGTGTGCTTAAGAAGGAGCTCAAGGCACGTGGTATTAAGCAAAAGGACTTTGCTGAGGTTATTGGGATGCCTGCGCCAAATTTGAGTGAATTAATCAAGGGAAAACGTAATATAACAGAATCAATTGCAATAAAATTGGAAGGAGCACTCGGCATTCCTTTTCAAAATTGGATGAATCTCCAGAACCGTTATCATTACGTCAAAAAGTGTCATGAAGATCTTGATGTTGTGGAACGAAACGCTGAGGCAGAAGAAATGTCGCTACGGTCTCGTCTTAACATGAATGTACTATACAAGTTCTACAACATCGAATTCTCAAGAGTTTCAGATAGATTGAAAGCACTCAAGGGACGACTGAAGATAGATCTCAATGGATTACATGTATTGGAGGCAAATACTAATGGCTATTTTAAGCGGAGTGAAAGACTTAGAATAGATGAGATAAATATGCGCACTTGGCTCCTTTTAGCATGGTCGGAGGCAATAAAATCACAAATAACAGAAGCTTATTCTCTGGAAAAAGGATTGGAGGCTGCAAATAACATAGCAGAATTAGCAAATGCCGGAATGCTCTCTACTGATATCTTGAAGGAGACCCTTAATAAAAACGGAATTATTTATATTCAGGTTCCTAAACTTGAGGCAGCCCCTATAGATGCCTATTCAATAATGGCTGGTTCGAATCCGGCAATTGTGGTCACATATCGGCACAATAATTTAGACAAGTTAGTATTCGATGTCTTGCATGAGATTGGTCATATAGTCCACCATATTACGAAGGGGGTATCATATATCTCAGTTGAGAATGACTATTCATCTCAGTCAAAGGAAGAGAGAGAAGCCGATCGATTTGCCAATGATACGCTGATATCTCCTCAAAAATGGCGTAATATTATGTCGGCAAAATCAAATGGTCTCTCCCCTCAGACCATTGCCCATACAATTGCAAGAGAGGCTAAAAAGAATGGCGTAAGTGCCTCAATAGCGGTTGCTCGCTATAAGCATGAAACACGCTGTTATAATATCCGTGGATATAGATCTTCGAAGATTAACGTGTAAAAATGACTCTTTGATTAGATTCATAATCAAAGACTATCTCACTATAATTTACTTGAGGAAAAATGTCAGTAATGTCCCTGTAAATGGTAAGGATGCTCAACATGAAGCTATAAATGAGGGTAAAGTGGGGATAAGAAATACAGCCACGACAACAGATAATTATAGATATAAATTAAACACCCGTTTTTCATTAAAGGAGAACCGGGCGTTTTAGTGGTAATACTTATCTTATCGGGACGATCTTGACAAATCGGCGCCAGCCGTTTGCGGCGCGGTAGAGGGAGAGGCTTATGGCCGGGACGCGCAAGACGCAGCGCGCATAATTGTATTTCTCATCCGGATCGAAGATGGAGCTGTCGCAATCGAATTTTGGAACAATGCGACTGTCGATGGTGAGCGTTTCCAGCTCGTCGCAGCCACTGAATATCAACTCCCCAAGCAATCGGCCGTTGGCCGGGAGCGTGGCTTCTCGCAGGCCTTTGCAGTCGGCGAAGGCATACGATTCCAGCTCTTTGATTGTTGCGGGAAGCCAGACCCTCCGCAGACTCACGCATCCGTAGAAAGCGTTGTTCCCTATATGGGTCACTCCTGTAGGGATGGAGACAGATTCGAGCTTGGCGCAATAGGCAAAGCTGTGGGAGCCGATATCCTTGACAGTGCGCAGATCAGCCTTTTTCAGGGCAACGCACCATTGGAACATAGCTTTGGGCACATTTTTCAACTTTTTGGGTAGCCGGGCTTTTTCAAGGCGTTCGCATTCGCGGAAGCAGCCTTCTCCGATCTCGGTTATGCCGTCGGGAAGATAGATTTCTTTAAGGGAGGAGCATCCTAAAAAGGCATATTCCCCGATTTTTATAAGTTTGGAATCTTTCCCGAAATCAACGGAGTGAAAATCGGTGCGGTCGCGAAAAGCGTATGCCGGTATTTCATGTTGGCTGCTGTCGATATAAAGCACGGAATCGCGAACCACGGCACTGCGCCCGGTTCCCGCGCCAAAAATCATGGCCGCTGTAATTAAAAGTGTTGCAAGCTTTTTTTTCATAATCTTAATTGAAAGACGGTGTGTCATAATGGGCAATCTGCTGTGTTGCTTTCGGAATTCGGCTTCGGTCACATACTTACGTATGCTCCCTTTGGCCTCATCCTCAGCGTCTTGCATCTTACCCATTCTTACACACCTTAAGAGGCTGAGCCAAAATTTTTAATTTTGACACAGCCTCTATTGTCCTGTCGGGGTGAGGCGCCCCGAATATCTTTCAAACTAACTTGCTGAAACGTATGG
>CAZOPN010000115.1:0-3828 GCA_964581685.1 uncultured Sangeribacter sp. | reverse complement strand
AACCGGACTACTATTTACAATAAGCTTGACAATAGAATTAAGACAGCATCCAAATATGAAAATATTTACACTCTTGCAATGCGCGGACTTCACGATGAAGGAATGAGAGGAGATATGTCCACACCTGAGAAAGTGAATATGCTGCAACAGGCCATTACAGACCAAAGAGATATCCTTCATCGATACATCAAGCAAAATATTGATTCAATTCCACAGATTTTTATTCCATATAAGGAGGCTCAGGAACTCTATGAGAACGGGCTGAAAGTGCCGGAACATGTAACGCTTATTTGGCCTGATGATAATTATGGATATATAAAAATGTTAAGCAATCCTGAAGAGCGTAGACGTAAGGGGCGTTCGGGAGTATATTATCATATTTCATATCTTGGGCTGCCACATGATTATTTATGGCTTAATACCACTCCTCCGATGTTGATGTTTGAAGAACTAAAAAAAGCATACGATACAGGCGCAGATCGTTATTGGTTGCTTAATGTCGGCGATATAAAACCGATGGAACTTGCCATTCAAACTTTTTTTGACATGGCTTGGGATATTACAAAATTTAACTACGAAAACATTAACCTACACCAAAGTGATTTTGCCGGTGCAATTTATGGTCAGAAATATTCTGCTGAGATTAATGAAATCTTAAATAAATTCTATAAATTGGCATGGAGTCGCAAACCGGAATATATGGGTTGGGAACGCGAGTGGGATAGCCCACAGTATACCGGACTTAAAGATCCGGAGTATTCATTTAAAAACTATAATGAAGCAAGGTTAAGATTGTCTGAATACAATCTGATCTCCGAGAAATGTCAGAAATTATATCAACAACTTCCACAAATACTCAAATCATCTTTCTTTGAAATGATCGGTTTTCCGGTAATGGCAGCTTACCAGATGAATCGGAAGTTTTTGATGGCAAAACTCAATCATGAAATGGCCGATATCAATGAATTTGCCAAAGCCAATTGGGCAGCAAATCAAGTTATTCAGGCTTACGATAGTTTAAATAATCTGATAAGCAAATATAATGAACTCGAAAACGGGAAGTGGCGAAATATGATGACTCTCCCTCCGGGTTTGGTGGCATTATATCATAAAATGCCGGAGATAATACGCTTTGAAAATGCTGGTAGTGAGGAAATTGAACTTACACCCTCTCCTAAGAAAGAGGTTGAAGAGAACTATTATGTCATTCCCCTTGAATCATATTCTACGATATCGTCTAACGATAATAACAGCATAAGAATTTTGGAAGGAATCGGCTATGACTGGAAGTCTGTACAGCTCGGAGAAGCAAGTCAGCCTCCATTGGCTACTGATGACAAATATAACTTGGGAATTAGTTATAAACTTCCACCAATCATCTCCGATTCAATAAGTGTTACCATTTATACTGTCCCGCGTTTTCCATTATATAAAGGCGCGTCTACAAAATATGCAATTTCATTTGATACTTCCGAGCCATACGTTGTTGATGAAATTTTAAAGGAACATTCAAAATCATGGCGCGATCAAGTGTTGCAGAATGGAAATAGATTTTCTTTTTCACATAAAATAAATCCTGATAAAAAGCCGCAGACTATCAATATTTTTGCTATTGATCCGGGATTGATAATACAAAGAATTATAATTGAGTGGGGAGAAAGGAGAGAATCCTATCTCGGGCCCGCACGTGATTAATGCATACCTCTCAAATAACGCGGAAAGCAGCTCGGGGAAAGACTCTTAATCAAACGGAGAAAAGAGAGGACCTGTGATATCTTTGATATAGTCAATTTTAATTTTTTCTCCTCCAAAAAGATATAGGATTCTTTCTGTCTCATCTATTTTTTTAATTCGGGCGGAAATCTCCATATATTTTCCTCCATCCTTGGTCGGATCCGGTTGGAAATATTTTATGATGACCATCTCACGTGTGCTATATGCATAATGCAACCGGCGGGAGAGTCGTATCTGTTCATCTTCCGACAGCTCTATTGGACTATCTGTAAGCCGTGCTGTCTCTGCAATAGCCGAGTCATGACCTGAAAGAGCTGCAAACGGGGCAAACTGTGCTGCCCGATTCTCCATCGGCATCCGAGGATGATGAGGTTCATGATGGGGGAGATCTATAATATCATCGTAGCTATTCATGGTGTCCTCCGATCTGATGATTCCTGCTTCGCTGAGTAGCCCCGTCATTAAAATTCAAACCTTTGAGAATTGCATTCTTTCCAAACATTTTTTTAATTTTTAGAGCCACTTCCTGTTGTCTTCTTTCTTTCATAAATATTTTTTCTTCTTCAATTTTCCTCTTACGTAGTTCATCATAATCTGTAAAAAGACTAAGCTGCTCCACTTTGGGTTTTAAAATCACACTATTCTCCGGAACCAGATGATTTATCGAAAGTGAGAGACGTCTGATAAGAAGATCAGGATTTACAATCCTGTCAAAGAGTTGGGCCACTTTATCAATAAGTATTTTACCTGAAGAAGAAGGTTTCTCAAGATTAATTGTGCCATGAGAATGCACCGGCACCTTACGTCCATAAAAATCTGTTTTAATCTTACCATGGTAACGGGCACGGATAGCCGGATTTGTCAGAGATTCCACATCATAGCCAATTGTAAGAACGATTTGATCTGTGACAAGTTTATGGTCAATAAGATCAAATGATACGGCATCAGCCATCTCCAGGATTACATTGCGAGCGTGTTCTACGGGATATGCACTCTGTAACACTTGTCCGCTGCTCATACTCGTTGTTTCGGGACGATAAGCCTTTACCTGCTGCATTGTCACCGGTTCCCAACCCCATGCATGGTCGATCAATAACTCTGCATTGATGCCGAAGAGTTCATAAAGAAAATCTTCATTATTAATTGAGCAACGGGCGATATCTCCCATTGTCATAATCCCATATTGCGCAAGCCTTCCGGCGATTCCTCTACCGACTCGCCAAAAATCAGTGAGCGGTGTGTGATTCCACAATAGCTTTCGGTAACTCATCTCATCAATTTCAGCAATACGGACTCCATCCTTGTCCGGCTGCATTTTTTTGGCAACAATATCCATCGCTATTTTGCAAAGATACATATTAGTACCTATTCCTGCTGTCGCTGTTACACCTGTCTCTGCCAAAACTTCACGAATCATGGTCATAGCAAGATCATGAGCAGATATTTTATATATTGATAGATATGATGTCACATCCATAATCACTTCATCAATAGAATAGACATGGATATCTTCAGGAGCGATATAACGCAAGTATACTTTATAAATTCGGGTGCTGTAATCCATGTATAGAGCCATTCGTGGCGAGGCAACAAGATAATCAATCGCTACATCAGAATGACGATCAAGCACCTTTTTAGAGAAAGATTTTTTACGTTTTCCTCTGCGGCTGTTAGCTTCGCGTACTCTTTGAATCACTTCAAACAGACGTGGACGACCACCTGTGCCGTAAGCTTTAAGTGCCGGAGACACAGCAAGGCAAATCGTTTTTTCCGTGCGAGAGGCATCAGCTACAACAAGACATGTATCCAGCGGATCAAGACCACGCTCGACACATTCTACCGAGGCGTAAAACGATTTAAGATCAATAGCAATATATTGCTTGTATTCCAAAAATAGTTCCTCCTTAGAAAAGTAGTTACAATATTAGTAAAAATAAGTAAGTATTCAAAATTAAACGATAGTTAGCAATAATGTTATCTTTTATACTCTCTGCCTTTTTCTTTTTGGCCAATTTCTTATTGTCACTCAGTCAAATACGGGCATCATTCCCTCCTCAACTTGAGAAAATCACTCGCCCAAATCCGCCCCAGGGG
>CAZOPN010000114.1:0-3868 GCA_964581685.1 uncultured Sangeribacter sp. | reverse complement strand
ATACTGACGTGAAAGCTCTGTGACAACCGGTATGCCGGCTGCCATCATCTCATTCAGCTCTTCCGTCCCGATATGTGCTTTGGAAAGTGTGTCGCAATAAAAGTTTATCGCATCCTCCAATGGCAACGACAGGCCGGCAGCTGTCGTCCCTAAGCTGATCAGCGTATCATTCACTTCGCCGGCAGAGACACCCATACCCATCAACTTTTTCGCTCCATCCCCAAGTTCATCAAGAGAGAATGGAGTGCGTGAAGATGTATCCATCAATTTCTGTAAGATGCTCTCGGCTTCCTCCTCCGAACCGGCGAAAGACTTTAACGACACTTCAAGTTGCTGGAACTGGTCTCGCGTATTGACAATCTGCTTTACAAGCTCCCTGAATCCTATCTTGTCTTTAATTCCATCCAGACCCTTTTTGAGTCGTGAGAAGGTGATATCGATATCATCTCCAGCCTCTTTCATTTGCTCGGAAGCCTTGTTGATCTGCATTGATATTTCGTTAATTATATTTAAATAATTACGATTATCTATATTGCCTATAAAATTTATGGACATAAAATATTATTTTTGTAATATTAAAGTATTGATAAATCAATACACCAATATAAAATTTTAAACCTACCTACATGAAAAAATTTTTACTGTTTTTCGCCTTACTCTTTTTTTCCATGTCTTCTTATGCGCTGAAATTCGAAGGCGCCGGAATGTATTGTTCTCCTGAATCATTTATGAGTTTTTTAAAAATCAAAGGTTATACGTTTGGAGATAAAGAGGAATCAGAAATATTGGGCGAAACCATAACATCTTGGGATGGGAAAGGGCGAGTATTAGGAAAAGACGATGTCTGGTTTATAATTACCAAAGACAACTATTATAACTTGATTGAGAGAATCAGTGTAATTCGTAGATATCCAAATCTCGAGCTATCCTTCATTGATCATGATCACTTTTTATCAGAATTGATAAAACAATATGGTGAACCAAAAGCTTACTATGATTACCGCACCTCTCCAAAAAAGGATAGAAAAAAAATACGTTCAAACCTATACGATAAACATAAATGTTATATATATTATGTATGGAAATTAAAAGATGGTGTAATTGAATTTTATATCACCTCTGATAGTTTATCTACCAGAATGAACATTACTTTTAAAAACAAATAACATTCATTTTTTCATATTATACTCACGCTACACCGATTTACCGATCTCGTTCAACATCCCTCTTAACGCCTTATAATCCTGTCTGACATTTTACCGGTGGAGAACTCTTGCGGCTGACTCTATTTGCAGCCGCAAGAATTCTTTTTGATGGCAAGTCGTCTATTCTTCCACCGGCTTTTTTAATGTCAGGATACCGAGGCAACCTGCTCCTTTTCCTTCACAGCGGCAAGAAGATCCGGAATAAGCTCCCAGTTGATTGTAGGCTCCGGAGATTCCGTGGATATCGTCTCGGGTTTGATGAAATCGAAGGTCACAACCTTGATTGCTCCGTCGGCCGACGTATAGGTGTCTTCCGTGGATATGATCACCTCCTTGACAAACATGCCCGTCACTTCCTTGTTTTCAGGCTGCAGACGGAAGCCGTAGACACCATCCACAACTCCGTCTACATCAGTAAACGGGAAAGATACCGGTTGGCCATCCACCATACCACGTCGGAACGATGATGCAAGTGAATAGGTATTGCTGCCATATTTAACGGCTTCCACACCCCCTCCTTCTACTTTTGCTTCTTTTTTCTCGCCCTTGGTTGTTGTGAGCGTGGTTGAGGCATCGACAGGAGCCGGAAAGGCTTTCCATTCTCCATACTGACCGGCGGTTTTCTTCGCGATGGCAAGGGAACATTTTCCCCACATCAAATCTTTCATAAGTTTTTAAATTTAAATTGTTAATAATTGGTTTATTTTAATCCCGGAGTCTTAAGCTCCGATCATTCTTGGCAAGTCTTTTTAATTACATCTGCATTGTCATCGTTTGACGTTGCAAAGATAATAGATTTAAATTAGTTTGTCAATAGTTTATCTAATTTATTTCTACTATTTAACACTTATTAACATTTCTCCGTTTTATCTATTATTTGCTTTCTCCTTGAATATTTGTCAGTTAATCACGAAGTCTCTTCTAAACTTCTTAATCCCAGTTCATGGCCAAAATTTCCGCCATATTATCAGGATTGTTAGCATCCAGAACCATAGTCGACGGTAAATGCATTTCCCTCATTTCCTCCTCAGATAAATAAATCGTATTTACAGCATCAGCCATCATGAGACGCAGACTTATCAGATCAATTCCCCATACCACATACTCTTTTGTCCAGCCGTAACTCTTACACGCCAGGTCAATCAATGATCCATAAATAGTTACGCCCCCGTAGGTGCGAGAATGGCCTTTGATGTTCTTTTGTCTTGCTATTCTCGACTGCTCCTTCTGTTGTTTCAAAATTCCGGAACCCGATATCAAGGTTTCAGCTTTTGGTAGAGATAAAACGGCCAAAAACAATTCCGCAACTTCCTCATCCGAAAGAGATCTTGAAAAAAAATCCGAACGTCTTTTCAATTTAACCGGATTACGCAATTCTCGATAGTGCCTGAACGTACAAACCGACAGAATGTCACATATTTCCGTGCGCTTGCTGCGAACAAGAAATAAAACCTCAATATAGGGATTCTTCGACTTTAGCTCTAAATCAAGGCCAATAAGATTCAGACGACGCTCAAGCATGATAGACATTCCCAAAGATGGCGACCATAGTCTGAACCTCCTTTTTCCTACATAAAACTCACGCGGCATGTCGAGTACGGCATCAACAATCGCTTCTTCAATTTTTTTATCAATTTTCATAGTTTAATCTATTTGTACTTTTTTGATAATAGATTTATTTTTGTTATTTTTGTGAATATTTCAATAAAGCAAAATTAATAGATTTATATTAGATTATCAATTATATATCTATTATTAACACTTATTAACATGGGCGTTCCGGAAAGATTAAAGGAATATATTAAGTATCACAAGATGACAGTCGCTGAATTCGAGCGACTTGTCGGTCTTAGCAACGGCGCGGTCAATAATATGACCGATCGCACAAGGCAGAGCACTTACGAGAGATTGTCGAAACGATTGCCTGATCTAAATATCTATTGGCTTAGAACCGGGAAAGGCAATATGTTGATTGAAAATGAAGGAAATGCCAAATTCATTGGAGTACCGGTAAAACCCATGGCAGAAGATATGGTACAAGTGAGATATTACGAAATTTCTCCGACTGCCTCATTTGTGGAATTTTGCTCCGGACAGTCTGAATATTCGGATACAATATCCGTTGTTCCTATGAGAGGAGATGATATCGATGACGAATCATGTGTATTTAAAATTAGAGGTGAGTCTATGGCACCACAGATACAGTCGGGGGCATTGGTGCTTTGCACCGAAATTTCTCCGACACGATGGCATCAGCTTGAGGATGTGGTGGTGGTAACGGCCTACGCCGATAAATTCGTAATAAAAAGGATTATTGAAAACGAACTCGATTCTAAGAATTTTTTTGTTCTTGCATCCGACAACCCCGACTTTGGTGATGAAGAGAAAGTGGCGCTTTGCGACATCAGATGTGTTTTTCTTGCGCAAAGAATCATCTCCCAGAAGATTTTTTGATGAAGATTTTGTCGAAAAATGCTTTGGCTTTTTGCGTATGGTATAAAACGAATGCCGATTTGCCCTCTGTATATGCATCCCGATTATGTCTATATTTCTCTGCCAGATATTTTTTCAATTCCTCATACTCAGAAGCGATCGCGGGGTGAGCTTTTAAGGCCCCGACTCATAAAAAATCAGCTTGCTGAGGGCGGCTCCGGGCGAGGGAT
>CAZOPN010000113.1:0-3925 GCA_964581685.1 uncultured Sangeribacter sp. | reverse complement strand
TATGCCGAATAATTGAATCCTTTGCCATAATAATGCAAATTTACTGATTATTTGTCGGTTGGTCAAATTTCCTTCGGAATCGTGCACCGAGCTGAAGCTCGACATGCACTATTTGCCAACTCGCGAATGGTTTATTTGTTGATTGCAGAAATGATAGCCATAATTTATCTCGGATTGAGTTTATTCAATAGGACCTCGGTGATTTTCAATTGTGCCGGGGTGTTGCCCTTTAGCAATTCTAAGGCTTGCTCCTCTTTGGTCGCGGTCGGTTCTTCTATTTCGCTTGGATGGGTTCATTGTATAGGCACCGGAAAAAGCATGAGCACTACATGTCCTCTGACGTAGGTCGCCTTTGGCGAGCATAATTCGACTTCTGTATTTTTATTTTGCAATTCACCCCAAAATGCCTAATTTTGCATTAGTGGGAACATAATCACCCTATACCACACTTTCAGGCCCCCTCTATCACAGACGAGAGAGGAAGAGATAAATTTATTATATTTATCCGAGGGAATAATAGAGTAAATTGTATAAAATAATATAAACTAAGCAAGTGTTGCAAATTAAGGAACATATAAAACGAAGTTATTTTTGAGTCGATTTGGTTGCGGCATTAAGGAGAATTATTTCATTCGACTGAATGACAAGATCAACGCAATCAAAAAGAGCGAGTTTTATTGTTCCGGATTTCCATAATCATTAATATCGATTAATTTTCAATACTTACTTGACTCACTAAAAATCTATCACCAAATGATTAAAAAACTCCTTTTCATCATTTTGCTGACTTTATCCTTCTCGTTTTCTGCTTATCCGGCAGACAACGAGACGCTGAAGTTTAAGAATATCCCAATAGACGGCAAGCTCGATACTTTTATAGAACTTTTAGAAAAACAGGGGTATAAGAGTTATTATGAAACAGACTTCGGTGTAATGTTGGAAGGCGATTTTCTTGGACAAGATGCCAAGATAGCTGTTCTTTGTTCACCTAAGACAAAATTAGTATGGAAGGTTTCTGTCATATTTCCTGAAAATAAATCCTGGATTTCTCTGAAGAATCACTACAAGAAAATTAAGGAACTCTATAATAAGAAATATACCTATGATATCTCTTATGAATTCTTTAAAGATCCGTATTATGAAGGAGATGGATATGAGTTGTCAGCATTTAAGCAAGAGAAAGCTTATTGGACAACATTTTATATGGAAGGAATAATGATAGAAGTAAATAACAAAGCTGAATTAGTAATTAGTTACGAAAATTCTGATAATGGAGATATTGCTTCTCAAGAGAGGGAAGCAAATTCCTTGGACGAGATATAAAATTTCACTTATAAGTCAAAATTTGACGGTGATATTATAATAAGAGTAGCACCACACTCTCATTGAAACGCAACTCCGTTTCCGCGTAACTTTTACCTGCAAATACGCATAGGGTTCATTAGGAGGTAAGCCTACTTCTTGACACCTCGGAGTTTCTTTTGCTCGGCTTCTCGGACTGCACAAGAAAGTCATGATATTCCATCTGACGACTTTCCTCTATTTCAACTTGTGCATTTTTTGCACAAGTTAGATTTGGGCTCAATTCCTCCATCGTTTTGAACAGTTGCAAAAAATGCAACAGTTCGATTTTGTTCTAATTCAGCACTTTCATATATATTCTTAATATGTCTTGAAATTGTCGATTTTTTGCGTTGAAACAGCTCAGCCATTTGGTCGGCAGTAAGCCACACAGATTCATTTGCAAGCCGAACCTCAATCTTTTTCTCACCACCCTGCGTCTGAAAAAGTATTATCTGTCCGCTATCCATTATTATTTTTTACAAAAAAACTACACACCGTTCTATGAGCTAATCAATATTCCAATAAGCTTCTGGAGCTCCGTCAAAAGCATCACCTATATCATCAGTCCGATAATCTTCCCGAAGTTGATCGTAGTATTCTGCATCAATTATTCGTCCATGTACGTCAGTTTGGAGATTATAGGGAAATGGAGCAATTTCATATAAGTCGAGCCATTCGTATTTAGAATCCTTTGCCATTTGAATTTTAGTTTTCTGCTTCAAATGGAATTGCCATAGTTCCGTATATTCTACGGGTATAACTTCTTCACCTGACAGATTGATTATCCCCCAGCGATATTTGCCATAGTTTTCACTATTCCCAACCGCCACATTCCCTATTTTGACTCTTGCAAGTCCCATAAAGAAAGGTTCGATAAGATCATATTTCCCAAAGGGGACTATTTCGTTGCCTTTATTGCTCATAACACCCCATTTACCATCTTTCTTCTCGATGACCACAACATTATCAAACTCATAGACATGAGAGGCATGTTCTTTAAGAGAAGCAAGATTTACAAATTTTTTAAGATTCTCGAATATTTGATTGCCCATAGCTTAATTATAATCGCCAATATAACGTGCTTTCATTTCTTTAGTCCAGTCTTCATCGAATACTCTATCAAGAGTCTCGATATATTCTTCGAGCCATGCGTGACAAAAATGTGAATCTACTCCCTCGGGGTTTAGAAGTAAATCCTTGTATCGCTCTACACCTTCTCGACATTTTTTATTGGAGTATGGAGCAAGGAATAAGAATACTCCTTCATCATATTTCTCTGGGAAAGCCCTACACATGGATACTGCTAACAGATGGTCTCTCCATATCTGGAAAGCAGGTAATTGTTCTAATTCACTGTAACTTGATTCTGTAAATAAACCATGACTTAATTCACGATATCGGTCTCGTCTGTTTATCGGCTCATTGCAGAATTGTTTGTTTAGAATATCATTAACAGAATCTGCACCTTCATTTAGCGTTTCGGAATATTTGACCTCAATTCCTAAAAAACCTTTTTTACCTGCGATAGAAGTGTATTCCACAAATACGTCAAATGCTGAGCGGTCACCGGTAAGCCGGGGATCGCGACGGGCAGGATTGAATTCAAATTCTATTCTATCAATAGACTTGAAATAGTTGTCATACAAAATATTAAAAAACTGTAATGCCTTGTCGCTACTCAATTTTAGTTCTCCAAAAAGATTAAAGCATAGCGGTTGCGATGAAAGAAGATTTGTTCGTAATCTGGTTTCTTCAATCAGTCTGTTCCCCTTGTTTTCCGGCGAAAGTTCATTGTCAACCAGAGACCGGATACCTTCTGTCATAAAGTTTGCATGTGGGTCTGATGTATAGTTGCCATAGACAGCATTATCAGATTGTCCCACAAGCTTTTTGACTGGTATATTCTTGGATTCCCTCCAAAGAGATTGCAAGTAGCGATAATAAGCTTGATACCTATTATCTGCTTTGCACAACTTTTGCCCGGAGGCTTCTATTGTTTTCTTGATGTCAGTCGGGATTTCCGGATAGACCTTATCGTGGGGTTGAATCATAATCTAATATTTTATTTCAAGCAGAATAGGGTTGTTTGTGGATACAGTACAATTCTTTATAATCTCAGCTTTGACTATTTGGGGCTCGAAGCTGCGACTTGCAAGGAAATAATCTATTCTATGACCTTGGTTATTGGCCCTCACTACAGAATCATTTCTAAAGAAGTAAGAAAATTCCTTAGAGAATGGATTGATAGTTCGATAAGTGTCAATCAGATGCCCAGCCTTTAATAGTTCATCGAAATTATGTCGTTCCCAATCGTGGAAGTTGGCTTGATTCCGTTTGAATTTACCATCCCAACAATCGCTGTCTGAGGCAACGATGTTCATGTCGCCACATACAATTTGGCGGTCTGGAGTAGTGCCGACAATCTTTTTTAGGTTCTCATCGAAATTCTTACGATGTTCTACAGCACCCTTTATATTCGGGTTAGAGTACGGCGTGTAGATATTGTAGAGCGTGAAAGTCGGATAGAAAACGGGACACTGCCAAACTTCCGTGGATGAATTTTTCAGATTCAGCCAAAAAT
>CAZOPN010000112.1:0-4036 GCA_964581685.1 uncultured Sangeribacter sp. | reverse complement strand
TCTTCACGCCCGTTCCGGGTTTGGACTTGAACCGCCACGCCACTCTCCGTTTAGTCACAACCCACGGGAGCAAGAATGTGACCACCGCCGATCATTCCGCAAGCTTCATCTACGTCTGCAATCACACACTTACTCTATCCGGGGTTCTGCTTACTTAATTTCGGCAATAAATTAATTTATTGCCGAAATTAAGCTATTTCAGGAGTTCACTTGTCTTCACCCAGTAATAGAAGGCTTCGGGAAGAACCCTCTTCAGTTTATTCAGTTTTGTTGTCAAGATAGGAGCGATTGACATTGCCAAAAGTGTATCCAGGTCGCCATCATATTTTTCTATTTTAGTCACACCTTTTCTTATGCAGGTGGATATATAGGCTGCTTTTGCCGAATCAACTATGGCGTTTTCAATACGATAATTCGAGGTATGGATAAACGACTTTATCTTCTTTATTCCATCTTGCAAAATATCAAACTCTCCAACTCCTTCCTTTCCTCTAGTGGCTAAGAGCAGAGACGTTTGCAAAATATCATCATACACAGCCTCCAAATCAGATATTTCTCTATAAGCCATTTCAACCTTGACTATGTTTAGGAACGACTTGGTTGTGATGTCAAGATTTTCAATCCTGTCAAACAATCGCGCCACATCATACAGCTGCTTGATTATCTCTACCGAGCAGACCTTATTCTTTTTATAATACGGAATGCCGGTGGTGTTAGGAGCAAATGCCGTAAGTTTGTCTCCGAGAATGTCGTCAACGGAAGGAACGCACACTTTAAGTGGCTCCCCATCAATTTCAATGAACGGACTGACGATGGGGATTTCAAGCGTATTCTGATAATGACAGTCCTCATAAAGAACATCGAGAAGAATATAGCCCTCTTTTGCAGCTTTATCAGTATATGCGAATTGATAAAAGAACTTGGAATGACTCTTTGGAATGTTCTTTTTGGGAGACTTGCGTTCCACAAGGTCTATTTTAGTAAAACCAAATTCCTTGAACCGTAAGAGATATTGTTCAATATTTGTTCCTGGAGGACAGATTATGTCGATGTCTATGCTGAGACGATTGGTGACACCTCCTAATATGAGCATCGTTGCCGTACCTCCCTTGAAGTGGAACGGACACCCTGACTTTACAAGCATTTCCAGTAACGAGAGCGCACGAACCACTTTTTCTATAAGTTGTGTATCCTTATAGTTCAGCTTTTGTGCTACCTTTTCGCACCATTCCTTAGTGAAACATTCCTGTTTAATCATGGTCAGTCATCATTTTTAAGTAAGAATGCATTTCCTCCCGTATTCCACGACGTGAGGCATAGCGCAGCATCTTTGGGGTGTTCAGTTGGTAAAGTGATCGAGCATTGTCCATGATATAGGAAGCCTCCACACCTTGAAGGTAATAAAAATCAGGATCGGCATTTATATCCACCAACAGCTTTTCCAATGTGGGCACACAGATAGAGTCAATTTTCTTAACAGGGGATTCTGAAACCAAAGGTTTAACAATAACACAATGTTCTGACAAGTCCACGTAATCACACATGAAATTACGATTGGGTTTGTGGTACACCTTCTTCTTTTTATCAATTAGATAATGAAACACCGCCTCGGAAGCATCTTTTGTCACCTCGACATAAAGTGCATTGTTTGTTGAAAGATGGTGTTGCAAGGCAGTAATATCATGCCCCGAATAGATGGCAAGATCAATCAATGGAAACTCAGAAGAAATGTCCTCATGTAATTGTTTCAATTCCTCGGTAAGCGTGGGGACAAATTCCATTTTTCCAAAAGCTCCGTAAATTCCGCGTGACAAACGTGACAGTTTGTTTTGGTTTATTAGTTTTTTTATGTGCCACAATATCCCGGAATCAGAAATCACTTCCCGACTACGGACATAATCAGACAGTTCGCATAGGGTAAAGCTATTGCGACTTCCGGCGAAATTCAATATTATTTCTGTCGTACTCATCATATTTTGATAATTCTGTGCAAAGATAGCTTAATTTCGGCAATAATTCAAATTTATTGCCGAAATTAAGCATCCGCAACTCAAAATAAATCTTTGTAAATGAGTTAATCACATTATCGAGAGCCGAGTAATTTGCACTAACAACAAAAAAGAGATAATCCGAAAGCTATCCCTTTTCTGTGACCCCGGTGGGGCTCGAACCCACAACCCAATGCCAGTTAATAGACACGGTGAGGCATTTGCTATAAATACAAACAAAGGAATTGCTTTCGCAATTCCTTTTTGTGACCCCGGTGGGGCTCGAACCCACGACCCAATGATTAAGAGTCATTTGCTCTACCAACTGAGCCACGGAGTCATTCTTTGCTTACAGCTATCAGCGGTTTGCGTCTGCAAAGTTAATGCGCTTTTTTCTATTTTCCAAATTTTTCTCAAACTTTTTTCTCTCCTACTGCTAACGTGGAATTGTTTAAAACAGAACTGACACAATGGGATAATGCATTATTCTCTAAATCACATAAATCTTCCTAAATGACGGATATGAAATCTTCAGTAGCTACCCGGCCGATACAATACTTATTTGCCCGCAATCTTGGCGCGGATCCGGCTTAGCGTAGACTGGGTTACCCCAAGATAAGATGCTATGTATTTAAGCGGCACATTGTTTACAATCTCCGGCCGAAGATCAATAAGCCTCAGATAGCGTGAATACGTATCCTGCTGACTGAGATAAACGTAGCGGTTTTCAAGGGCATGCACCTGGCGGAGAAGCACCTTGTTGAACCACATCACAAGATCCGTCTTTTCAACAAGTTTCTTGAATTCCTTAGTGTCGATCATTATAATTTCTCCATCTGTAAGGGGAGTATATGAGAACAGCGAAGGTTGATCATAAAGATAAGACGCCACACTTGTAAAAGGATCGCCCTCTATGCCGAAAGCTATCGTGTCTTCCTCTCCATCGATATTCCTCGAAAGTCGGAAGATACCCTCGGAAACAAAAGTGAAGCTATCGAAAACCTCTCCCTCCACACAAAGTGGCTCCATGCGCGAAACATTACGGCAAACGGCAAGTGAGGCGAGTTTGTCGATAATCGACCGGTCTAACGGATAGGCCTTAGTCATAAATCGCGTTAATTTTCTTGCTATTGCATCTACTGACTTCATAATCCTCGGGTTTATTGATTTCTTCGTGATGTCGCCCAATATTCAGGCTTCATACAGCTTTTATTAAGTCTTTTTGCAAAAAATAACATTTTTACTCAGATTAAATAGCTGAATTTTTACGATTTTTTTGAATTATTTGACATAAATCAAATCATCGGCTTCCTATATAAGAAAAGCCCGACTTATTGGCGCCCTGTTCCGTGGCAGTTAAAGCATTTCTTATTTCCGCGACAGGAGGGACATGCAATCCAGCTTTTTGTATCGGTTCCTACGTAATAACCCGTATCACGCCATTCTCCTCCGGTTCCATGACAACTCGTGCATACGCCACCGCCACCGCATATCCGACATGTGGTGTAGGCGCTTGAACTTCCGGAGGAATTGCTGCGGCTGGAAGAAGAGTTACTGTTATAATTATAGTTGTAATTATAGTTACTGTTCGAATTGCTGTTGTAATTAGTATTATTATTGATAACGACATTACCTTTACCCCCGCATCCCACACAGTTTATTTTTCCCGACGAACTGCAAAATCCACAGGCCACCCATTCGCTATAGGCCGTGAAAGGATAATAAGGCAGACATTTGACAACCTGTGTCTGCCCCTTGCCGCTACACATATAACAATTTACTTTTCCGGAACCGCTACAGACGGAACAAGGGCGAGTTTTCTGCGTTCCGGAGTTGGAGCGGGAAGAAGATGAGGAGGATGAGGATGATGAGGATGAAGACCGTGAAGCTCCGGTCTGGTCGTAAGCGCCGACTTTAGTGCCTCCATACCATTCTCCGTTATAATAAACGTATAAGTAGACCTCATAGGTATGCTTACCGGGGTTGGGGGAAAGTTGGGACACTGCCAAACTTCCGTGGATGAATTTTTCAGATTCAGCCAAAAATGC
>CAZOPN010000111.1:0-4178 GCA_964581685.1 uncultured Sangeribacter sp. | reverse complement strand
TAAGAACAGCAGAGATGCTTTACAGTGGCTCAATGCAGGACGATCAAGAAATGTAATTTGGACTAAAGGTATTAAACCTTCTAAAGGACAGTGAAATTATGAAGATTGTATTTGTATGTACTGGGAATGCCTGTCGCTCAGCGGCCGCAGAGGCAATATTGAAGAAGATAATTGCTGACAATAAGATTCACGGGGTGGAGGTTTTTTCATGTGGCACAAATGTCCATGGTTATATTGAGCGTGACGAGATTATGTGCCATATTGCTGACGAAAAAGGTTATACAATGGGAGGCATTGCAGTTCAAGCGACGGAAGAATTGCTCAATTCAGCTGACAGGATTATTGTGATGACCAAACTGCACCATGAAGAAGTAACGAGATTACTGAATTATGATCATTGGGATCGTATTGTCCTTTTCAATGAGTTTTGTTTTGGGGACGCTTCCGATTTGCACGATCCTCACTTTCAGACCGAATATGTGTATGGTAACTGCTTTGATTCAATAGAGAGGGGATGTCAGGCAATCATCAAAAAACTTAATTGATTACTATTTTCCTGAATAAATCAAGTAAGTATCAAATATGCAAAATAAACAAAACATACATAAATCTTCAATGCATGAATGGTATGATCAATAATATTTTCACAAGATGTAGTGACAAGATTGAGTTGTCTAATTATGTCAATTGGCTTTTGGAAAGGGAACGCTTGATGAATTGTCGTTTTCCTGAAAGAATAACACCCCGACCTAAAGGTCGGATTGCCATCGCACGTGATTTTGGATTGGTATTGAACGATGATGGACACTTGACAATTTTAGACAGCAAAGGCAATATACGACATATTAATTCGGGAATCCAACGGATTCGAAAAATTGCAGCAGCTTATGCCGGTTATATGGGATTGTCTGAATATGGAGACGTCATAACCTCTGGAAAAGCTCACGAATTTGATCGCTACCATGAAATTGAATCTCTAATCGATGTCGCTGATATTACAGCATGTGAAGGTCACACCGCTGTGATTCTTAGGGATGGAGCGGTAAGGGTCTTTGATGAGACTGGAGGCTGGGAATTTACACCCAATCATGATCGGGTTGTCAAAGGCTGGCATGATATCGAACAGGTGGCTATGGGTTACGCCAATATCATGGGACTAACAAAAGACGGCCATATTTTATATCATAGCGCTGACGGCCATACTGATTGTCATTTTTATGACGATGTATGTGATGCAGTTCAGATTGACTGCTATAGTCATTACTACGGAACAGATAGCTCGATGGTATTGAGATCCGATGGTAGCGTCTTGTCTGATACGTTCGAAGGAGTTGAAAAATGGAGAGATATCGTACAGATTTCTGTAGGTGCTGATATTGCTGTAGGATTAAGGAAAGATGGCAGACTTGAGGTTGAAGACAAAAGGGGCAATCGTCTAAGGATTAAAGAATGGCAAGATATTGTGTCGATAGAATGTAAGTTTTTCGGCGTAATAGGAATAATCAAATCCGGCAAAGTTTTATCCTTGTTTGGTTAAAGATAGAGAGCATGAAAAGAATTTTTGATTTTAAGGGTTACTTCTTACCAGATTTCTTCATTAAGAGTAGAAATATACTTAAAAGTTGTGCCCGACACGGATTAAGGGTAGAGGAAAATGGGAAAGTCAAACAATTATCTGGCTCCGTTAGGTTTAGCTGTCGTAGGAGCTCTGTTCGGTTTTGGTCATTTTGGAGGGCTTCATGAAACGCTCTTCGGATCACATAAGGAGCCTGCTATAGTCACAGAATCCTATTATGACGATTCTTACAGTACCAGCTCAAATGGGTCTGGTCACGAGATTTCATTTCGGGGCAAACATTGTTCGGGTACTGTTGGTTGCGACTGTTCCGGTTTCTCACCCATTACAAATGGCTACGAATGGCAAAAAGAATACTGTAAAAAATGTGGGCATAAAAAATCTTGTCATTAATAAATTAATGGTCAGGAGTATGGTTAAAGGGGTAAATGGGTTTTACGGATTTCGCGTGCATAATTTTTTAAGAGTAAAACGAATTATTATTACGAATAATATCAATAAAAATGAGTGCTAAAGAACTATACATAGAATTGGAAAAGCCTTATTATGATGACTATCCTTATAATCGTATGAAGGATTGGGGGGAAGGTATGGAATTAGTTGAGGAAGTTATCGACAATTACTGGCGCGAGCGATTCCTAATCAATCACGAGACCAAAGAGGCATACGAACTGATGGATCAAGGTCTTACGCTTACTTTCCTTTCTAAGGATGATGTAGATTGGGAAAGTGTCAAGACACTTGAACATAACAATAACGCTTATACTTTCTCCGCATATTATCAGCGCTTTGCCGTGGATAAGTTCAAGAATGGTGTGGCTCTTGTGGAGTGGACTCTTTATCCTGATGGCAGATATTTTATGGATGAGGATGGCTATGGGATGGAAGACAATGAAAAGTCTGCGCTCTATGGTTTCATCGACAGGAAAGCTCGTGTCGTCGTGCCGTTCCAAGCAAAAGGGAGGAAAGAATTAGAACAACAACGAACTGATGCAGAGACAAAAGCTAAAGAAATGACCTTCTAAATACATTATTAAGATGAATACTCGATACATTTTCCCCTTTATTTTCCTATTATCTGTTTTGTCTGCCTTCGCAGACAAAGTGATGACTGTCCGAAATACAGATAACGGTGAATCTTTTGAAGTATCAGTTCCAGATGGTCTTAGAATCTATGAGTATAATAGCAACTGGCTTGACTCCATCCCCTATCTGTTAGAACGAGCCGGTTATGGAGAACCCTGGGCATACGAGGCACTCGGGGATTGTTACCATTATGGTAAGGGTGGAGCAGAGCGAAGTATCATCAAGGCATTAGTTTACTATTGGATGTCAGGAATGGATATTGATGAAATGGCAAAAAAATCCGTTCAGGAGAATCCACGCGGTCACTTGAGTCTTTTTTTCAGGCTGATTGACAGAATGGAAAATAAGGATGAGGAAGGATTGCTTTGTGTGTTAGACATACTTAATGAAGAAGGATATCATGATGCGGATGTTCTAAAGTCATTCATTGATGACAAACCTCAAAAAAATATCTCATCCTTAGTAGAACACAGTATAATGTCTCCTGACATAAACACAGATGAAATGATGTTTACATTAAGGTGTTATGGAAGCTTTGAGGCTTTGGCCTCGGTTTCCTATGAAAATAAGGAAGAGTTGTTTATATCCGCTTGTAACAAATTACCGTATATTTATGATCAAGTTGGGATGGAAATTCTTAAAAAAGGCGCAAACAATATGAATCTGGAAGAGTACGAAAATTTGCGATTAAAAGCGATTTCTTTCCTCCAAGAAGCAGACAAGTCTGCTTTTTTAAGCCGTCAAGGTGCTGCAATACTATACAGATATTACAAATCTGAGATTGAAGCTGGCCGTATGGTGACTGATGAGACGGAAATGGAACGACTGGCTGCTCTTGCCAGACTTCCGGAATCAGAAATCTTTATTTTCACCGACAAATAACATATTTAGATGAAAGCATTACGGATGAGCAAATACAAAAAATTAAATTGTTTGGCGACAGTATGCCTGCTCTGTATGATATGTTTGGACAAAAGCTCTGGAGATTGCATATCCGAGATTCAGAAAATAGCGGGAAGTATCTTGACTTCGCTTTCGAGTGTATGGGCAAAGCAGATAAGGAAGGATTTTTATCTAAGAGCAATATGAGGCATATCCTGTCTTATAGCAATCAATATGGGAAAGATCGGCTCACAAAGTTTTCGGAAGAAGATTTTGACCGATTCACCCAGCTCTGTACAGATGAGTAAAAAAGCAAACATCGAAAATACCTTGAATTATAAAATGAAAAAGATTGTATTCTTTACAGGAGCCGGTATGAGCTCAGATGTTCCATTTTGGAGCATGATCCTAATGGGGGCATCGAATCATCGCAGCATTGGAACAAGAATTTGAAGTGACAGTCATCACCCAGAACGGAGATGATTATCATACCCGTGCCGGTTCGTCCAATGTAATCTATCTTAATTGATCCCGGAGAGGTGTCTTTACCTGAAGGTTGCTGTCACCAATATATCCATATGCAAGATAACGCGTCAGTAGGATTGAAAAAACTTAAAGAAATATTTTCTCAACA
>CAZOPN010000110.1:0-4284 GCA_964581685.1 uncultured Sangeribacter sp. | reverse complement strand
TGTTGGCGACTGTTTTCTTACGACCCTTACGAGTGCGGGCATTGTTCTTGGTGCTCTGGCCACGTACGGGAAGTCCGTTACGGTGACGGATGCCACGATAGCAACCGATATCCATCAGGCGCTTGATATTAAGCTGGATCTCTGTACGGAGGTCTCCCTCTACTTTATAGTCATGCTGAATTACCTCACGAACAGCGGCTGCCTGAGCGTCTGTCCAGTCTTTAACTTTGATATCGCGGTCTACACCGGCTTTACTTAAGATGGTGTTGGCTGCGCTCCGGCCGATACCGAAGATATAAGTCAAGGCTATCTCGCCTCTTTTATTTTGCGGCAAATCTACGCCGACAATTCTTACTGCCATATTGTATCTTACAATTTTTTTGCAAAGGTAATAAGTTATAACCCATTTTTAAAGGATTTTACCCATAAAGTTATCTTTCATCGGATATCTTTATATATTTTCGGCCGATTTTTTATTTCTTTAACTAAAAAATGCCGGTAAATCCTCCAGCCGGGCAACTTATATTTTATTAACCCTGGCGAGTTTTAAATTTTGGATTTTTCTTGTTGATAACGTAAAGTCTCCCTTTTCTGCGTACGATCTTGCTATCGGGAGTGCGTTTTTTTATTGATGCTCTGACTTTCATATCTGGTTTCTTTATTTATATCTGAAAGATATTCTTCCCTTGCTCAGATCATAGGGCGACATCTCTACCCTAACTTTATCTCCGGGAAGGATTTTTATATAATGCATCCTCATCTTGCCCGAGATGTGAGCCGTGATCTCATGTCCGTTCTCCAGCTCAACCTTGAACATTGCATTTGAAAGTGCTTCGAGGATTACACCATCCTGTTCTATTGCAGCTTGTTTTGCCATTTCTTTTTCGTCTTTTATATCTTATTCCTGAAAACACCCTTTTCAGCCGAGTGCTTCTTCAATATATCGGAAAGTTGTTAAAATCTCAGGCGTATCTTCAGTAATCAGAATGGTATGCTCATAATGTGCTGACGGCTTACGGTCTTTCGTTCGGCATTGCCATCCGTCACGACCGTCAATCACAATATTTTTGCTTCCCATATTGATCATAGGCTCGATTGCAATGCACATACCGGGCTTAAGGACCGGCCCGATCCCGCGACGCCCGTAGTTTGGCACCTCCGGATCTTCATGCATGCTGCGACCAATACCATGACCACACATCTCACGAACAACACTGTAACCGCGATGCTCACAATATGTCTGGATCGCATTCGAAATGTCTCCGATGCGCTTCCCGGCCTTGGCAGCTTCGATTCCCTCATACAACGACTCTTTAGTTGTATCGAGCAGTTGTCTGACCTTCGGATCTATCTCGCCAACGGCAAAGGTATAACAGCTGTCACCGTTATAGCCGTCAAGTTCGGCGACACAATCCGCACCGACGATATCTCCCTCACGAAGACAATAGGCCGACGGAAAACCGTGGACAACCGTCTCGTTCACCTCAATACACAAGGTGCCGGGAAAGCCCTGATAGCCCAAGCACGAGGGTCTACCCCCGTTATCGAGGATAAACTCTCTTGCTATAGTATCGAGCTTCATAGTGGTCACTCCGGGTTTAACCCATTTGGCCACTTCGCCTAACGTGCGGCTAACAAGGTCGCACGCCTTTCTCATTTTCTCAATCTCTTCCGCTGTCTTGATATAAATCATTTCGATATGCCGAACGAGTTACAATATCAGAATGGATTGCTTCCTGTGCTACGACCCTTGATACGTGTGCCATCTTTCATCAGACCGTCATAGTGACGCATAAGAAGATGACCCTCGATAATTCTGAGGGTGTCAAGAACAACACCGACAAGAATCAACAGCGAAGTGCCTCCGAAGAACGATGCGAAACTTCTGTTAAGACCGCAGACATGAGCGATCGCCGGAAGAATAGCAACGATACCGAGGAAGATCGAACCGGGAAGAGTGATACGCGACATGATTGAATCCAGATAATCTACGGTAGGTTTGCCCGGCTTGATACCCGGAATAAAACCGTTATTACGCTTCATATCTTCAGCCATCTGTGCCGGACGCACCGTGATTGCCGTATAGAAATATGTAAACGCGACGATCATCAGGAAATAGATGAAGTTATACCAGAATCCATACATGTCGGTCATTGCTCCGAAGAAACCGGTCTGCTGCGTGCTGAAGCCAACCAAAGTCACAGGGATAAACATAATTGCCTGTGCGAAGATGATAGGCATAACGCCGGCAGCATTCACTTTCAGAGGGATATACTGACGTGCACCGCCATACTGTTTGTTGCCGACAACACGCTTTGCATACTGCACGGGAACCTTGCGTGTGCCCTGAACGAGAAGAACCGCACCGGCAATAACAGCCAGCAGAATCACGATTTCAACAAGGAACAACACAAGACCACCACCCTGAGAGTTCATCAGACGACCGGTGAACTCCTGAATAAAGGCCTCCGGCAGACGAGCGATAATACCGATAAGGATGATAAACGAAATACCGTTGCCGACACCCTTCTGATCAATTCTTTCGCCAAGCCACATAATAAACATCGAACCGGCAGCAAGCACGATTGTCATGAATATTATGGTCCAGAGTCCCATCTCAACATGGCCTCCGGCAGCCTGAACCTGATATTTAAGGTTCATGAGGTAGGCCGGTCCCTGAAGCACGAGAATAAGCACTGTGAGATAACGGGTATACTGATTGAGCTTCATTCTTCCGCTCTCTCCCTCACGCTGCATCTTCTGAAAAGCCGGGAGCACCATGCCAAGAAGCTGTATCACGATCGAAGCCGTGATATAGGGCATGATTCCCAATGCGAAGATCGATGCCTGAGAGAATGCACCTCCGGAGAACATATCGAGGAGCTGCATCAGACCGTCGGCAGTGAAATTCTTAAGTGCCATCAGCTCGTCGGGATTGATTCCCGGCAGAACCACGTAGCATCCGAAACGATAGATGATCACAAGCAACAGCGTGATGCCGATACGCTTGCGAAGATCTTCAACGCTCCAGATATTTTTTATTGTCTGTGTAAAAGCCATTTTTTAAAATATTAGTTTTTGGTTACGGTTCCGCCGGCAGCTTTGATAGCTTCCTCTGCTTTCGTTGAGAAAGCATCAGCTACAACCTCCACTGCGTGGCTGATAGCGCCGTTGCCAAGAATCTTGACAAGGGCATTCTTCGAAACCAGACCGGCTTCGCGAAGATCCGCAACCGTAATTTTGGAGAGATTCTGCGCTGCCGCAAGTGCATCAATTGCATCAAGGTTGATAGCCTTATACTCGACGCGGTTGATATTGCGGAAGCCGAATTTGGGAACGCGACGCTGAAGAGGCATCTGACCACCCTCAAATCCGATCTTGTGCTTATAGCCGGAACGCGACTTTGCACCCTTGTGGCCTCGCGTTGATGTGCCGCCGTAGCCCGAACCCGGTCCGCGACCTATTCTCTTGTTCTTCTTATTGCTGCCGACAGCCGGCTGTAAATTATGTAATTCCATTTGTCAATTCTGTCTTTTAGAGTTTTGTCACTTCAACTAAATGATGAACCTTCTTTACCATTCCCATAATCGAAGGATTATCCTCCTTAATCACTGAATGATTCATTTTGTGAAGGCCGAGCGCGTCGAGAGTGAGTTTCTGCACTTTCGGGCAATTTATACGGCTCTTGACCTGAGTGATTTTTATCTGTGCCATGTCGTTTCGATTATTTACCGTTAAACACTTTTTCAACAGAGATGCCACGGTTCTGTGCCACCTGTGCCGGGCTTCTCAGCTCATCAAGAGCAGCAATAGTAGCTTTCACAAGGTTGTGAGGGTTGGAGCTGCCTTTTGATTTTGCCAGAACGTCCGTTATGCCTACACTCTCAAGAACGGCACGCATAGCACCACCGGCCTTTACTCCGGTACCCTCGGAAGCAGGCTTCAGGAAGATGCGTGATCCACCGAACTTGGCCGATACCTCATGAGGAATTGTGCCTTTATAAACCGGAACCTTGATAAGGTTTTTCTTTGCTGTCTCAACGCCCTTGGCGATGGCGGCAGTAACCTCGTTAGCTTTACCAAGACCCCAGCCGATAATTCCGTTCTCGTTTCCTACCACAACGATGGCTGCGAAACTGAAAGCGCGACCACCTTTGGTCACTTTCGTCACACGGTTGATGGCAACCAGACGGTCTTTCAATTCCAAATCATTAGTAGATTTAACTCTATTATTTCTCTTTGCCATGATTTCAACTTAAAATTTAAGACCTCCCTTGCGGGCTG
>CAZOPN010000109.1:0-4615 GCA_964581685.1 uncultured Sangeribacter sp. | reverse complement strand
CCGAGTCTCCACCGTGAGAGGGTGGCGTGCTAACCGCTACACTAATCGACCATTTGTCTCGGTTATGTCCTTTTGACAATGCAAAATTAGTATGATTTTCCCACTTATGCAAGTTTTTTTTAAAAATTTTTCCAATTTTATTGGTGATTATATCTGTGTGTGGATATATTTATTAGTAAATCAGCGTGATATGTATCGGAGTGGGATTACCAGGCCTATATGAGCTTGTTTAGGAAATTTGAATTATTCTGACTAATTTTGCAGCTGAAGTTATAAACTGACTTCATTGTTGATTTTTTAACACTTTCTATTATTCTTATGACAAAGATAGGATCTGTAATGACCCCGGTCGGAAGAAAAGCACTTCTGCTTGGAAGCGGAGAATTAGGTAAAGAAGTTGCAATCGAACTGATGCGTCTTGGCGTAGAAGTTGTAGCCTGCGACAAATATCCGGATGCTCCGGCTATGCAGGTGGCTCATAGGAGTCATGTCTTCAACATGCTTGACGGAGAAGCTTTACGCAAGGTGATTGAGGAGGAGAAACCCGATCACATTATCCCTGAGGTGGAGGCTATCGCCACACCTGTGCTTGTAGAGCTCGAAAAAGAAGGTTATCATGTTACTCCCACTGCAAAGGCTGCCTTGCTAACTATGAACAGAGAAGGTATTCGCCGGCTTGCGGCGGAAGAACTGGGCATAGTTACGTCTCCTTATAGGTTTGCTTCTACGTTCGAAGAATTTAAAGAGGCGGTAAGGGAAATTGGCATTCCTTGTGTTGTGAAACCGATTATGAGCAGTTCCGGGCATGGACAGAGCCTGATACGGAAAGAGGAAGATATCGATAAAGCCTGGAAAATAGCTCAGGAGGGTGGCCGCGCCGGTGCCGGTAGAGTCATTGTGGAGGGTTTCGTTGATTTTGATTTCGAAATTACTTTACTTACTGTCAGAAGCTGTAGCGGTACAACTTTCTGTGAGCCTGTGGGGCATATTCAGATAGATGGTGATTATCGTTATTCCTGGCAACCTCAGCCAATGAGTAAAGAAGCGATAGCTAAAGCGCGCGAAATCGCTAAAAAGGTTACGGATGCTCTGGGTGGATATGGAATTTTCGGCGTCGAACTTTTTATTAAGGGTGACGACGTGATTTTCAGTGAGGTTTCTCCTCGTCCGCATGATACTGGAATGGTTACGATGATTTCTCAGGATAAGAGTGAATTCGCACTACATGCTCGTGCTCTTCTCGGACTTCCCGTTCCGGAGATTCGTTTCTTTGGTCCGTCGGCATCTCGTGCTGTTGTTGTTGAGGGTGACACCCGGCAAATAGAATTCTGTAATCTTGAAAAAGTGCTTGAAGAGCCGGGAACAGATTTGCGTATCTTTGGGAAACCGGAGATAAAAGGCCATCGTCGGATGGGGGTGATTCTGGCTACAGCCGATTCTCTTGAAGAGGCGAGAGCAAAAGCAGACAGAGCTTATCAGAAGCTTGAGGTAAAAGTGCTTTAAGTTAAGGTTTAATAAAATAAAACAATCCGTCGTTCGGTTTAACCCCGGCAACGGATTGTTTTATTTTAACTAAAAAATTATTATCAAAAATTAGAATGAGGGGTAAATAATCTAAAATTTGATTTCGATTAGACCCTATTATTATAAATGCCCTAATTTTTCAATATTTATTTTTGTTAAAGAATTTACCGATAGTAAACGTCAGATTATCATAGGCTGGGAAGACGTTTTCGGGGAGTCGGGAGGAGAGTTCGACATGCGTACCTATTTCATGAGAGAAATGAGTCAGGTATGCTTTCCCGGGTTTTAAATTGTTGATAAGTTCAAGAGCTTCTTTGAGCGACATGTGAGCGAAATGCTCTTTATCGCGCAGCGCATTCACTACAAGAACGTCAAGCCCGCGAAGTTTGTCGAGTTCTTCTTCAGAAATAGTTTTTGCATCGGTAATATATCCAAATTTGCCGATTCTATATCCGAAAATCGGTAATTTGCCATGCATAACTTCAACGGGGGTTACTCTTAAACCGTCGATGAAGAAATCTTTATCAGAAATAATACGAAGATCAAACGTGGGAACTCCCGGATAAAGATGGTCTCTGAAACAGTAATCGATACGATGGTGAAAATCTTCCGCAACGTCGTTTCTTGCATATACCGGCAGATGTCGGTCTGCACAGAAGGGACGTAAATCATCAATTCCTCCGACATGATCGTAATGGCTATGTGTCACCAGTACGGCATCAAGATCATATAGTCCGTTGTGTAGAGCCTGCATACGGAAATCCGGAGAAGGATCGATCAGCAGCCGTAGTCCGTGCGTTTCTATAAGTGCTGAGGCTCTGAATCTTTTGTCGCGCTGATCTTTTGATTGGCAAACATGACATTCGCACCCAATCTCCGGTACTCCTTTCGATGTCCCGCTTCCCAGAATTGTTACTTTAATTCGGGTATCAATGTAATTCACTTCCGGACGCAGCGTTACTAAATATTTGTTTCTGACAGACCGTCTGACTTTATCCGCCAACCTTACGACATCCTCAGCAGAAGCATTCCCGAGGTTTGCAATGACCAAAGGTTGTTTTTCATATACCACGGCTCCACCTACTGTGACACCTTTCATCCCGGCATGGTCGATAAGCCAGGCAGCCGAGAGCTTCACAAGTCCGTCGCCGGCCGGATATGACGGAATTGTTTCACCGGAGACACTTTCAGCAGCCTTATGAAGCGATTCGGAAATAACCGGATTCTTGAAAAAACTACCTGCGCTTCCAATTTCAGCCGGGTCAGGAAGTTTTGAATTACGTATGCGTATTATTTCGTCGGCTGTCTGTCGTAATGTTGGGTGGCCGTCATGTTTAATTGCGAATTCCTTAAGCGGGCCGTATTCAAGATTCCGCGCAAATTCACTTTTTTCAAGACGGAATGAAACACGGAGAACAATATAACGTCCCCTTTCTTCAAGTTTGAAACGACTGTCGCGATAACCAAATCTACATTCCTCTTTAGTGAAACGGATGGTTTTCCGCGTTACGGTATCAAAACATTCCACGGCATGCATAAAGTCGGCCGCTTCTACTCCGTAAGCCCCAACATTCTGAATAGCTGATGCTCCCACTTCTCCCGGGATGCCTGCAAGATTTTCAAGGCCTGCAAGATTTTCTTCTATACATCGATCTACAAAATCAGTCCATTTCTCCCCGGCTCCTGCGATGACAAATATTTCGGATTCATTTTTTTTATATATTGTGATGCCTTTTATAGCCGAGTGGAGCACAAGGCCATCGTAATCGTGCAAAAACAAAAGGTTACTTCCGCCTCCTATATGCAGGACTTCATTATTAAGGAATTCATCGGAACGTGAAATTTTTAATAATTCACGTTCATTTGAATATTCTGCGAAATATTTCGTTTTGACGGGTATTCCAAACGTTGTAAAACACGTTATTTCTTTATCTTTTTCAATGTTGATGCTCATTTTCTATAATCAATTAAAAGTCCGTCCTGAAATCGTAGGAATGTCCCGTCGGAATATTTCCAAAAATCGATTGTCTGTGACCAATCATGGCCGGAATCGACTTCCGACGGGTTTCCAAGAGAGAGCTTACATTCATCTTTTGTCATGCCGGTTCTTATTTTACCCGCACATATAAGTGCCCAGTTTTCCGGAGAAATAGATTTATATTGTTCTCTTGGATCGGAAAGTGAGAATATATTTGCAAAAGAACGGCTTTCAACGCCATCATCGTTTGTATTCATCAGGAAGTAGAACTCTTTCCCGTCTGAATCTGATATAAGGACTTTAAGTGGAAATACTATGTCGCCGGGTTGTATTGCCAGAATGCTGACCGGAACATATTTTTTTCCTGCTATTTTATTACCCTCCATATCATACCATAATCTTGACCGCGTCCAGACACTTCTTCCACATAAGAGCCTGGAGGCTTGTTCTACTGTATCAAGATCTATTAACATAGGAATTGCAGAAAGAGATGCAAGAGCCTTTTCAGATGTCATACCGGAATCATAACGGTATTCTTCTTTTCCCGAACGTAATACCACCACAACTTCCTTTTCTCCGGCAGGATTATTCTTAAGCTCTATACCGGAAAATTCAAGAATCATATTTTTATGGGGGACATATTCTCCCGGAAGAAAAACAAGTGCAACCTTATCATCGGCTACCAAAAATTTGCGCCCAACTTCCCATTTCCCAAGCGGAATTGCGGATATTGAGTCCATTAATATCGTTTCTGCCGATGGTTTCAGCAGTTTAATATCATTACGACTTAATGTAATAGGTTTGGTCCGTTCAATTCCCGTTGAGCAACCTGTCGAACATATAAGGCTGAAGAACAGGTAAAAAAAGATAAATATAAGGGGAGTCTGAAATACTCGCATAGAAATTTTAATTAGTATAAGGGAGGAGAGATAGAGGCGGGCTTAATTAAAAACTCCGTAAATTTTTACAAAAATAATTATAAAATTTTTTTAAAGAAAACTTTGGTAATAAAAAAATATTGACTAACTTTGCAGTCGCAAAACGGGGAGAACCCCTGGAAGGCGGGATAGCTCAGTTGGTTAGAGCGTCGGATTCATAACCCGGAGGTCTCGA
>CAZOPN010000108.1:0-4707 GCA_964581685.1 uncultured Sangeribacter sp. | reverse complement strand
TGACAAAAATCGATCCAACCCTGGGACCCTAGCGACCCCCATTTTTTATGAGACGTGGCCTTAATTTTGCCTTAAAAAAACATCCTACATCATTCTTGTCAATTTTTAGCCCATTCTGTTAAATGGGGTCTTAGCACGTTTATTATTCATTATTCATATCTGATGGCTTCTATGGGATCGAGAGAGGCGGCTTTCTTCGCCGGGTACCACCCGAAGAATACTCCGGTGACGGTGCAGACGGCAAACGACAGGAGCACGGACCAGGGTTGAATATATACCGGCCAATGGGCAATGACGTTTACAAGCCAGGATGCAAGGACACCGAGAACTATACCGATAATTCCACCGCTTACACTGATGATAACCGATTCGATGAGGAACTGCGACAAAATATCAATTCCTCTTGCTCCGATCGACATTCTAAGGCCTATTTCGCGCGTACGTTCAGTTACGGAAACATACATTATGTTCATAATCCCGATACCTCCCACAAGCAGTGATATCCCGGCGATACAAGCCAGCAGTACAGTCATCATATCGGAGGTGGAATTCATCATCGCGCTAAGCTCCTGCTGCGAGCGGATTTCAAAGTCGTTGTCTGCTTCGTCCGTAAGACGGTGATTATCTCGGAGCACTCCCGTGATTTCTTCTATTGTATGCTCGGTCATGTTTTCATCGGCAGCACTTGCGAAAATTCCCTGTATGTAATCAATTGCAAGTATTCGCTTCATCACTGTGGTATAAGGCGCGATCACGACGTCATCCTGATCTTGTCCCATCGAATTAGTTCCTTTGGATTCGAGGACGCCAACAACAGTCATCGGGATTTTCCCGAATCTGATCACACGGCCTACAGGGTCTTCACCATTGGTGAAAAGGTTATCGACAACCGTCTTTCCGAGAATGCAGACTTTGGCAGCGGTCTTTATATCATGGTCGGTAAACATGGAACCGTCCTTGACTTTTAACTTGCGGATATGGAGATATTCAGGGGTAACGCCGTAGATCTGAGAGGGATAGTTGTTGTTGCCATTCACCATCTGTCCCGCTGAACTCACGGAAGGAGAAACCGCCGCCACACTCGGCAGTGTCTTGACCGATTCATAGTCTTCTACCTTAAGTGTCTGCATATCGTCACTGCTTTGGCGCACACCTCCTCGCTGCATGTTGCCGGGATGAATCATTATCATATTCGACCCCATTTCCGAAATCTGGTCGCGGATACTTTGTTTCGATCCCTGGCCGATGGCAAGCATCGTGATCACCGACCCTACGCCGATGATGATGCCCAGCATAGTGAGGAAACACCGAAGCTTATTGTTATTAAGGGCTTTGAAGGCTATTTTCAGAAGATTCGATATATTCATCGTCAATCGTTTTCGTTTGGTAGGTTCTCGTATGCCTCGCGTGCCGAAGCGGGAGTGGGATTGTAGGTATCTTCTACGATTTTGCCGTCGCGCAATACGATATTGCGCGATGAATATTGGGCGAGTTCCGGATTGTGTGTCACAAATATAATTGTTCTTCCTTTTGAATGAAGTTCCTGAAAGAGGGTAAGGATACTGAATGATGTGCGCGTATCAAGGTTTCCCGTAGCTTCATCAGCAAGAATAATCACAGGGTTGTTCACGAGTGCGCGAGCTATGGCTACACGTTGCTGCTGACCTCCCGACATCTGGTTGCTCTTATGGTTCAGCCGGGTGCCGAGGCCAACCGCCTTCAGGGCTTCCACTGCCCGTTGCCGGCGTTCTTTCGCACTGACGGAAGAGTTATACAGCAGGGGTAATTCTACATTTTCAACCGCCGTGGTTTTCGGAAGAAGATTATAATTCTGAAATACAAATCCTATCTTTCGGTTTCTCGTAACAGCCCGTTGATTCTTGCTCATCTTTTTCACCGAGAGGCCGTCGAGAATATATTCGCCGGATGTTGGCGTGTCAAGACATCCGAGCAGATTAAGAAGTGTGGATTTCCCGGACCCGGAAGTGCCCATAATAGTTACGAACTCTCCCTGACGGATAGAGAAGGATACACCCCGGAGCGCCTTAACCTTCTCTCCTCCAACGATAAATTCGCGGCGCAGTTTTTCAACGCGTATAATCTCCTTGGCGATATTTTCTGCTCCGGAGGGCCCTTCTTCTACTTCTATGATAATCTCTTCATCCATTAGCTGATCTCTCAAACTTTCTTATTTTTTCTTTTTGTTGTGGCCCGGAGGTTGCGGAGCGAAGGGACTGCGCTCTGAATTCTGTGCGCCGGCTGCCGCCGCTTCCTCATATCCCGCCGCCACAACAGTGCCGGCCGATAGTCCGGCCAAAATCTCAGTCTTCACTCCGTTTGACTGCCCTACGGTGACGGCTGTCGGAATGAGTTTATTGTCTTTTACCACCCAGACGCATTTCTGATTATCTCCGAGTTTCAACGACTCTGGCGATGCGGAGGGCTGAGGGAGTTTCTCATTTTCACTTGGTTGTGGCGTAAAATTAAAGGCCTGGGCCGGCAGGAGAAGAACGTTGTCTTGCTGGAGGACGTATATTGTCAGATTAGCTGTGAGACCGGGAATGAGCTTATGCTCCGGATTGGATGCCGCAACGATTACTTCATACGTCACGACATTGCTTTCTATCGTAGGGTTCAGTCTGACCTGGGTCACCCGCCCGTCAAAAAGTTCTTCGGGATAGGCATCCACGGAGAATGTGACACGTTGGCCTACCTTCACCTGACCTATGTCGGCCTCATCGACATTCCCGACAACCTGCATGTTGTCGAGGTCGGCTATCGTGTATAGATTAGCCACACTCATATTTGAGACCACTGTCTGGCCAACTTCTACATCGCGCGAGATGACGATGCCGTCGATCGGCGAATATATCTCGGCATAATTGAGGTTCTTGGCGGCCCGTACCCTGTCGGCCTTTGCTTTGTCGTATGCGGCCTTCGAAACTTCAAGATCCTTGGTTGTGGTCTGATACTCATAGTCGCTTATGAGTTGTTTCGAATGAAGTTCCTTATCGCGTTTGTAGTTGGTAAGATTATATTCGTAGGTGAGACGTGCCGACTCCACGTTGGCTTCCGCACTCCGTAGGTCGCTTTCGAGCATGGTCTTCTCAATTTCGGCAATGAGTTCTCCTTTAGTCACAACGGAATTATAATCTGCATATAATTTATCAATGATACCTGTGACTTGCGTTCCGACATCCACTTGTGTCACGGATTCTACCGTTCCTGTGGCTGTGACGGTCTCGCTAAGATTGCCGAGTTCAGCAGTGACTGTCGTCAGACTCTCCTCTTGCTTTTTTGCGCATGAAGCACATAACGACACAATTACAGTCGCGTGAAGGAGCGTGCTCAATAATAATTTGTTAATTCTCATATATCAGTTAATTGACACCTTGGCGGTGCGGTAATATTCAATCATTTTCTGTCCTAATATGGCCATGAATTTCGATTGCAGCAACGCATGGCGTGCCTCTGTGAGGGTATTGTGGGCTGTGAGGAGTTCAAGCGGGTCGATGTAGCCTAATTTGAATCGTTCATTGGTAAGCTCATCGGTGAGTTCGGCAGAAGCCAGTTGCTCACGTGCAGCAACAAATTGCGATTGTGCCGACCGTGTGTCGATATACCAGTTTTCAATAAGCTGTGCCAGTTCTGTCTCACGGTTGTCGATGTCGAGCTGAGCTTCATGGCGGGCGAGGCGGGCTCTTGCGGTGGCTACCTTTGTCTTATTATTGTCGAGGATTGGAATGGCGAGGCTTATTCCGATCTGTTCGTTGAACGTCTGTTTGAGAGATTCCCCGAATGCAGCTCCCGGAGCATAATATCCTGTTCCGACGCCGGCGTTGAGCGATATTTTTGGAGCGTGGCCGGCACGTGCTATCTTTATGTCGTAGTCAGAGGCTTCCTTATCGAGCTCCAGCCCCTGTATGGCAAGATCCGTATTTCGCGCCATCACATAACTTTCGTCGATCGGTGGGAGCGATTGCAACACGTCGCTGTCGCTCCAATCGGCGTCGGCGATTTTCACTTCGCTGTCGAGTCCGAGTTGAAGGAGTTTTTTCAATTCCATGCACCGCGAACTATATACTCCTTCGGCATTGGTGAGATTGTATTTATCTTGCTCCCAGCGCGATTTCAGCTGAGCATAATCTACTTTCGACATTTTTCCTGCTTCCGTGAGCTGACGCGCTCTTTCAGCTGTTGCTTTGCTGAGCTCTACGGCGCTCCGGCAGATTTCGATTGTCTGGCGAGCATAGAGGATGTTGAAATAGGCTTGCAGAATATCAGTTTCAAGACTCCGGAAGAGTTCTCCTGTGGCGATTCGGCTTCGTTCGAGCTGAATTTTATCGCGGTTGATCGTATTCTCCCGTATGCCTCCGTTCCAGACTGTCCATCCTGCATTCAGGCCATAATTACTTCCGTAGGCGTTTCGGACGGAGGTTCCCCACGGTGTGTTTGTATAGCTGTGGGTTGTGGAGAAATCAAGAGTGGGTTGCCATTGTCCTTTCGCTTCATCGAGATTATACCCGGCGCTTTGTTCGGCGAGCCGTTGTTTCTGAAGCGAGATGTTATGCTCACGTGCATACTCCACACAGTCGGTATACGTCCAGGTCTGCGCATATAGCGGAAAGGTAAGTATCAGACTGAGCAGAGGCAGTATGATTGATGTCGGTTTCATACTGCAACATTAATTGATTGTGTTGAAATCTA
>CAZOPN010000107.1:0-4884 GCA_964581685.1 uncultured Sangeribacter sp. | reverse complement strand
GTCTTGGCAGAGCCAAGCGGCAAGCCGGTTACTTTTTCTGTTTATTGATTCTTTGCCAAAGCAAAGCGACCGGAGGTCGATGAGGTCTTTTTCAGATAAGTGTTACTTGAATACAAATTTAGTAATTTTTCTGAGATTATCGCTATGGTTCAGTTGGAAAATTTGGGTGCAGAGTGCTGTGTAAGGGGCGGTTGGCGATTTATGAGACTCAAAATCGTATCTCGGAGGTGAGTGTTCTCGTTTAGATGGTTATAGTGCTTATCAAGTAGAGTGCCAACAAGCGGAGGGAGAGGACACAATGTCTTAGTCTCTTCTCAATAGATATTTTAATAGATATTTTCGAAAAAGAGACACATACCTGAGAGGGTTGCGAGTTTTTTCTCAAACTGTGGGTATAAGTAAGTACTGAGATTAATCGATAGTAAGGATTATGGAAATCTTGAACCATAAAACTCGTTCTTTTGGATTACTTTAGTCTTATCGTTCAGTCAAATATGAAAATATACTCCTTCATTGACTCGTCGGTGTTTTCTTAAAAAGGAAACGCGTCGATTTTCAATTCCGCAACTAAGGCCCCATCTCATAAAAAATGGGGCCTTAATTCTCTCTAAAATCACTTTCTTTTATTTATTTTTTAATTTTCAATACTTACCTATTCAAAATAATTTATAATTTTGTTTCTCGGGAACATGGCAAGGTTTTTCTTGTTTTTCGTTTCTCCCTTCATCAATCAGTTTCTTATTAGATTTCATACAGCAGCGTCTGATTAAAAAAACTGATAAGAAGACTGACCCCATTTATGGGGTATAACTTCGTTTTATATGTTCCTTAATTTGCAACACCTGCTTATGAGAAAATACTTGCTTATGAGAAAATACTTGTTATTACTTCTTCTTTTATTTACAGGCCCGTTGTTGGCCGCCAACTCAACCGATTCCAACATTCTGGATAAATTTTTAAACCTTAGTGATAATCCATCATATTATCCCGACGATAAATTATATCTTCCTTCTTTAGTGGGAGATACCATAATATTCAATTTTCCAGATCAGTATCTGGATGGAGTATCATACGCTCAGCCGGACACTATCTGGCTGAAAAACAAGTCTAATAAACGCCCCAAAGAGGGTAAGGACTATCGCCTCAATTACGTCTATAAAGGCATATCCGTAGACAAAAAGAAGTTTCTAACTCCCGCATCGGCTATGAACGGGAAACCGTTCGGCGTATTTTCTGTCAAAAGGCTTGCTAATGATGAGCCCGGTTATACCATGACTCTCATAGACCTCGATAATCTGGATCTCATAACGTTTGTAATCTCCCGGGAATTTCCTCGGAATGGCTCTTTTACAACCGTAAAAGCGCAACGCCTGATAAACTCCCTACTGAATAAGGATTTATATTTTACGATGGGCAACTCTTCCTCCTCCCGCAATAATAAAGAAGCACCAAAGTTCAGCAAATATAAACTTGACAAGGGGGAATATAGAATTTCTTTCGCGCCTACCAATCCTTATGTTTATACTTGCAATTTTAACATTCAGTGTATTCTTACGCTGAATAACAAAGTAACTACGATGGAATTTGATGCAATTTTAGACCGTCCCTATGCCTTGGCAAATTCGATACTGCTCTCCTATGAGGACTATCAAAGAGAATTTGCCGATCACACCGTTAATTCCATCGTAAATCAAGAAATGCTCAACAATCAAGAGCCTTTCCCTTTTTCTTTCATATCGATCTTAGGCACTACGAAAAATGAATTGCAAGGGATATATCAGAAAATCGATCGCAATAACCCATCCCAGCGCCCGGACGACTATCTTGAAAAAGAAACTATCCTGATCGGAGATATGATAGAAGTCGATAAAGATATCTATTACAAGGCTTGTTTAAACGGAAATGCTTTTTTTATAAAAGCCACAGATGTAGATCTCAATTTAGAAAACACTCACCGTCTGCAAACCTTGCGTAAGCAACCGCAAAACATACGCGACAGATTCTTCAATTCCCAGCTTAACATGAGCCAGGAGCTATCACGGAAAGCCGGAAAATAACATTGATTTTAAGCAACGCTCAAAAATCCGATCAATCATCGTGCTGCATATAAGGCCCCATCTCATAAAAAACGGGGCCTAACGCTATTTAACGAAAGAGGCAAGCCGATCGTAGAAAGAGGGATCCTCACCCGTGGTGAGATCCACCAGCTTTCCTTCAGGACTGATGATAGCTTTTGTAGGGAAACCCTCTATCTGATAGGCTTCATAGAGCTTGCAGTCGTGACCGTTATACAGTTGCAGCCATGGCATCTGATGTTTCTTCACGCCGGCTCTCCAATCTTCTTCCGACTCATTGCAGTCAATTCCAATCACCACAATCTTATCGCCATATCGTGAATATGCCTCTTTTAAAGCCGGAAAACCTTTGATACACCAGCCACACCAGCTGCCCCAGAAGTCGAGCACAACCCATTTGCCCCGAAAGTCGGATAAGCTCACCTTCTTTCCGGCAAGATCAGGGAGTGTGAAATCAGCAGCAGTGATCGTCCCCGAAGCTATCTCCGCCTTACGGTCTTCCTCATCGGCCCTCTCCTGAAGCATTTCCTCGACCTGACGGTTATAAGCATCTGCGTATGGCATGAGAATTGATTTCCTTGCCTTATCCGACATGCCATCATAGTAAGCCTTGAAATCATCACCACTCAGTTCCAGGATGATATAAGGCACGATAGGGCTATCCGGATGATCGGAAACAAATTTCTTTATTGCAGCATCATAGCGGTCGATCATCATCTTTGATTGCTCAGCCGATATTTCTTCGTTGTTCTGCAACATTTCATAGCGCTCCTGCTCAATAGGGCGTGTCACAGCCTGATAAGCTGTCATGTCGTCCATAAGCTCCGAACCGCTTACCACATATTCCATCGGATCGAAACTGCTTATGGATACCTCCAGCCGATCCGAAGGAACCGCATAAAACTCAGGCTGCTGCCGCGACATCACGGGAGGGATAACGCTATACCATGCCGCGCCGGCCGGATCAAGTCTCATTTCAGCCACACCTTTCTCAACCTTCAGCGTGTCATAAATCACTTTAACATCGTCTGCCGATTTAGCCGAAAAAGTATTATCGAGCAAAACATGGCTCACAATGATAGTATTCTCCTTATAACCATCAGGAAGCTGAATCTTAACGCTCCCCTTCTCATCCGAACAGGCAGCGAGAACAAGCCCTACCACTGCCCAAAGACACATTTTCTTTATCATAAAACCTTTTTTGATAAGTAAGTATTCAATGTTAATCATTATCAATAATTATATAAATCTTAGAGCCCATCTCATAAATTTGAGTGCCCCTGGGGTCGCTGAGTTGGAGCGATTTTTGACTTTTGAGCGATTGAGCATAGCGGGCTATGTGATTGAGCCAAAAGCCGAAAAGCGCCCAAGTCAGCGAAGGCTTTGGGTAATTTCCTCCGGAGCATCTCAATTGGATATGAGTTAAGGCTAACTGTCATTATTTAATATTTGATGTTTATTCTCTCGTGAATATGTAAATTTACTTTAAGAAAACTTACCAATGCTCGGATTTGGACGGTGCTTTTCTCCAAATCTCGTCAGTCATGATGCCCGCATCATTCCCTCCTCAACTTGAGAAAATCACTCGCCCAAATCCGCCTCAGGGGCTCTCAAATTTTTGAGATGGGCTCTTACTCCGAAGATAGCAATTTATCTGCCGGAAGATGGATTATAAAGTCGGCGGTATTCTCCGGGGGTGATACCGACATTCTTTTTAAAAAGCCGGACAAAATACGACATATCCTCATATCCAAGCTGAGCCGCCACCTCTTTTATCCTCACAGGCTCCGAAGCAAGCATAAGTTTGGCCCTCATCATCTTCCTGTCGGCGAGAAACCTTGCAGGCGTACACCCCACCTCCTCCTTGAAAAGACGTATGAAATGGCCCTCCGACATACATGCCTTCCTCGCGAGCTCATCAATGGCGACATGTCCGTAAAGACGCGAACCGATCAGCCTTAGCGCCTGCCGGATCCGAAGATCCGACACGTAATATTTCTCACGAGCCTCACCTAAAAACCGGCTTATCAACTGCGCGATTATTCCCATCGATTCCATCCTTACGGCAAGAGGCCGGTTCCGGTTTGCTTTCACACATTCAATCAGCGACTGCTCATTATCATACTTCTCCGGATCGCTCGATTTCAACCCCATCTCTCCATTGCTGCTTACAAGGCGCTCAAAAAGAATCCGGTCCATCTCAGATCCTTTTATTTCAAAAGGAAAATCGAAAGAGGAGATAAAATCCTCACCATAACCCGACTCTTCATACACATGGACATAGAAATGGTTGAACAGCCCGGTGCAAAAATCGGAATGAGTAGTAAACGACGGAATCATATACATATTTCCAGCCGTGAGACGATGTTTCTCCCCGAAAATCTCGACAACAGCCGACCCCTCCGTAACATAATATATACGGGAGAAAGGACTATTGATATTATCGAAATTCCAATCGCCCTTATGTGTGGCAAACCCCACATTCAGCATCAGGAAATCGTTAAGCTTCATTTCAGACATCTGTTTATTAAGGCCCCATCTCATAAAAAATGGGGGGGGCGCTAGGGTCCCGGGGTTGGATCGATTTTCGTCATTTGAGCGAAGGAGCATAGCGGGCTATGTGACTGAGCCAAATGACAAAAAGCGACCAAGCCTGGGAGACTTTATGTAATTTTCACTATACTTTTTTCATGGCGCGTGATTTGCAGCACTATTACTAAAAAATTAAGACTTTGACTCTCCATTAAAGGTCCCATGTGAAAATAGGTTGCTAAATCCTAAATGCAATGCTTTACCATACCAATCTCAA
>CAZOPN010000106.1:0-4994 GCA_964581685.1 uncultured Sangeribacter sp. | reverse complement strand
CCAATATCAAGTTTCAATTATGTCATCAGCGAGAACAGCTCCATGACATTGGGAATAGTAACAATAATTACCGCCTTCCTTGTCGGGCATTTGGTTAATATCATTTATTATCGGGACTATGGCATATAAGATAATACGTTCCATCTGACTTTATTTTTGAAAAAAACCGAGAAGCGAGATTCATCATCTACTTCCCGGTAATTTCCTGGTAGCACAATTTTTAATTGACTACATTAGTTGGTGTTCCTTCAATGAAATTTGCAATATTAGCAACAGCAATATCCATCAAGCGCAGACGGGCTTCAAAAGTTGCCCAGCCCAAATGTGGCGTGGTATAGCAATTTCGTGCGTATAGTAGCGGATTGTCAATCGTCGGAGGTTCACATGACATCACATCCACGCCTGCACCTCGCAATTTACCATCATTCAAAGCATTAGCCAGCGCAGCTTCGCTGACAAGCGGGCCTCGGCCTGTATTGATCAAAATTGCCGACGGCTTCATCTTTGCCAATGAGTCGGCGTTGATGAGATGCTTTGTTGAATCCGTGAGTGGACAATGAAGCGAGAGAACCTCGCTCTCCTTTAAAAGCTGATCAAGATTCTCTGCTTTATCCACCCCTGCAGGAAGTTCATCGGCTGATTTTGACGACAAAACCATAACTCTCATTCCGAAAGCAAGAGCAATCCCTGCAACCTTACTACCTATATGGCCGAAACCAACTATTCCAAACGTCTTTCCGGCAAGTTCAGTCAAGGGTGCGTCCCAGTAACAGAAGTCAGCGTTACGGCTCCAGCGTCCGGCACGGTTGTCGGCAGTGTAGTGTTCTACATTATTTGTAATGGCAAGAAGGAGGGAAAAAACCATTTGTGCCACGGAAGCAGTACTGTAAGAAGGTATATTGGTTACAATAATACCCTTTTCCCTGGCCGCCACTATGTCCACGACATTGTAACCTGTCGCAAGGACACCTATATACTTTAGATCCGGAAGTTTTTCAATGATCTGTCGATCAAGAACAACCTTATTAGTGAGAAGAATGTCTGCACCTGCTGAACGATTAATAACTTCCGATGGAGACGTGCGATCGTACACCGTCACATCTCCTATTTTTTCGAGTTTATCCCATGAAAGGTCTCCGGGATTCATCCCGTAACCATCTAATACCACTATTTTCATTAAAAAATAAAGACATTTTTAATCTTCTTTACATAGAACAATTGCTTTTTCGGCAATGTTCAGAAATGACACATAGTAAACACCGTGGTAAATACCGTGTATTCGATATAAAAATTCACAGTTATAACAATTAACCATTCAGCAATTTATCAGTATACAAAGTAGCTGCATTTACTATCCGGAGTTCTTACTAACTTTTTAATTTTAACAGGTGCGACCATTACAGCTTCTTGTGCCCGTTACCGAGCAAAAATCGTTACTGTAATAACCCCAGAAGAAAAGAAATTGAAATCTTTGAAATCCTCTGAAAACGAATGTGAAACAGAAATTTTGGGAAGTCCTACTTAAATATTTTATAAGCAAACTCTCTTTCCAAACGTTATAAGAGTATGACAGGTAAAAAGATTATGAAAACTATAAAATTGACGGTATGCTGACTCACGCTGAGAACGTGGTACTCGTTATAGATATGGAGAACGATTTTGTCCTCCCGGATTCTCCTATGAAAGTGGCTGGCGCATACGCTACACTCCCTGCTATTAAAAAGTTTCTTGATTACGGTCGATCCAAAGATTGGGCTATAATCTATATATATCGCCTACATCGCCCATCGGGTATCGATGCAGAGCTTTTCCGTCGTCACTTCTTTGAGGAAGGACATCCGTTCTGTATTGCCGGAACAAAAGGCGCGGCCATTCCCGACGAGATTGCGCCCCAACCGGGCGATATTTCAATAACAAAACAGCGTTTCAGTGCATTCTTCGGCACAGACCTTGACATAGTTTTGCGTGGACTTGGGGCAAAGAATGTTTATCTCACCGGCACTCAGTATCCTAATTGTGTACGCTCAACAGCCGTTGATTCTATGAGTCTTGACTATAATACAATCGTAGTGACCGATTGCTGTTCCGCCGCAACCGAAGAAGTAGCCAATGCCAATATCACCGACCTTCGGAATATGGGTATTTCTTGCATAGATTCCTCAGAAATAATGAAATAATGCTAAGAAAAAGATAACACAAAGTTTATTTTGACACACCCTCATTTTTTTGTATAAACTTAAATGCCGTTAGATCTTGTAAAGAACTATCAGTATATATAACTTCATTCCCTAAATTCACTTCTACAAAATCGTGGTCTTTGAAAAAAGGTCTGTGTATCGCAGGTAGAAGCCGCTGTGATAAAGCTGTTAGGTTAATCCCAAAGCAACAGACTTGTCCGACCACAGGTCGTGCCGTATATGGCATATCATTCAACTTGAAAGCATAATTGATAATTGCTGATGAAAGCTGTGCATAGCCAACACAATTAGCTTTGCCATTAGTAATATCATTTTTGGCAGAGAAAGAAAGCAACTCACAACATAAGTCATTACTTGCCTTTATAACCTCTATCGGATTGTCCGATACTATTAGGCTAATTCTGTCTTTTATATCAGAAGTTAATGCGTACTCTTGTGTTGGTCTGTATCTTTCTTTTTCTAATCGAAGTTGCGATATGAAAACGAAACAAGCGATTGCGAGAAACAATATCACGCATAAAAAACCTTTAATAACGTTTCGTTTTAACATAAGGTATTATCTTTTCAGTCGCTCCAAAATCCTAATCCTAATCCAACTTCATCAAAAAGAATATTTATAGTTTGAATTTTCTTTTTATATGGCTCAACTCTTATACGTGCAGGTAAGACGAGACATCTTATTTCAGGTTTATCATACGATGGGATGAATGGAAAATTTTTCGCGAAATTATCTGCATCAGTGAATATTTCCACACAGCCGGTAAATTCGTACCATTGATTGTTTCTGACATGGTCTTTCCTTGATTTTTTGTCCTTATCAAAAAAGAAATTGTTGATTTTCAACTTAAATAAGTAGTTGGATGGATGAGTGTTGTATCTATAAATAACCCATTCGTTATCACTGATTTTATTAATCAAATAACGGTCAAATGGATTCACGGATGATTCCCATTCTCCCCAAATATTATTTCTCATTGTGCAATAGTTGAAAGTTCCTTGTGCATTACAAATGATTGCAACTATTGTACATAGCATAACTAATAATACTCTTCTCATATTTTCAAAAGTTAAAATATATTATCCCAGAGTTAGGGCTTTCAACTTTCCATTCAAAATTATTGACAATAAATTCGGTGTCAGAATAAGCATCAACTTTTGTTGCTTGGGTATTGCAATTAAACCACATATTTGTATATGAGTTATAAACAGCTCGTAAATATATAGATTCCATCCCCAAAGAAGATGACGGATTAACTTTGATTTTAACTCGTTTGAGTTGTCCACTAGATATGATTGTATATCCACCAATAGTTGAAAATCTGTCTTTAATCGATACGCCATTATTGTTCCTAAATTGATTTGTCGTTTCTAATGGAACAACCTTTCCCTCAGAATTAACTTGATAGGAAGGAACCGGTTCATAGTGAACGAACGGAACCTGTGCCATGACTGAACTACATGTTCCCTGAAGCAAAAATAGAATAAATGTTATCAGTTCTTTCTTCATTGCAAATAAATATTATTAGTAAATAAAAGTCGTAACTATAATGGATATTTGGATGAAAATTCGTGAATGTCTGACAAGAGAGTCCCGAAGTCTTCAATGTATTGACATTTCCATTCCCATTCGGGAACTCTTTCGAGTTCCTCCATTGTCATAGGTTTATAATTATTTATTGATGGATCTGAGATTAACTCAAGATGAGGATATGGCTTATACTTGTTATACCAATCGAAAGGACGAGTTGTAAATCCCAGTTCCACGAAGGCCCAATTGCCGAAAATAATTTTATCGACAGGATTAAAGTCATGATCCACCATAACTAATTGCATAAGAGATGAGTTAGTATATCCCAAATTTTCCCAATGATACGCACAAACGGCAATAATATACCCGATATCAGTCATATTAGCATACCCGGTCTTATTGACAATTGCTCTGCGAAGATCTTTATTAATAAAGATGTAATATGTAGGTCCAAAACAGTCGCAACCGCAATTATTTCGTACTTTTCCTACTATTTCTATAAATTCTATTTGATTCATAACTAATGGTTTTTGCTTCATAGCTCCAATGAAGCAGATTAAAATTATTACTTACCTAACATATATAGAAAAAGCATGAAGCTATTGACTATTACCGTTATGAAGCTCTGGACTGCTTGGGGTGAGTAATAGACAATAGCCCATGCTTCGATAATGTATATGTGTTGGATATATACACTACAAAAGCATGAGCGACTTGCTATTATCCTCACTCCGTTTTGAAATTGTCCAGATTCCATAACAGGGATAATTTTCAAATGCTCATTCTAAATATGTACGCTCACTCTTGAACGTAGTGCAAAGTTAGTAAAAACATTTGAGATAACAAGATATTGTCTATTTATTGAATATATGCATAGCTTGATCATCGTTTATTCTGCTTTCGCTTATACGTCGTTGTACCATTGATTCCATTGCAAAGTTCGTAAAAATCAGCGCAGACATTAGGGAATAAAAAAATCCACTTTCATATTCCCCTTTAGGAAATGCAGAAGTGGATTATTGAGTAAATGGGTACGTTGTCTATCCGTATATGGTGTTGATTGTGTCTATCTTTTGCTTTCGGTATAGTTTTATGATTCCTTTAAGGTTTTCATCGTCTAAATCATAATCCGTATTGGTAGTCAGCTTGGTTAGATATGCCAACTTAGAGATAAGGCGTAACGTACTTTTGGTTGCATTGTTCCCTGTCTTTCTCTTTGCTGTAAACTGAGGATAAAGATTAAAGAAACATCGGAACATTTCAGTAAA
>CAZOPN010000105.1:0-5062 GCA_964581685.1 uncultured Sangeribacter sp. | reverse complement strand
GAGTATAAAAGATAACATTATTGCTTACTATCGTTTAATTTTGAATACTTACTTAAGGATAATAGGGTTAAGCATTAGCCTCGGATGACGGTAAATGTCATGTGTCGGCTACTCCACCATCAGTGACATAGTTAGCTCCCGCCACCAGCAGAAGAAGACCAAGCAGGAGAAATATTATATCTTGAAACATAAGTAAATTTCTTTATTGATTTATAGAATATTGAACGGTAAACAGTCAGTCTCGGAAGGAGGGTTTGAAGGAGGGATCGTTGCTGAATGAATAAGGTGAAGCAGAGTCTGTCGCGCCTCTTGATTTATTCGGACTATCCGACATGATATAGTTTATCTCCGCCCCGTTCATAAGGTCGTCATGCTTTAGATAATTAAGATCGTAGGGCTTGCCATTCACGGTCATTTGATCAATATAACGGTTTTCAATACTGTTACCGGGGGCGGAGAGCTTTACCGTATTGCCGTTTTCAAGATGCAGTATAGCCTCACGGAAAAGGGGAGCCCCGGAGACATACTGATTGCTTCCCGGACACACCGGGTAGAAACCGAGCGCTGAAAAAACATACCATGCCGAGGTCTGACCGTTGTCTTCATCTCCGCAATATCCATCGGGATTAGGGGTATACATCCTATCCATCACTTCACGTACCCAATACTGTGTTTTCCAAGGTTGCCCTGAATAGTTGTAGAGATAGATTACGTGTTGGATAGGTTGGTTGCCATGCGCATAATTACCCATATTCATAATCTGCATCTCGCGGATTTCATGGATTACGCTATTATAATAGCTTTCATCGAAGACGGGAGGCAAAAGGAATATGGAGTCGAGCATACGGTTGAATTGCTTTTTCCCTCCCATCAGGTCGATGAGTCCTTGCGGATCGTGGAAAACCGACCATGTATAGTGCCAGCTATTGCCTTCGGTAAAAGCATCACCCCATTTCAACGGATTGAATGGCGACTGGAATTTGCCATCCTTATTTCTTCCGCGCATAAGGTTATGTTCCCGGTCGAATACGTTTCTGTAATTCATGGCCCGTCGTGCAAATCTCTCTATCTCTTTTTCCGGTTTTCCGAGAGCCTGCCCCATACGGTATATGCACCAGTCGTCGTAGGCGTATTCGAGTGTCCTGGCCACATTTTCATTTATTTTTACGTCGTAGGGAATATAACCCAGAGAATTGTAATATTCGTGCCCCCGGCGTCCTGTAGTTGATATTTTAGGGTGTACTTTCTCTGTGCCGTTTACTACGGCTTCCCATAGGGTTGCCGTTTCGCCGGTGTCTATCCCTTTTAGATATGCATCGGCCACCACCGAAGCCGAGTTATTTCCGATCATGCAGTTGCGATGGCCGGGACTTGCCCACTCCGGCAGGAATCCGCTTTCCTTGTATGCATTTGCCAATCCGGCCTGTATCTTTTCGTTCATTGACGGATACAGCAGATTGAGAAGGGGAAAGAGTGCCCGGAATGTATCCCAGAATCCGGTGTCGGTAAACATATATCCCGGGAGCACTTCGCCGTTGTACGGGCTGTAATGCCGGGGTTTCCCTTCACTGTCAATCTCATAGAAAGTGCGGGGAAAGAGAAGGGAGCGGTAGAGGCATGAATAGAATGTACGTAAGCGATCGATATTGGAGTCTTTGATTTCTATGCGGCCCAGAATATCATTCCAGCGGTCACGTCCTTTCTTTCTGACGGTTTCAAAGTCGTCGTTTCCAAGTTCATTGAGATTTAATAAAGCTTGTTCCGCGCTGATGAACGAGGAAGCAACTCGCGCATTGACCTGCTCGCCCCGGCGGGTGGAGAAGCCTACGATTGCTCCGGCATGATCAGCTTCTGCAGAAACTTTTGATGTGTCGATATGTCCATCGGTCACGGAGGCGGTATAGGTGAATGGTCGGTCGAATTCGATAATGAAATAGTTTCGGAAATTCTCCGGGACACCGCCGTTGTTTTTTGTGGTATACCCGATAATCTTGTTCTCCTCGGGCAGTATCGTTACTGACGAACCGTTATCTAAGGCGTCAATAACGATAAATGCATTCTCTGTTTCAGGGAAAGTGAATCTCAAGATGGCCGCTCTGTCGGTAGGTGTTATTTCAGTTACAACATCATGCTCGGCAAGATATGCACGGTAATAATAAGGTTTTGCTATTTCCGCTTTATGCGAAAACCAGCTTGCCCGCTCTTCTTCATCAAAGACGGGTCGGCCGGTCACCGGCATAATGGCAAACTGTCCGTAGTCGTTGATCCACGGACTTGGCTGATGAGTCTGTTTGAATCCGCGAATCTTGTCGGCATCGTAGGTATAGGCCCAGCCGTCGCCCATCTTTCCGGTCTGAGGCGTCCAGAAGTTCATCCCCCAGGGCATGGCGATAGCGGGATAGGTGTTGCCATTTGAAAGAGAATGTTTTGATTGGGTGCCCACCAAAGTGCTCACATATTCTACAGGATCCGGGCCGGAGTTTTCAGCAGACAATATCGGCAGCCGAAATAAAATAAAGAGAGCCGTGACAAAAGTCGTTTTATAGTTCAGATGCATATCTATAAAATATTTTCAGAATGGAATGTCGGTTTCAAAACAATAATGATTCCCGTCTAATGGGAAAGTGAATTCCAACCTCAGTGCATGCAGCAGGAGACGCCCCGAGCCGTCGTTTCCTTTTTTCCCGTAGAGACGGTCGCCGCAGATCGGCATTCCGAGTCCCATTTCTGAAGCGGCGTGCACACGCAGCTGGTGAGTGCGTCCTGTTAATGGCTCGAAGATTATACGGCTTCGATTCCCGTTTGTTTCGGTAAATTCGTAATCAGTTAAAGCGTCTTTCCCGTTTTTCAGGTCTACCCGCTGTCTCGGCCTGTCTGCCACATCGGGAGAGAGGGGGAGTTCGATGTGTCCATGCCGTGAAAGACCATAGGATTTATAATCTCCTTCCAGATCGGCCACATATTTCTTTTTTATCTTGCGCGTAGCAAAAAGAGATTGGATAATCTTGTATGACTCGGGGCCGAAAGCTGCTATCATCAGACCTGACGTATCCTGATCCAGACGATGAACCGGTTTAACCTGTCTGTCGGTTCCGAATTTTTTTTCAAGCCATTCTTGCATTGACAGCGCTTTGATTTTTCCCGGCACAGAAAGCATTCCACTCGGTTTGCTGACTATGCAGAACCACCGGTTCTCATATAAAACCTGCGGATCTTCCTTATAGTGCGGTCCGGGCGTGCCGGCCAACGGCGGCTCAATATCAAGTCCTTGAAGCATCCAGGTTAGTAGGGGAAGACATTTGCTACGGCAAGCAGGGTAAGACTCTCCATGCCGTCGCACTTCTCCTCCTTTCGGGTTTCCATACCAGTATTCTGCCATGGCTAACGGCTGTAACCCTTGGAGATAGGCAGCCTGCAAAAGTTTCGGTGCGCAACACTCGCCGGCTCCCGAGGGAGGAATTTTCGTGGAAGTTACAGAAAAAATTTCACTGAGACTTTTGCTTTCACCGTGTGCGTTAAGCACCCGGAAATTGTTGAAAAGCCACGTCTGCAAAGACTCCGAGTCGGCGTGACGTTTTTTTTTCATAGAGTCGAGTCGGGCCTCTGCCTCCGCGAGTTTTTCTTCATACGGCTCCAGCCCGGCTTTCAATCGTCTTTTTATCCGATGAAGTTCCGCTTTTTCAAATTGACTTTGGCGTATCATCCCAGCTAATGCCACTTCATCTGTTATTCCTGCCTCTCTCTTGGCTTGTCGTTCGAGTTTAGACTGTCTGATAAATTCCTTGTATTTGGAAATCTCGGCATCATACCTTGTTTTAGCCGTGGTGTAATCCTTCCTTATCTGAGCAAGTATGCTCTCCTCGAATTCTTTTATTCTGATATTCTGCAAGGATATTTCTCTCTCCCTTGTTTTGAAATAACCGTCAGGCTGCAGATAGTCGAACACAGGGCCCACGAATCCGGGGAAATAGAACCCCCGGTCGCCCACTTGTCCGGAAAAAGCATATAATGTATGTCTTATCCCCGACGTATCTTCACCAATTAGCACCCCAAGCATTTTTCCGGCCTCCAGTTCCCGGCAGAAAATGATGTCGTGCGGACGTTTGCTCCCTTTAAGAGCGTCCAGCCTTTCGGTCAGCTCGTTAAAAGCCCTTTCACATTCCGCATCAGGTATGTAGTCAAATGGATTATTCATCTGCCGGCACTCTTATTGGTTTATTGAGTTGTATCTTTTGCAAAGGTAATGAATATTTTTTTATTACATTTGCACTATGATTCTTGAGATTGAAAAAACGGCGGACGGCTCTCCCACTCTTTACCGTGAAGATATAGATGAGCACTATCATTCAGTAAAAGGAGCACTGGCAGAAAGTGCATATATCTATATTGATCTTGGAATGAAGAAGGCTTCTACATTCCGTAAAAATATCACCGTCTTGGAGGTTGGCTTCGGAACAGGACTGAACGCTGTCCTGACCGCTCTGGCTGCCGGGGAATGCCGGATAAAAACCTGCTATCTCACAGTTGAGCTGTATCCTCTTCCAAAGGCAACCACGGATTCCTTTCTCCAGTTCCAGCCGGAGGCCTATCGCCCTTTATTTAAGCTCATACATGACGCTCCTTGGGGAGAGGATATTGAGATTAACCCCTTTTTCACGTTGAGAAAAATTAAGGCAGACATGCTGACAATGAATCTCTCCGCCGAGTCTGTTGATGTCGTTTATTTCGATGCTTTTGCTCCTGAGAAGCAACCGGAAATGTGGGATGAATCTGTTTTCCGAAAAATATACACAGCAATGTCTCCCGGAGGAATCCTGACCACTTATTGCGCCAAAGGTGTCATTCGTCGGATGCTCCGCGATATAGGCTTCATCACCGAACGCCTACCCGGCCCTCCGGGAGGGAAACGGGAAGTGCTGAGAGCCACAAAATAAGCGTTGGGATTGAAAAGCAGGGAAAATACGCCCTCTTTGGGATTGAAAAGCAGGAAATAGTATTGTATATCTGATTGGAAAAGGCACGGCGGTTTGACCCTCTCGGGCACGCAGGATTTGACCCTGTG
>CAZOPN010000104.1:0-5252 GCA_964581685.1 uncultured Sangeribacter sp. | reverse complement strand
CCGGCTTCTATAATTGCGAATGGACAAATCTTGTGATGCTTGCCGTGGGATGTTTTTTCGTATGGCTTGCTATCAAGAAAAACTTCGAACCCCTGTTGCTCGTACCGATCGGTTTCGGTATGCTTATCGGTAATATTCCGTTCCAACCGGGAATGGAAATCGGTATATACGAACCGGGCTCAGTTCTTAATATTCTCTACAATGGTGTAGAGAGAGGATGGTATCCTCCTCTGATTTTCCTTGGAATCGGTGCGATGACCGACTTCTCGGCTCTGCTCGCTAATCCGAAACTTATGATTATCGGTGCGTGTGCACAGTTTGGTATTTTCGGTGCTTACATGCTTGCATTGCTATGCGGTTTTGATCCTTTATCAGCAGGTTGTGTTGCCATCATCGGCGGTGCTGATGGTCCGACGGCAATCTTCACTACATCGAAATTGAATCCGAATCTTTTGGGCGCGGTTGCGGTGTCGGCTTATTCATACATGGCCTTGATTCCGCTTATCCAACCTCCTTTGATGCGTCTTTTTACAACTGAAAAAGAGCGTCTGATTAAGATGAAACCGGCTCGTGTCGTAAGCAAGACAGAGAAGATTATTTTCCCGATTGTCGGTCTTATGCTCACATGCTTCGTGGTGCCTTCCGGTATTCCTCTGCTTGGTATGCTTTTCTTTGGCAATCTGCTTAGAGAAAGCGGTGTGACTACTCGTCTTGCCAAAACAGCAAGCAATGCCATGACGGATATTGTGACAATTCTTCTCGGTCTTACTGTTGGAGCTTCCACACAGGCTGATAAGTTCCTTACACTCGACACTCTTCTCATCTTTGGTCTTGGTTTTGCAGCTTTCATAATCGCTTCGAGTGCCGGTGTGCTCTCAGTGAAGTTGTTTAACCTCTTCCTTCGTCCCGGAAAGAAGATCAATCCTCTTATCGGTAATGCCGGCGTATCGGCTGTTCCGATGGCGGCACGTATCTCAAATAATCTTGGACTTGAGTATGACCCGACAAACTATCTGCTCATGCACGCTATGGGCCCGAATGTTGCGGGTGTAATCGGTTCAGCTGTTGCTGCCGGTGTACTTCTCAGTTTCCTCGGATAATCTAAATAATTTAAAGAAGCGGATGTATGTGCAGGAATGCAGATGCATCCGCTTCTTTATTGTTTTTTAACAGAAGTTGGCGGCCAATTTGAAAAAATAATGCTATCTTTGTATTTGAAAGCATAGTGGGCCATTTCGGTCTTATATCGCTTTCTTTAATCTCTTAGGCATCTATGGTCAGCAATTGGAATTATCAACCTCTCACTCATCAACAAAAAAAACAGGTCGATGCGATGGTAGCACATTGCGGCGGCATTCCTGCCGTTGCAGAATTGCTGATTCGTCGCGGAGTTTCCACTCCCGAAGCTGCCGATGCCTTTTTCTCCCCTTCTATCAATGATCTTCTCGATCCTTTTACGATGCCGGATATGGATAAGGCCGTAAACCGCCTTAACAAAGCGATGGGAGCAAAGGAGAGAATAATGATTTATGGTGATTATGATGTGGACGGCACAACAGCTGTAGCGCTCGTTTATAAATATCTTCAAAATTATTATTCAAATATTGAATACTATATTCCGACACGCTATGAGGAGGGTTACGGTATTTCATTGAAGAGTATAGATTATGCTGCTGAGAATGGTATATCTCTTGTAATAGTGCTTGATTGTGGAATCAAGGCAATCGAAGAAATTGCATACGCTAAATCTAAAGGCATCGACTTTATTATATGTGACCATCATGTGCCGGATGAAGTGCTTCCTGATGCCGTAGCCATTCTAAATCCTAAAATGCCCGGTTCAACATATATGTGCCCTTATCTTAGCGGTTGCGGAGTAGGATTTAAATTTATGCAGGCTTTTGCCTTAAGTAACGGGCTTACAAATCATAACGAACTTGAATCCCTACTTGATCTTGTAGCAGTCAGTATTGCTGCCGATATCGTCCCTATTGTAAGCGAAAACCGCGTGATGGCATATCATGGTTTACGGCGGCTTAACTCCAATCCGAATCTGGGTCTTAGGAGTATTATACGTTTGTGTAAACTGACTAATAAAGATATTACGATTTCGGATGTGATTTTTAAAATCGGCCCGAGAATCAATGCTTCCGGACGAATGCAAAGTGGGGTTGAAGCCGTTGATCTCCTTGTATGTCGCGATTTGCATGACGCATACGAGAAAGGAAAGGATATTGACCAGTATAATAAAGACAGGAAGGAACTTGACAAGCGTATAACTGAAGAAGCCAACCATCTTATTGAGAATAATGTGGAGATCGTTAAAGATAAACGCTCCATTGTAATTTATAATAAGAATTGGCATAAAGGAATTATCGGAATTGTTGCTTCCCGACTTACCGAATTATATTATAAACCGTCAGTGGTGCTTACCTACTCTAATGGTATAGCTTCAGGTTCAAGTCGATCCGTACAAGGTTTTGATATTTACTCGGCTGTTAATTCCACGCGCGATCTTCTTGAAAACTTCGGTGGCCATACCTATGCCGTAGGATTATCGCTTAAGGAGGAGAATATTCCGGAATTCAGTCGTCGATTTGAGGAATATGTGGCCAAACACATTCAGCCAAATCAGCTTTCTCCGCAACTTGATATTGATGCCGTGATAGAATTTGCTGATATCACGCCGGAACTTGTCTCATATCTGAAGAAGTTTAATCCTTTTGGGCCCGGAAATCAAAAACCGGTGTTCTGCTCACGTAATGTGTTCGACTTCGGAACAAGTAAACTTGTCGGTAAAAATCTTGAACATATAAAGCTTGAACTTGAAGATAACAGCACAAGTCATGTTATCAATGCGATTGCTTTTAATATGTCGAAATACTTCGAATATATTCATTCGCATAAACCTATCGATATCTGTTATACTATCGAGCAGACCAAACGGTCGAATAATGCTGAATCAATTCAACTGATGATTAAAGACATCAGACCGTCAGAGAATAAATAATATCGAAGGTTTAGGATGCCCTCTTCCCCATTAGATATACTTCGTAAATATTGGAAGTATCCTGATTTTCGTCCCCTGCAGAGCGATATAATATCTTCTGTACTCAGTGGTCGCGACACCCTGGGATTAATGCCTACCGGAGGTGGAAAATCAATTACCTTTCAGGTTCCGGCGATGATTCTGCCTGGTGTCACGATTGTTGTCACTCCTCTTATTTCCCTTATGAAAGATCAGGTGGACAATCTTCGGAAAAAACGTATTAAGGCTGTTTTCTTTCATTCCGGCATGTCTGCCCGTGATAAACGACTTGCTGAGGAAATGCTCTTTAACGGAAATGCCCGGTTGCTTTATATTTCGCCGGAACGCCTCGCTAACAAAATTTTTCTTCAGAAAGTGAGGATACTTGATGTTAGTTTAATAGTTGTCGATGAAGCACATTGTATATCTCAGTGGGGATATGATTTCCGACCTTCATATCTCAATATATCGGTTTTAAGAAAGATCAAGCCGGATGTGCCTGTGCTTGCGCTTACGGCTACGGCAACGCCGGCTGTGGCATTTGATATATGCGATAAACTAAAGATGCGTGATCCCGCGCGCTTTTCAATGAGTTTTGCACGCCCCAATATCAATTATATTGTGCGTAATTCCGAAACTAAGATCAACGAACTGTTTCATATAATAAGTCGAACTCAAGGATCATCGATTGTATATGTACGAAGTCGTAAACGAACGCGCGAAATTGCAGATTTCCTGGTAGCATCGGGAATTTCAGCCACGTTTTATCATGCCGGTCTTGATTTTGATAAGAAAGAAGAGAGACAGAATGCCTGGCAGAATGGACAAATCAGGGTGATGGTTGCCACGAATGCTTTTGGCATGGGTATTGATAAACCGGATGTTAGAGTCGTGATACATTATGATATTCCCCCCTCTATTGAAGAATATTATCAGGAAGCGGGACGCGCCGGACGTGATGGATTGCGCTCTTACGCTGTCTTATTGAGGTCTTCGCAGGATGCTCCGAGATTACGCAGACATTTAACGGAGAACTTTCCTACACGAGAAAATATTGCAGATATATACGAACAGATCTCAGTCTTTTTATCAATGGGTATCGGAGAGGGATATGATACGATGAAAGAGTTCAATATTGAGAAATTCTGTGATGTTTTTCATCGGCAACAGCGTCAGGTTGAAGCTTCTTTGGCTTTACTCGGTCAAGCGGGCTATCTGGAATATATTGAAGAAGCTGAACATCGCTCCCGTCTTAAAGTAATTGTTGAAAGAGAGGAACTTTATCACCTTAATGGAATATCGAAAAATGCGGAAACTGTTCTTTCTTCCGTTCTCCGGCTTTATACAGGCTTATTCATTGACTACGCTTATATTAGTGAATATGTGATAAGGCGTGAAACCGGTTTTGATCATGAAACGGTCTATAATTCATTGGTGGAACTCTCAAAAGCTAAAATCATAAGTTATATCCCCTTTTCTCGAATTCCGTTGATATATTTCCCTACATCTCGCGAAGAAAAGAGATACCTGCAGATTCCCCAATATATATATGAAGATCGTAAAAAGATAATGAGTGATCGGATTGAAGCTATGATTGATTATGCCTCACAAACAAAAAAATGTAGAGAAAAAATCATGCTTGAATATTTTGGAGAAACCGGATCGGAAGAATGTTCTAAATGTGACATCTGTAGAGAGCATACGGTAAAACACCTCTCAAAGATTTCCGAGGTCCGACTTATTCCGTTAATAATGGAAGAAGTCGGAAAAAGACCTTATGGAATTGACCCAAGAATATTGGGTAACATTTTAAATATCCCTAAAGATATTCTATCAAGAACTCTTTCATTTCTTTGTACGGAGGGTTATATAATAATAGATAATGGTTATTACAGACTGACGCAAAATAATAATAAATAAAAATGTTAAAATTTATAAAAATCAGCAAATAGATACTCATTATTTAAAAATTTAATACTATATTTGCATTCTATAGCTTTAGCGATAAATCGGGGCTGATTGGCTTTGACAGCGTGTAGAAGCGGTAAGTAAGCATGCAGAGCTTTGGCGTTTAAGCTCTATAATAGCAAAAGCGTCGAACTATAATTGGCGAAAATAACAATTACGCTCTCGCTGCGTGATCTGAAGTATAGTAGGATCCCTTTATTCGCCTCAAAGTGAGGTGAACGAGACATCTCCCCATTGCCCCGTTCCGAGACGTTTG
>CAZOPN010000103.1:0-5332 GCA_964581685.1 uncultured Sangeribacter sp. | reverse complement strand
ATCGCTCCAACCCAGCGACCCCAGGGGCTCTCAAATTTATGAGATGGGCTCTAAAAATTGCTAAATATAAAAGAAATAGTTAATTTTGCGGAATATAGCGACGTCCGGTGAGGCTGCCGCTAATCAAGATGTTATGGCTAATAAACTGGTTGAAATAATTCCGTCGCAAGCCAAGCGCTACGGCGATCGTGAGGCTTACCGCTTCTGTTGGCGAAAGGATGGAGAATGGCTCTCCACATCCTGGACTGAATTTGCATTGCAGGTTGAAATTGCTGCAAAAGCTTTGGCAACTCTTGGTGTGCTTGAGAAAGATACGATCGCTATCTGTTCTCCAAACACTCCTCAGATCCTTATCACCGAACTCGGGGCTTTCAACAACCGGGTAGCCGTGATTCCGTTATATTCGAGCAGTTCGCAAGGACAGTATGACTTTATAGTGGCCAACGGTGGCGCGAAGATTCTTTTTGTCGGCGATCGCCATCAGTATCAACTTGCGTATAATTTCTGGAAGAAGCATCCGGAAGTCTCGAAGATCGTAGTGTTCAAGAACGACGGCCTTCAACTTTGTGAGGATGATACGGTTACAATCTTCTGGGACGACTTCATCCGCCTCGGCATGCAGGCTTCCGACGAGATAGCGCGCGAAGTGAGTCTGCGTCGTGAACGCGGGTTACCGCAGGATACGGCCACTCTCATCTACACATCGGGAACAACCGGCGAACCGAAAGGGGTTGTCATCACTCACTCCAACTATGATGCCGCTATCGAGAAGCATCTTGAACTTCTCACCGATGTGAACGACGACGACCTTTCTATGGCCTTTCTCCCGATGTCGCATATTCTTGAGAAAGCCTGGTGTTTCTTCTGTCTTACACGTGGCATCGCTATTGCAGTGAACTATGATCCTCGTCTTATTCAGGATAACATACACACAGTTCATCCCAATCTAATGTGTTGCGTTCCACGTTTCTGGGAGAAGGTCTATGCCGGCGTGAAAGAGAAAATCGCCGGGCTGGGAAGTCTTCAGCGTATGATGGTGAAACGTGCTTTGGCAATCGGTAAGAAATATAATCTTGACTATCGGCGTCGCGGGCTTCAGGCACCCTGGCATGTCGCTAAAGAATATGGTTTTTGGGATAAGCGAATATTCAGCAAGCTACGCATGGCTATCGGAATTCCTAATCCAAATTTCTTTCCTACGGCAGGAGCTCCCCTTAGTCCGCGTATCTGCGAATTCATGCGCTCGGTAGGAATTGACATCATAATCGGCTATGGCCTAAGCGAGACAACCGCCACAGTAAGTTGTTTCCCTACTTACGGTTATGAGATAGGCACAGTAGGAATGCCTCTGCCCGGTGTCAGTGTCCGCATCGATGATTCCGGGGAGATTCTTGTAAAAGGTCCGACGGTTACTCCAGGGTATTTTAATAATCCCAAGGCAAACGAGGAGGCATTTACAGACGACGGTTATTTCCGTACGGGAGATGCCGGCTATCTGACCGAAAGCGGAGCCATTGTCCTGACCGAAAGGGTGAAGGATCTTTTTAAGACGTCCAATGGAAAATACATCGCTCCTCAAATGATGGAGAGCCGTCTTGCGGAAAATAAGTTTATAGACGAAGTGGCCGTAATCGGCGACCAGCGCAAATTTGTCACCGCGCTTGTCGTGCCTAATATGTCGCAGCTGAGACGTTGGGCTGCGGAGAATGAAATTGAGACAAACGATACGGAAGAACTTGTTAAAAATCCGACAACAATACGGTTTATAATGTCGGAAATAAATAAGCTGCAGCAGGATGTTGCAGAATTTGAGAAAATAAGGAGGATAACGTTGCTGCCTCATCATTTCTCGATAATGCATGGAGAGGTCACCAACACCATGAAAGTTCGTCGGCCTATTGTCGCCAAGCGATATGCCCGTGAGATCGAGGAGATGTATTCCGATAATTATCCTCTGGCAGAAAAGCAGAACCATTAATAGAAAAAACCACACTCCCGTGATAACAACCGAACAATTCAAAGATCTTGCAGAGCGCGTGGAGGCGCTTGCCAGATATCTCGATATAGAGTCGAAAAAAATTGAAGTTGAAGAAGAAGAACTGCGCACTCACGTTGCCGATTTCTGGGAAGATCGTGAAAAGGCGGAGCTCCAGATGAAAAAAATCAAGGAACTCCATTTCTGGATTGATTCATGGTCGGACGTGAATAAGCAGGTTGAAGAGCTGCGTCTGGCAATGGATTTCGTCAAGGAGGAGCTTGTGACGGAAGAGGAAGTGGAGCAGCAATATGAAGCCACTGTCAAGGAGGTGGAGAAACTGGAACTCCGCAATATGCTCCGTCGTGAGGAAGACAAGCTTGGAGTGGTTCTTAAGATTAATTCAGGCGCAGGCGGAACTGAGAGTCAGGACTGGGCCGACATGCTCATGCGTCTTTACCTGCGTTATGCCGAACGACACGGTTATAAAACCTCCATAGCTCAGCTCCTTGAGGGAGATGAGGCCGGGATAAAATCAGTTACCATCAATATTGAGGGAGATTATGCCTACGGTTTTCTTAAGAGTGAGAACGGTGTCCATCGGTTGGTTCGCGTCAGCCCCTATAATGCTCAGGGAAAACGTATGACCTCTTTCGCCTCGGTCTTTGTTACTCCGCTTGTAGACGATACGATAGAGATTCAGGTTGAACCGGCGAAGGTGTCGTGGGATACATTCCGTTCAGGAGGTGCAGGCGGTCAGAACGTTAATAAGGTTGAATCGGGTGTGCGTCTCCGTTATCAGTATAAGGATCCCTACACCGGCGAGGAGGAGGAAATTCTTATCGAGAATACCGAAACCCGCGATCAGCCTAAGAATAAGGAAAATGCCATGCGTCAGCTTCGCTCGATCCTTTATGAGAAGGAACTTCGTCACCGCATGGAGGAACAGGCTAAAATTGAGGCCGGAAAAAAGAAAATTGAATGGGGTAGCCAGATCCGCAGCTACGTCTTTGACGATCGCCGCGTAAAAGATCATCGCACCAATTATCAGACCTCGGATGTGAATGGAGTGATGGATGGTGAGATTGATGAATTTATCAAGGCTTATCTGATGGAATTTGCAGCTTCTGAATAATCAGGGTCGGGGTGATTCCTCTCAGACAATGGTAATCTCCCCGAAAACATGGGCGATCTCCGAAAACGGAGCAGGGGCGGCATGTCATGTCGAGTTGAACGGTATCAGCCGGATTCTGTCTCCAGCCGAGGAAACCGGTGAAAGGATGTGTGGCACCCCAAACGCTCACAGTGCGCAACCCTACGAGAGAGGCAAGGTGCATATTGGCTGAATCCATAGAGAGCATCGTATCGCAATGGCTGAGCAGGGAGAGTTCCGCACCGATTCCCAGAGACGCTTTTGCCATATTCACGACATTGGATAATTCCCCGGCCATACGGTCGATAAGTTCGGTTTCATGTTTTCCAAAGCCGAAAACGAAAATTCGCGTTGCGGGCAAGGAAGCTACGTGGGTCACTACTTTCTCAAGCAGTTCAATAGGATATATTTTGCCTTCATGTTTGGCAAATGGAGCCACGGCCAGCCAATATTCGCCCGGTTGTTTTGGTGCCGAAACTGCTGCGAAAGCTTCCGGGGAGCCTTTGGCATTTCCGTAAAGCGAGCTGAATGAATCGGTGAGGCCAATCCCTCCGCGTGCGAAGACCTCTTCGTAGCGTCGTGGAGTTGGCGTGAGCTGCACGAGGAGTTTGTTATTACGGCGCGTAAGTTTTTTCTTTGCAGCGCGCCCCTTGTGAATCTTGGCAATCTTCACGCCGTATGGTCTTAGAAACAGCCTCAACAGTTTAGTGCGCACCACATCGTGAAGATCCAGAAAGATGTCTATGTCGTAACGTTTACGAAGCGAAGCTGCCAGGCGCCGGATGCCGGCTACGCCTTTATAATTCTCCAGGTCTACTCCGACTACGGTCAGGTTTTCAGGCGCGTTTATAAAAACCTGCGCCGGATGAATCCTTGTCAGGAAATAAAAATTGTCGTCCGGATTAGCCATACAGGCGTTATAGACCGAAGGCAAGGTCATTGCTACATCGCCCAGAGCAGAAAAACGGCTTATAAGGACGTTGCGTCCTTTATTTTTTCTTGGCATAAAGCACGGGGTTGGTTGCCGGGTCGTTGTAGAGCTTCATCTGGCGATAGACCTTCATGTATTTTCTTCCGGCGGCGATATCCTGAAGCAGAGTGTCGATAGCCTCCGAAAGATCAGCACGCTGTTCGAGGAGCACAGCAAGTTTTGCCGCACATTTTGCCTTATGCTCCTCTGACGCATCGTTACGTTCGGCTTGTTCACGCATGTGCCATATTTTCAGCGCAAGGATTGAAAGACGGTCGAGTGCCCATGCCGGAGATTCCGTATTTATGGTAGCATTCTCTTTAACCTCAACATCCTTATAAAGATTGCGGAACCATGTATCGATATCTTCCACCATATCGGTTCTAACCTGATTGGATTTGTCAATACGGCGTTTAAGGGCCAGAGCCTCTACGGGGTCGATTTCCGGGTCGCGTATGATATCTTCAAGATGCCATTGCACGGCATCAACCCAGTTTTTGGCATAAAGAATCGCCTCGAACGAACCCTCGGGAAAGGGATTGGCACAAGGAGTGTCGACATTGTCAAAACGATGATAGTCGGCCACGCTGTGGTCAAAAATATCGTTGCATGAGTTCGCTAAATTGTCCATATAAGATAAAAGACTGTTTTCGATTTCAAACATAATAAAAATAGTTTAAACTTCAAAATAAAAAGAGATGAGGTCTTAGGCAAAAGAATGATATCCATTTACAAATTTCTGATTAGATGATTTTTGTAATGTCGCTTCGTAGCGGGAGAATATAAAAAAACAATAAAAAAGAAAATTTTTTTATTTTTGAGTTGCACGATAACAAAAAAATCCTTAACTTTGCAATATAATTCATAGGCCCCTGAAAAAAGGAAGGGTGGGTGAGTGGCTGAAACCACCAGTTTGCTAAACTGACGTAGGAGCAATCCTACCACGAGTTCGAATCTCGTCCCTTCCGCAGAAGTGCTGATTATCTTAACAGATAGTCAGCACTTTTTTTGTATTTTTTTTATGACATGATTGAGTAATCAGGCTCCGTTTGGGGAATATAGAGGTAAAGGAAATTTATAGAGAGTGGGTCTTAATCTGATTTCGGGGAAGCTGTTGGAAGTCCGGATAATTTTATGAAAAGAGTTCTTAAGCATGGACATATTTAAAAAGATATTACTAATTTAGGCTTAATTGTAAAAAAGTAGGATGAAATTCTTGTAATATACTGAATTT
>CAZOPN010000102.1:0-5334 GCA_964581685.1 uncultured Sangeribacter sp. | reverse complement strand
GAGCGTGATCATATATTTCTTTTGCGAACGCAGTGAGTAATCCCAGGTGCTAATACAGAGAGAGTGTCCTCCCGCGCTGCGGGTGACACTCCGTCCGAAGCTGAGGGGGAGTAGCTCCCTCCAGCTATTAGTGATTAAAGTCGTTTACCTTTTGATCAGCACTTTCTTGCCGTTCACAACGTAAATTCCGGTATGACCAGGCCGACTGTTCAGTTTAACTCCGTTAAGGTCGTAGATGGTCTGAGCCTTATCTGCCTCCGAAGCTATCTCATCAATTCCGGTGGTAAAATCAAGTGTGAATGGAAGCTGATTGGAAGATGCGGTTGTACCCTGGTACATCACAGCGAAATAATTACCATCGGGCTTATCAGAAAGATCGATCTTAACTGTTCCGTTATACGATTCGCCGGCAGAAATATACATCATGTCGGTCGAAGCAGTGCCGATATCATTTCCACCTGTTCCGGGGAATATCGCAAGCACAAGACGATCAGCAAAATATCCCTCTTCGCACGTCACGGTAAATGAGAACTCAAGATCTCTCTTCTCTGTGACATTCGAGCCTCCGACGAGCTCGAAATTCTCAACCTTTATCGAAGTAGAAGCCGGAGCAGCTTCTACCGTCACATTTCCACCTTCTCCAATTACGTTGCCATCTGCATCACAAATCAGAAGGACATACTGTCCGGGTTCAAAATCAGCACCCTCTTCCGCCGTAAACTTACCGACATAATCGTTTACAGCCTCACTGGCACCACCCTCAATATCAACCGGGCGATAGACAGATGTAGCCACTGCCGATTCTGTCTCCGGATTCATCAGTACGGGAATCACTTTCCCCAGATATTCAACACTACCGGTATTTTCAATCATGAAAGATAGCGGGAAGTTGGTGCCCTGATAGATAGTAGCAGGAGCTTCAATATCTGAAACGGTAATTGAGGCTGCCTGAGGAGCACTAAGTGTGGCGACGCCATTGCTTACAGTTGCATTGCAACTACCAACAGCTCCAACCGGAGCAAGAATCTCATGCCATTTTTTACCATCATAGAATGCCGGAGAGATAACATAGTTTCCATCTTCCAGATTCGGGAAGTTTATAACATCCACATTATATCCTCTCAACAGAGGGAGCCCAGCAATACTGAAACCTCGTTCGAATCTTGCATCACCACCATCAGCCGGTAAAATCTTCATGCCGAGATATGATCCGTCCGGCAGACTGGCCATACTGTAATTATAGATGCTGCAACTGAACTGCAGTTGCTCGCCCGCTGCAACCTGTTGCTGCTCTGTCTGAAACGAATTGACACAATACATCAGGTAGGTAGGTTCGGAATCAGCTTCAGCCGGCTTCATACCGAGTGTGATCTGCTGATCAGAATTGAATCCTCCGGCACCACCACCCACTCCAAGATCGGCCGGGTTAAGGGCTGTGAGAAGGAAATAACCGTTGCTCATGCCTCCCCATCCCCAGTTGAAATGAAAGTATCCGTCACCGCTGTAACCGTCACAAATGAACTGGTGACCACCGGCCGTGCCCTGTCCGCTATAAAGCACCGGGCGTCCCTGACTGAGTTCTGAATAAACCATATCCTCCCAGTCATAGAGGCCATAATAATTTCTGACAGGCATCCAGAGGCTCTTATCATAACCAAAATAATTGATCAGGGCCGAACCCATATTCATTGTTGAAGCTCCGCTATCGCCTACATCATAATGCATATCGACACTGATACCGCAAGCAAGCATCAACCGGGCAACAGCCTCACGCGATTCGGCAGAACTCTCCGAATCGTATGTATCAGTCATCTTATCCCATTCAAAAGTAGTGTTGCCATAGTCAAAAGAAAGTTCCTGATTTCCAACAGTCCAGTCGTATGAATGAGTTCCGGTACCCTTCTCCGGATAATTATAGAATTTCATAACCTGAGCCATGGCAGTTGCCACACAACCGGTAACGGTCTTTTCACCATTCACCTCCGGACAAAGATCGTTATATGGAGCTTCCTGATTCCATTTAGTAGTTGTCAGAGGCTCAATGGCAGCTCTTTCCGGACGAGCGGACGCAGCTTTACGAAAACCGGACGTCTGTTGATTCTCAGCCAACCATGAGAGTTGCTTATTATAAAAATCAAGCCAATATCTCATCTGAGGATTAATATTATTTTCAAAACTACCATCATCAGAATAAGCTAAAACGGCAGGTGCGCGATCATCATCGGGTAATATCATATAACCTTCACCGGCACTAAATATATAGAGATTATCAACAGTTTTAACATGTTTCATTACAGAAGGAGCACGCCGCATTCCGGCTTTCTGCCTTGCAGAAGTGCTGACACGTGACAAAGCCTCCTGTGGAGTAACGAATTCCGCCTTTACCTGCGGAACAGCGGCACACATTGCAAGAAGAGCACTGAGTATTAGTTTATTTTTCATAAAAATTTAAATTTATTAGCAAACAAGTAATTATAGTTCCATATCAAGGGAATAACATTCACTTAACATTTTTTAAACAAACTAATAAATCTCAAAGTTCACATCTTCATATCTATCTTGCAGTGCCGGAAGTTACCGACTCACGTCACTGACTGCGCGAACGCCGTCTCTCCCTGTCCGTCATATCCATAAGCACGCCTCTCACAGAAGCAGCCAAAGATGGTTCCTGTGCTATCACCTCCACGGCATCCATAATAAAATCCATTTTAGCAAGGTGCCTAAAATCATGTTTGGCTGCTCTTCCACGATATCCCTCGAAATAATATCTATGTTGGTCATATATTTCTTTTACCCCAACAACAAGATCTGCACTATTTACGATTTTGAAAGCCGTGGCAAACCCTTTTACACGCTCGCTTCTGCAGATCTCACTATTGTAGGGAGATAAACCATTATCTTCTGCCAGTATCTGTTTGTAAATGTCAAGAATAACATCAGCCAGGGCACTTCTCAAAGCAGCATCACGCTTAACATCTAAAACCACAAATGTAAGATACTCAATATCCTTAAACTCCTTGTCAAAATCTTTATCATCCCAACCGTAAGCAATGGCGCCTTCAATAAGAAACAGAATACTTTTAGGAAGGTTTATCCTTCCGGACACCTCCGGCCAGCCATGATGTCCGTTAGAAAAAAGCCATTGAATCAAAGTCTTTATACGCCCATGTTTCCTGCATAGATCCACTAATTCTTCACACGCTTCCGCCCCGTTATCGTTCAGCCAAGCCGCTATATCTTCATAACGCTGCTTCTCTCCTTCATTTCGTAGTCGTAAGAACCAAATCTCCAGACAAGCCCAGATTATCGAATTATCCACATTCTCAGTCAAACATCTCTCGATAAAAGAGGGAATCTGTATTTTGGGCAGACACAATAAAGCTTGACACTGCAGAAACGGATAATGCATCTCAATGAGAATACGGATCAACACTCCATAAAGACAAGGCCTTTTCCCGATAAACCTAAGGACCCTCTCGCACGGCTCCGGCAATTCCAGATATCCCCACTCCTGAGCTATACTTCGCCAATTATCAATATGATTGTAATCAAGCTCCGCAGAGGCTAACGCCTCAAGTTCGCCCCTCCCATTCATATATCGGCATCTCTTCAGGAGATTTTTCCCGTCAAACATCTTATAACCCATCTCTTGATATTTTTAAAACATGTATTAAGCCGATTTAAAATCCTTCTAAAGCAGCGCTCACGTGTCGCGGGGAAATCATGGACATCTCGTGAGACCGTATCATCATTCCACCATTTTTCCACCTCATCTATAATTACTTTATCAACCCCCTGCGGAATTTTATAAATTACGGAGGCTCGTTTACCAAGCTCGTTGAAAGAAGCTCCGACAGCCCATATATCATCATCAACTATTATGAAGCGATCATGAAGCACCGAACTCTTCCCCATCAGCATTCTGCAAGATGTGATCTTCCTTCCGACAGCCTTATTATAATTATCCGAGATATCGGCAAGTCGTTTCGCGCATTTCTCGCCCATCTCATTATATCCACTCAGAATCCTCACCTCCACATCATCGTGCTTTAGCTTAGCGATATATTCTCCGAAATCTTTCGCGTCAAAATAATCATCACACACATAGCAGCGCCGTACAGCTCTATTGAGTAAATTCCGCACATACTCTCTTGCTTCCTCCTGCTGCTCTTGCCGACGATTTTTTTCGCCGTTGAAAAAAACGAAAGAGCGCTCTGCCTTCAGTTTTCGGTCACGTCGTTCAAGCACCCTTTCTGCAAGATAATTCGCGCCTCCGTCATTCCTGCCACCAAAATTATTGATTTCCCTCTCATCTTTTTGAATATCGGGCAGTTTAATTGAGGTTCCATCAGGCTTTTCTGCCTTAAGTCCCGAAATTATCCCTTTGGGAACCAAGAAAGTTAGAGTTCCCCCGGCCAAAAACGTATCTTTAGAATAAAAAATAAGGCGATCCTTGTCTCCATCCTTATCTTTATGAGTATCAAATATTTTGAATACCGGTTGGTTCGGAAAAGAAGGTAGAGGAATAAACTGCGATACGCAGGGACTTGCTAAAGCCTCCGACTCTTCTGCTCGGATACAATCTCCCTGTTCAATTAACGTTACATCCACTCTCAATGGAGGAGAAGGAACGTTGGAATGTAATTCTACATCCAGCATAATTCCCGGCTGTGGTTTCTCCACCGCCCTGATATGAAACCTTCTTATCTGAGGATGATACCCGATTAATATTATACCACCGATATATTCCTTATACTCAGTAAGGTCAAATCCCATATTATTCAACGAGACCTCTGAAAGTTGTTTCAACAGAGCCGGATTATCTTTAAGGAAACCAAAAGTCTCCTCTTTGGCATCCATATAAGCCCTCACTCGACAAACATAACCCGGATTAGGAAGTATATCTCTCAAAGCAGAGTATCGGGTGCTGTTCATAGGAACATAACACGCCTCAGCCTCTTCCTTACCATTTTTATTATCTTTTATAGCTGAATCGCATGGCAGATCACTAAGCGCCGATTTTTTTACTTTATGACCTCGTGTCTTTACGCCTCCGGAATTATCATCAGAGCCCACAGCCGGCAATGGTAAAAAATCCTTATTGAAAAAAAGAAATTTATCCGGATTTCCCTTATAATCAGGAATGATAAAATTATTTAGAGGATCATTGATAAAATTTTCCGTCATCGTAAAATCAGAAACAGAGAAATACACTTTCTTATTATCCACATCAGATCCATGAGCCGGGACAACAATATTCTTAGGCACATCCATCCCCTTTTCAAGCAATTCGAACACCGAGAAAAGATGAAAATTTTCCTTTGTTTTCTTATC
>CAZOPN010000101.1:0-5512 GCA_964581685.1 uncultured Sangeribacter sp. | reverse complement strand
ACAATATACAATACTTCGATAAAAAGAAAGAGGGCCGGCTGTCCTTTCCGAACAACCGACCGTCATAATAAGAATCAAGTATAGACTTAGAAATTATAACCCAGTGAAATGCCGAGGGTATTCATGTGAGAGGTGTACGACCAGTCATCATTGCTATCCTTCTTGTAACGCATCATATTGGTCATTTCGAGAGAACCGGTGATGCCAAGATAGAATTTGCTGTATGTGAAGCCGATACCGACGTTCCATGATGCATTGAAACGGTTGAAGCCTTCATCGCCGCTATACATCGAAGGAGCTTCGTGATATTCAATTCCATCATCTTTGACACCGAAATAATTATCGCAGCTGAAGCCTACCTGAAGCTGCGGACCTGTGAAAACGGAAACCTTGAACTTCTCGGTGAAGTCGAAATGGTAACCCAGATTCAGAGGAATGCGGATACCGGTCTGGCGGTAGCTGTTGTGATTGATGAGTTCCTTCTCCTCTTTGTCGAGATCATCGAGGTTGTTCGACCAAGTGTTGTAGAAAAGACTTGCTCCCGGCTCGAAGTAGAAGTTGGCAACGATGGGAAGATGATAGATTGCGCCAACGCTGACACCGGCACCTGATTTGAAGAGAGACTCCGTCTCCTTAACGCTACCCTCTTTGAAAGTGGCCTTGGTCGGGCAAGAAACATCGAGACCTACACGTACACCCCAGAACGCTTTGTTATCAGGGTTGTTCACAATGTTCTGAGCGTTGGTAGCTGACACTGCAAATGCTGCCAACGCAAATGAAAGAATCAATTTCTTCATAAACTTAGAATTTGTTTAGGTTAGAAAAAAATTAGTTTATAAAATCTGATTTATCAGTAATTATATCAGAATAATAGTGATTAGAAAAGCTCTTAATTATAGGTTAGCGGGGGTAGGCTTAATTATTTTTTTTGAAGCTGTATTACCTTTACGAACTATATGAACACCCTTCTCTTTTGGCGAGACAGGCATCCCGTCTATACCGTAGTGGCTCTCCGACTCCGGAGATGATGATATTTCAATTTTATTGACGGATGTATCGCTCACTCGCTTATAGACAACATGGAATTTCCCATCGAAGCTTGAGAAACGCATCTCTTTGTCGTTCAACGTTTCAAGAATAAAACGGAATGGTCCCCACGGAGATAACATGTGGAGTTTATTTTCATTAGAAATGATAAAATCTGTAAAACTAAAAGCATTATCAAGACTTAATGCAGTTTCATCGTTTGGATTATACATCCATCCACCACAAGCATCCGCATCGATGGGACCGGGCATACCGGGCAGCCTCATACCATAAGTTATAGAACCAATATAGAGGTATTTAAAATCGGATAAAGCATAACCCTCATCCCAAAGATCTTCAGTGAACAGGGGATATTCTCCTTGACAGGACGTCAGTTCCCATAAACCCTGCAGGTTTGTCTCATCAAACTGTGCGGCATAGCTGCTCAATCCCAGCAGCAGCAATGTCATTACAAAAATAAATTTCTGCCTCATAAAATTTATGATGCCGCAGGATCCCCTCTTTGGCTAAAAGGAAAATAATAAACGAGAAAGCGCGGGATCTGTATCTGTTGCCGTCCTACTTCCCGAGGCTTCTCGCAGTGCCCTTTAGATGTCGGACAGCAACGCAGAAGCCCACGCCGGTACATATATAGTCAAGACTCCCGGCACAATCTCTCCCGAGATATCAGGCCGATGGTAACTACTACATAACCATGGGCATCTATCGTTGCTAAATTTTTGACATCTAAATGAATTTTGCGAGAATTCCGGGAAGTCAAGAATTAGCGTGGATAAACGCTTTTTCAATAAAAAATATATTCCCACCACACTAAACCTCCCATACGAGAGCTTCTGCAATAGCAGGAATTACGTGCAAAGTTATATTTTATTTTTGTTAATGCAAAATTTCTACAGGTTTTACCTGAGAAATTTACCCGAGTACAACATCAAGAATCATCATAAGAAGGAAACCGATAGCAAAACCTATCGTTCCTATATTAGAATGGCTTCCCTCCTGCGTCTCAGGGATGAGCTCCTCAACCACGACATAGATCATCGCCCCGGCAGAGAAAGCCAGAAGGTATGGAAGAATAGGAACTATCACCGAAGCAAGCAGAATCGTAAGTAAGGCTCCCACAGGCTCTACAACTCCACTGAGCGCACCCATCATGAATGATCTGCGACGTGAATTCCCGGCCGCACGCAATGGCATCGAAACAATGGCTCCTTCAGGAAAATTCTGTATTGCAATACCGACAGATAAAGCTACTGCCCCGGCCATAGAAATATATGCATTATGCTCCATGGCTCCGGCAAGTGCCACACCGACCGCCATTCCCTCCGGAATATTATGTATCGTGATTGCGAATACGAGTTTCGCCGTTTTGGAAAGACGCGATGCAGGACCTTCACTTTGCTCGCTGTCAATATGTTGATGAGGAATAATATTATCGAGAAAAAGAAGAAACAGGATGCCGATTATGAATCCGGTTACAGCCGGAACCACCCTCATTATTCCTTCTTCCCCGGTCATTTCCATGGAAGGAATCAATAGCGACCATACGGAGGCTGCCACCATCACTCCGGCAGCAAAACCTGTAAGACTCTTCTGCAACAGAGGGGCTATGCTTTTCTTCATCAGAAAAACACATGCAGCTCCTAACACAGTGCCGACAAACGGTAATAACAAACCAATAGTCAATCCTTCCATATCTTAACGGGAAAGGTCGGTGTTCTCTCAATTGTGATTTTCAGACCCCGTTTTTATGAGACGGGGCATTAGGCTTGGACCCGGCTGTTGTCGGACCCCGACGGGGAGCAATACGGTCGGGATTTTTAGAAAGGAAGTCGGCCCACGATTTAGGGCCTTTGGCAATTGACGGCTTGCCGGTTTCATAAAAATGAGTCAGGGCGGCCGCAAGTGCATCCGTAGCATCCAGAAGGCGAGGCATTTTCTCCTCTTCAATGTTGAGTATATGCTTAAGCATATTGGCCACCTGCTCTTTTGAAGCAGCCCCGTTGCCGGTAACGGCCTGTTTGATGGCAAGAGGAGCATATTCGGCAATCGGGATATCGCGCGACAAGGCTGCGGCCATTGCAACCCCTTGTGCTCTTCCGAGTTTTAGCATCGACTGCACATTTTTTCCAAAAAAGGGAGCCTCGATAGCTAATTCATCCGGTAGATATTGCTCCACCAGACTCAGCACGCGCTGATAGATGCGATGCAGACGCATGTAATGACTCTCATATTTGTTGAGCATGATGACACCCATCACAATCACCTCCGCACGTTTTCCCTTAACCCCGAGCATACCATATCCCATCACGTTGGTGCCCGGGTCGATACCCATAATGATACGCTCGTATTCCATTCGGTCAGCGCCGTTTTTCTTTGAAAGCGGGATCACAGCTGAGGCCCACGCCGAGCTTTTTGAAAATCTTATGATCCACCTCGCCGAGCATGACAGTTGAATGAACCTGACAACCGTTAAGTTCCGGAAGTTTTTCAAGAGCACGGCGACAATTGTCGTCGTGCGGACTCAGCACGGATAGAGCTACAAGAACTTCATCCGTATGCAGACGAGGATTATTGCCGGAAAGATAATGCGTTTTAGTATACTGAACCGGCTCGATCAGCTGCTGTGGTATAAGTTTCTTCTCATGATCGATTCCCGCAAGATATTTCACGGCATTAAGGATCAGTGCCGCACTCGGGCCGAGCAACTCACTCGTCTCTGCCGTGATGATTGTGCCGTCGGAAAGCTCGATAGCCGAACATGGAACGCCGCTGCGGGCAGCCCGTTCGCGCGCGGCTGTGACGGGACGGCGATAGGACACATCGATGCCGGCTTGCTTGAAAAGCAACCTTATCTTATTTACTTCCGAATCATTGCCATCCCAATGCGCCAGACGGTTGAGGGCATTGAAATAACGGAGGATGATCTCGTTCTTAGAAGCCTCGCAACAAACGTCATCATCGCTTATGCAGAAGCCAACCATATTCACCCCCATGTCGGTAGGCGACTTATATGGATTCTCTCCGTAAATCCCCTCGAACAACGCATTGAGCACAGGGAATATCTCGATATCCCGGTTATAATTGATGGCTGTCTTTCCGTATGCCTCGAGATGGAAAGGATCGATCATATTAATATCGTTGAGATCGGCTGTAGCGGCTTCGTATGCGATATTAACAGGATGCTTGAGTGGCAAACTCCACACGGGAAAAGTTTCAAATTTGGCATAACCGGCTTCAATGCCACGTTTATTTTCATTGTAAAGCTGGCTGAGACATACAGCCATCTTACCGCTGCCGGGGCCCGGAGCTGTAACGATCACGAGCGGGCGCGTGGTCTCGATATAATCATTCTTGCCGAAACCATCGTCTGAATCTATGAGCGCGACATTATTAGGATAGCCTTCGATCGTATAATGACAATAGGTTTTCACACCCATTCTCTCAAGACGGGCGCGAAATGAATCGGCACTACTCTGACCATTATAATGGGTGACAACGACGCTGCTCACCATAAAGCCGCGCTTTATAAACTCGTCACGAAGCCGGAGCACGTCCATGTCGTAGGTGATGCCGAGATCATTACGTATTTTATTTTTTTCGATATCCCGGGCAGAGATCACGATTACTATTTCGGCATGGTCGGCAAGCTGGCTCAGCATCCGCAGTTTGCTATCAGGTTGAAAACCGGGGAGCACACGGGAAGCGTGATAATCATCGAAGAGCTTGCCTCCGAGTTCGAGATAGAGTTTATTACCGAATTTTGATATCCTTTCGCGGATATGTTCTGATTGTATCCGGAGATACTTGTCGTTGTCAAATCCTATTTTCATAGCGCCACAAAATTACTAATTTTTCGCGGCACGACCAACAAAAAAAATGTAACATGGCCTAACCCTATCTGCCGGAGAACTCAAATGTGCTGATAATGCCGGGGCATCAGACTTCCTCGAAGACCGACATAAAAGCCATTGCCTCAGGGCCGAATGCCGCCTCGAAGGAATCTACCACATCCGACATCACCCGCCGTCGCCATTCGAGAGCCTCGGACACATCGAAGAATTCAGCCTGGAAAGAGATACTGGCCGCATCTGCTGCGGTATGATGTTGGCCGCCGGCCTCGCGCATGGCTGAAAGCCGCATATTCGAAGGCATAGGGAGCGCTTCAGATTCATGAAGACCGGCACTTTTGCGCTCAATTTCCTGCCGCATGCCGGCAAACCAGTCGATAAATTCCCGCTCACGATCGCGGGTCACCATAAATGTTGCGTTATGAATAACCATATTTTTTGATTTTTATGAGAATTATTGGAAAGATTGGAGAGCCGGGAGCGGAAAGCATATTTAAAGGGTAAAGCAATCCCTCCTATAATTCCAATTGTTTCAATAATTCCAATTCTTTAATAGTATAACAAAAAAACGGCGCGCTTATCACTAAACACACCGCCAAAACAAAATTATGAAAAAC
>CAZOPN010000100.1:0-5695 GCA_964581685.1 uncultured Sangeribacter sp. | reverse complement strand
CAAAAATCGACTGCCTGAAAATTATTGAAACCTCAAAGACATAAAAAAGAGGGCGTGCCTATTTTGACACACCCTCTTTTTAGTATCGATTTTTGTCAGGATTAATCCTGACTTTTGTAGATTACTGACGTTTTAGTGTATAATTTAGCGAATCAACAGGCATTGAAAGCTCAGCGTCGGTAAGGGTAATCGCATTGTCTGAATCAATGATGAAATAGAGAACATCGTTACTTCCATTACCTACTGTCTCATCGGCTTCGGGTGTCAGTTTAAGATATTGTATTTCTTTTCCATCAACAGTGCGCGTCTCAACCTTGAAATCTCCTTCTGTCTTGAAAGAACGGCCATCAAGCGATTTGCCGCTTACGGTATCTGCCAGGAGATATGTTTCGGTTAAATGATAGTCACCATCGGTGAAATTATGATCATCGTCAAAATCGAGTGCAAGATTATAAAGAACGCCTTCTGCATCGGCTGCCGGAAGCACGCCGGTATAAAGTTCTTTCTTATCTCCGTCACTTCCGGATTTACACGTGTTTCCTGAATTACATGCTGTAAAGGCGAGAGCAGCAACACCTGCCGCAAAGATTAACTTTTTCATTTTTATTAAATTGATTTTGATTCTTGATTGAGCTTACTACTCTCAAATAATGGAGTTCGGCTCGATATGTTTCGGTTACTATGGTATAACATTATGTAGAGTGAATATGTTTATAGGATTATTGCCAAGAATGTGTTTTTAACACTTAAGGAGATTGGCAAATAAAATTAAGGCCCCATTTTTGAGCCGGGACCTAAACGTAACTTGTTATATAACTATCTTTATTTTAACTGTCTGTTATAGGATTGGAGAGACCAGACGGATAATTGATTCAAGCGTGCGCTGAAGAATAGGACGTTTGCGCCAGGTCTGGAAAGTAAGTCGAGTGCAATCTTTCATATCCCGGAAGAAAATATCACGCATGTGGCGGTTAAACTCGCTATCATAAACTGCCAGGTTGCATTCAAAATTATTCTCGAAGCTTCGGAAATCGAAGTTGGTTGAACCGGCAGTAACGAAATCATCGTCAATTATCATGGCTTTAGCATGTAACATTCCGGGATTGTAAAGATAGACCTTAATGCCCGCTTTAAGACAATCGGTGATATATGAAAAAGACGCATATTGCAACATTCTGGAGTCGGTTTTTCTCGGAATCATAATCCTGACGTCGATATTTGAAAGGGCAGCAGCCTGAAGGGCATGCTGGAGAGCGTCGGTGGGGAGAAAATATGGCGTCTGGATATAAATGCGTCTTGTAGCATTTGAGATTGCTTTTAGAAAGAATAATGCGAGATTATTCCAGGTGTCGAGCGGCCCGGATGTGATTAGCTGCATCCCGGTTTCATTTTTAAAATCAACAGGAGCCATCTTCGGATATTCCATCCGGTTAGGGTGGTTCCGGAAATTCCAGTCGACAACAAACGAATAAGCGAGCGACTCGACGATATCTCCGCGAACTCTGAAATGAGTATCTCGCCATACTCCTCCTTCTTCGGGGCCGTTTTCATAACGGTCGGCAATATTCATTCCACCGATATATCCGATTTTACCGTCGATGACAACAATTTTGCGATGGTTGCGCCAATTTATCCTGTTGGCAAGTTGCGGGAAGGTCACTTTAAAGAAAGGATGGGTATCCACTCCATTATCAATCATCTTCCTAAAAAACTTATTTTTTGCAGAGAAGCTTCCCACGTGGTCATAGATCACTTTCACTTCCACGCCTTCCTTCGCCTTCGCAATCAGGATATCGGCTATTTCGTGTCCTAACTTATCGTCAAGAAAAATATAATACTGCATCAGGATTGATGAGCGGGCATTTCTAAGATCTTCTTTCAGAGAGTCGAATTTATCTTTTCCGATAGTGAAAATCTCAACCTGATTATTCACGGTAAAAAATGTAGAGCTGAGTTTTCGTGCAAGTTTGATTAGATTTTTATCGGCTTGCGTAAGATCGTCGGCTTCGAGACTTGCATGGCGAGGAGCCATGTGATTGATGAGTTTGCGCTTATTGATGCGCGAAATCATGTGCTGACCTTTAAGGCTTCTTCCAAAAAACAGGTAGAAAACAAGTCCAACTAATGGCAGAAAAATAAGGGCTATCACCCATGCGATAGAGCGAATCGGATTGCGATTTTCAGAAAGAACCACTACAACACAACTGAAGATAGTGAAGAAGTATATTCCTGTAATCGCCAGCCAGATCCAGAAATTTATCGATGAACTAACAGCTTCTATCATAGATCATGAGATTTTTCCGGTTTCTTTTTGTCGCAAGTATTCGCGTGCGGTAAGGTCAAGTTCGTCATACCATTCTTTCCCAAATCGGGCAATGAGCGGTTTTTTTAAGAACTGATATGCTCTTACGCCCTCTTTTCTTCCTAAAATCTCGGCGCATTTGCAGATTTTCCAACGATGCAGATTAACAGCGGTAAAGTCGTCATATTCCTTGAGACGCACCGGGTAAAGATAACACGACATTGGCTTGAAGAATGGGATTTTACCTTCGTTGTGTGCCATTTCAAGAGCACACAGACATTTCCCTCCGGGGGCGTATGTAGTGAATACACAGTCGCGTCCGTCTACGATGGAGGTGACCAGATCTCCCTCTTCATCATAATATCCCGGTCCTTGCTCTTCAAGGACGCGTTGAGCGGCCGGGGTACATAGCGGATATATCTGAGGCATGAGGTCGCAAAGTTTCTCATATTCCTCTTCGGTGATGGGGGCTCCGGCATCTCCTTCGATACAGCAGGCTCCAAGACAAGAGTCAAGGTCGCAGATGAAGAAGCGTTCAATAAGGTCGAGAGAGACGAGGGTATCTTGTATTTTAAGCATATTTCCTATTTCTAATAAAGAGGTTTAATCAACTTCATCTTGAGCAAATTAGTGATTATAAGTAAGAATTCAAAATTAAACGATAGTAAGCAATAATTTTATCTTTTATACTCTCTGCCTTTTCTTTTTGGCCAATTTCTTATTGTCACTCAGTCAAATATGAATATATTTTCCTTCGTTCCGCAAAGAAATTATCACAAAAATAAAGTGGCATATAGTATAAATTAATTTCGAACACTTACTTAATATCTTTGGCGGGAGAGTAAACTTTTATGATAAATGTTTATCAGTTGAAATTTACTACCGTAGCGGAAAGCAGCCGGTCTGCCCGTGCGCCCGGGGGGTGAAACCATATCAAGACTCTATATTCGTTGCCTGTTTCCGACTTGTTCCCTTCAATGGGAGCCGGATCAGGACGTGCCCCGGCCGGATTGTTACGTGGCAGCATCACATACCGGTAATTATATGCGCCCTGCTTCAAAGGCATAGCCAATTTATAGAGTCCCGACTCCCTATCGTATCTCATCCGGTTAAAATCATCAAATTTTCCATGAGTCATTTCTCCATCTACATATATATCTTGGGATGCTGATTCGGGGAAGTCGAGGGTGAAATTGACCATTACATAATCGGCACCTATATCGGAGTCGGAAGCATTATATTCTCTGACAATAAAACGCCCATGCTGAGTACGGTCGAAAGCGTAGTTGCGGTCAGCCCGTTCTTCATCCATCTTTACCCAGAAGTTATATACCGGCTCGATATATTTCACGGAATCAACATTCATTCCGGGAAATGCTGTGCTGACTGTCTCAAAGCGTCGGTATTCGTTTCCGGCCGGGAAAATGAGTTCCGGAGCATGTTCGTATACAATGCGGTCTTTATCTGTACGAATGGGGTTATGAAGCCTGCGAGTTGAGGTCTCGTCAAGATTCTGAACAATCTCAATCGAAATGTCGGAATATGGATTTCCCGTGTCGAACCCTTCGCGATCAACCAGAACGCTTAGCTGTTGCCATCCATTATTCACTCCCCGGTCAGTCCGTAGAGAGACTGATGCAGCTACCGGAATAATATTTTCAGAGACGGAGAAACGCGTCTGAAGCAGAGTTTCATCCGGTTCATCAGGATCAAACACTTGTAGAAGGTAGTTTCCCGAAGCCAGGAGCGGAGCTGCCGGATCAGGGATTTCAATATGATAATTGACGTAGTGTACAAAAGTATTTGAAGAGAAAGCGAAGTCATCGATATCAATATTATTGAACCCATCGATATATTCCGACTCTATGAGGCGGGAAGGTTGCCAATCGGAATTGCAGTGGATAAGACGATACTGAAGATAACTGTTGTCTTCTCCGATTTCATCGAACGAGATAATAAGCCGGTCGGATGAATTCATTCTTATCACGGGGGGAGCCATGAAGTTTTCGGCCACTCCCGTTTTCAAAGTCTTGAAGCGAGGAGAGAAGATTTGAGTGGAAGTATCGGTCGGAGCCGGATAGAGGTCGGCCGATGCAATAAGTATGACTAATACGGATAAAATAATTCTTACCATATTACGGGAGCTTTATCGTGAGCCATAAGATACTCGTTGGTTTTTGAAAAATGACGGTTGCCAAAAAAACCTCTGTGGGCAGAGAGAGGTGAAGGATGAGGAGAGGTAAGGACAAGATGACGGGTGCGATCGATAAACTCACCTTTTCTGATCGCATCGCTTCCCCAGAGAATGAACACGACATTATCTTTTAGCGCAGCCACTTTCCTGACCGCAGCATCCGTGAGTTTTTCCCATCCGATTCCGGCGTGCGATTTCGGACTGTGAGCTCTCACTGTCAGAGAGGAGTTAAGCAGAAGCACTCCCTGACGTGCCCATCGGGACAGATCTCCGTCAATGGGTATCGGGGCACCGGTATCAGCTGCAACTTCCTTGAAGATATTTTTAAGAGAAGGGGGCATGTCAATACCGGGATTCACCGAGAAGCATAATCCGTTGGCTTGTCCCGGGCCATGATAAGGATCTTGCCCGATGATCACGACCTTGGTCTGATTGAAAGGGGAGGCATTGAACGCTTCGAAAATCTTTGAAGCCGGAGGATAGACGGCAACCCCGGGATCCGCATATTCACGACGCACCATATCCGTGAGCGTTTTGAAATAAGGTTTTTCGAACTCTTCAGCCAGCGCTTTTTTCCAGCCCTCTTCGATTTTGACATCCATAATCAACGTTAAGTAATTTTCAAACTCACTTAAAGAAAATATATTCAAATATAGCAAAAAAGCGTCAAACGTTATAGTATTAGTCCGGATTAAAAAATAATTGATATTAATATTTTTGAGATCGAAAGAAATAAATCCGTTCTTTCGGGCCAATTTAGTCTTGTCATTCAATCGTATACGCAGGTTTACTCCTTCATTGCGCAACTTAGGCCCCGTCTTATAAAATTGGGACCGTATCGACCTTTTTTTTATGATTCTCTGCCTAATTCTCTCAAAAATAACTTTCTTTTATCTGTTTTTTAATTTTTAATACTTACTTATCGAAAAAAATGAGTAATTTTGTAGTGCAAAACCTGTCTTTGCGTCAGGCGATATATTGAAATGTCTCCATAGTTCAATGGATAGAATATCGGATTCCGGTGCAGCAGCACAATGCAAGCCCACGATTATGACACCTGCAAGCGAGCAGGGTTTAAGTACAAAATAAAAATTCCGTAAGCTCCTGTAGTTCAATGGATAGAATGAAAGATTCCGGTTCTTTTGATAAGGGTTCGATTCCCTTCGGGAGTACAAAAAGGGTTACTACTTTCAAAAGTT
>CAZOPN010000099.1:0-5796 GCA_964581685.1 uncultured Sangeribacter sp. | reverse complement strand
TGCCGTCGTTTGAGAGTCGGCCCTGGCTTGTGCGGTTGAGGAAGTCGGCGATCTCCTTCCGCCATTTTTTTGAAACGGGCTCTTAGCTTATTTGCTACCGGGATTATTCTTGAACTATTCTAATTTAGGATAGTTCAACTTCATAATGCTAATGAGGATTATGGTGAAGTACACCTGCGCCAATGTTTTCCCAATATCAATATGATGAGATTATGGCATGGTGGTATTGAAATTTTGTCGGATGTAACTTAATTTGAATTTTGGCCCCGGAGACGGGGCCTTAATGTTTATTTAAACAGTTAAGTAAGTGTTGAAAAATAAAAGGAAGTTATTTTTGAGAGAACTTAGGCCCATCTCATAAAAAATGGGGCCTTAGTTGCGGAATTGAAAATCGACGAGTTTCCTTTTTAAGAAAACAATGACGAGGCAATGAAGGAGGATACCTTCGTATTCGCCTGAAAGAGAAGACTAAATTGGCCAAAAGAACGGGTTTTATTGTTTTAGATCTCAAATATATTAATATCGATTAATTTTCAATAAGTAAGTATTCGAAATTAATTTATATTATATGCCACTTTATTTTTGAGATAATTTCTTTGCGGAACGAAGGAAAATATATTCATATTTGACTGAGTGACAATAAGAAATTAGCCAAAAAGAAAAGGGCAGAGAGTATAAAAGATAACATTATTACTTACTATCGTTTAATTTTGAATACTTACTTACCTACTTATTTGCCTATGAGTTACACAATGGATTTTAACCAGATTTCCACTATGTGGAAAGATGAAAAGCAAAATTTCGTGAAGCGTTCCACGATGTCGGCTTATCTCCTTATCCTCAAAAATCATCTTCTTCCTTCTTTTGGTGAGATGCGGTCGATTGGTGAAGAGAGTGTGCAGTCGTTTGTGATCGAAAAGTTAAGTTCCGGGCTTAGTCAGAAAAGCGTCAAGGATATGCTTATTGTCTTAAAGATGATAGTAAGACATGGAGCTAAGCGCGGGAGTTTCGATTATCCCAATTGGGATATTAATTTTCCTTCGAAGCAGCCGGTGAGAGATTTGCCGGTATTGTCGGTCTCCAATCAACGTCGCCTTATGAGTTATATAACTAAAAATTTTACATTCCGAAATCTGGGAGTCCTTATATGTCTCCATACCGGGATGAGAATCGGGGAAATATGTGCTCTGCAATGGGGTGATATAAATATAGGCGAGGGGATAATTTCCGTTTCTAAAACAATAGAGAGAATCTATGTTATGGAGGGAGATAAAAATTATACTGAGTTAATGATCTCCTCTCCGAAAACAGTCAATTCGCATCGTGAGATACCAATGACGCGCGAATTAATCAAGCTGATAAAACCTTTGAAATCTATCGTGAATGATGATTTTTTCGTACTGACAAATGAGTCGCGTCCAACGGAGCCGCGCACTTATCGTAATTATTACAAGAAGCTTTTAAACAGACTAAAACTTCCGGAAATCAATTTTCATGGCCTGAGGCACAGCTTTGCCACGCGTTGCATAGAGAGCCAATGCGATTATAAGACAGTTAGTGTTATTCTGGGACACTCCAATATCGCAACCACTCTTAACCTTTATGTTCATCCTAACAGAGAACAGAAAAAGCGTTGTCTTGATAAGATGATCCGTTCGATAGGAAAAATTTAGATTCAGTAAATAAATCAGGGGACGCAACGCTACGCCCCCTGATTTTTATGTGAAACTTGTATGTTGAAGTTTTCAATACTATTCCGTCGTTAATCCACCGCAACTACTGTATCACACATAGCTTCTTCGACCTCTTCTACTACGGGAATATCCATATATTCCTCTTCATCTTCTTTGCTTTTTTTAGAGTTCTCTCCATTTGAGCTAACTATTTCAGCCAATAGAGTTTGTTCCAGTTCCGCTTGGAGAGTAGTCTGGAAGATAGAGATAAATGCTTCTTTACCATTTTTCTCAGACCCGAATAATACTAAAATCGTTCCTTTCTTCATAGCTGAAAAAAGGGCATCGTGCGAAGAATTATCTCCTTCTTTCACTATTGCAAATCCCTTGCTTTTGAATGCTGCGGTAAGCTCTTTCTGACCTTCCTTACCCCAGTCGCTTTGGCATTTAAGGTGGAGTGCAATTCCGCAAAGTTTTGCGTTTGAGTTCCATACGTAACTTGAAGGACCATAATAGTTATATTCAAAGTCGGCAATCGAATTATCGAAAAGTCCCTCAGCCGAGATTGTATAACGGAAACCTTCTTTCTTTAAATCCGGTAGAGAACATGTTGTACTATAAGTGTAATTGCTCGGATTGTTCCCTTTGAGAACTACAGATGGAGATGCACCCAACTTAACACCTTCTACTTTATCTCCTTCAACGTATGATGCCACTATCTTGGCCACTGCGGCAGGATTGAAGTAGTCGCTTTCAATAAAGTATGATATACTCTTGTTTAAACATATATCATAGAATTCCTCTTTCCCTTTCTGTTTAAAGTCTTTATCAAGCAGAGAGCAAGTATTTCCATCTTTAGCAATATATCCGAATTTTCCGAATGGCATTATAAATTCAAGATCGAGGGTGCGGGTTTCAACGCCTTTTATATCGAGACATATAACCTCTTTGTCAGATCCTTTCTTTTGTGCGAAGAAAGTATCATCTCCATTGAATGTCAGCGCTTCATATTTGGGGCGAATAAGGATTTCGCCTTTAAGATCGGCTACTCCGAATTCATCATCTTCATTGGAGAAAATCATGTATTTCCCTTTGATAAAGGAAACGGATTTGATTTTTGCGGGCATCTTGGTGAATTCCCCTTTCTTGTCGATAAGAACTACACGGTCGTCGTTTTTAGAAACCAGATAACCTTCGGAAAAAGAATAGCTTTGCAAGTTATATCCATCCTTAATCTTGAAGACGGTCTCACCTTTCTTATTGATCACTTCATATTTTAATTCACTTGAAGTGGAATCTTTTGATTCACGACCTACGACTGCGAGTCCTTCCGAGAAACTGAAGGCATCTTTAAAAGTAGGTTTGATAGCAATTTCTCCTGAAGTGTTATAATAGCCATAGAGGTCTTCGTCTGTCTTGAAGTAGAGCATTCCTTCATTAAAGCTCTCTGCACATCTTACTACTTCAACGCCGCTTGCAGGGCCGAGCTCGAATTTCTTTTCTCCATTGCCATTGACAATCGTGATACGCGAGTTCTTGAAAACAACAGGAATCAGACCATCTTCCATGTATCCGACAGCTTTCAGATTTTCCAGACCCTTTACGGTTACCGGTTTGCCATTCTCATTCTTATATAAAGAGTAGCCGTCTTCTTCGGAAACGGAGAAAAAGCCATTGTAGGATAACGAGGGACGATTCTTGAATTCGCCGTCGAAAACTACTTCTCCTTTTGCATTGATCATGCTCCAGTTGCCATCTTTCGAAAGTTTTACCGGGATGAGATCAACATTTTCTGTATCGTTTTCTCCGCTTCCGCATGATGAGAACAGGCAAGAGCCAAAAATCAAGGCTCCGATAGTGATAATTGAATTTAAATACTTCATACGTTCTAAAATATAATAGGGTGTTAATTACTGTCAATTATTTGAATTCTACGGTTCGGGTGGTATTGTCGGATAGTTTAACCGTTACTTTCTTGTTGTCTTTCGAGACTTTGAGAGATTTCACAGGATTGAGTTCTTTATCCGTAAAATCTCCGTTAAGGGCTTTCTTCCAAAGATGCAAGGTGACAAGAATCTGATCGCCATCGACTGTCTCGGCTAATACGGGAACCGCACACTGCTTGCTTACCGGATGAAGCCCTTCGGGATAAAGCACTTCCGTTTCAGTGCTCCATCCATATAGCGGAACCGTTGCGAGATTCCATTCTCCGTTCTTAAGGATATTTGCCTTTACTTTGCCTACGTTACGGGTGTCGCTTTTATATCCGCAGCAGTGTTTCTGGAGAGAATAGTTGCCGAGCCGAATATCGGTGGGCTTGGTTACGGAAACTTTATCTATTCTCAACACACCGTCAGGAAGGGTGATATCGGCAAGCTGATAATTGACGGTTGAATCGGTTTCCAGAACAGCATCACGGCGATAGACGTCGTTGTCGAAACTTTGAAAGTCATAAAGACGGAGCACTTCCCATTCATCTTTATCGTTTTTAGTGGCATAATTCATGGACACTTCTCCATTCTTGCCATCTGCCATCCATGGGAAAGCTGTGTTATAGGCGAGTTTATTATAGTTTTCTGAGCTGCGGAACTTCTGCCAGTCTTTGGCTACCGTTTCATGACACCAGGAACGCATCTCGGCTGCGCCACTATTCGGATAATCGGTGATCATCAGATTGGTTGCAGGCTGGAACTTGTTGTAAACATTGCCTTTCTTGAAAGTGTCATCCCACGGGCCACGGTTTTCGGTGGCTGTCCAGAATTCAGATGTCTCGGGGAGGAGCAGACCAAGGAATGCTTTACCGCACCAGAAAACGGAACCTCGGCAACTGTATATCTGTACGCAGGGAGCAAAGGGACCATAGAAGCCCATTGTAGGAATACCGTTTTCAAGGAAATCAGGATTCTGAATAAATTGCAGAAGGGTAGACGATGCGATGTTGCGGAGCCAACCGTAGTTTACATCCTTATGGTCGCCATATTCGATCAGAGGAAGCGGAGTGACGGCAGCGAAACGATAGGGGATGCTTCGGCCCCACATGTTCATTCTTCCATCTTCGGCAAACATGTAGGGGTAGTTTTCGATCATATCGCCCTGATTTTTATAGAACTGAGCAGCAATCTCGGGATATTGTTTCTCGCCGAAAAGATGTGCCCAGAGGGGGCCGTAGCTCTGATAGGCCCACATGCTGTAGTAATCGTAGGCCGGAGCATCGTTATACCATCCCTCGCCTCGATAGCGTTTAAGAAGATTGGTGAGCCATTTTTCAAGTTTGGCTTCATCAACCTCATATCCTTTATCTTTGAGGAACGAAAGGATAAAGACGTTGAAAAATTGCCAGTTGGAGCCGATGGTCGGGCCTTCTCCATAGCTTTTGAGAAGGGAGGCGAGACGGTCTTTCTCCTCCTTTGTCAATGGATCCCAAAGCGTTTCGGGAGATGCACCCATAGAAATGCAAAGGGAGCCGAGTTCGAGAAGAGTCTGGGTGGGATCTTTAGGATTCGGCTTTACATAGTGCTTACTGTCGGGGTTGGTCAGACTGTTGAGCTGGTGGCGATAATAGTCTGCCACTTTTATTCCGTTAAGAGTGAGATCAGGATTCTCCTTCAGTAATGGAGCTGCAATGAAGAGTGTTCTCGCGAGACCTTCTATCTGCGCTACTTTCACTCCGTTTTCATCGCGGGGATATGTTTTGTCGAGCTGCTTCGGAAAATACATCGGGTCGTCGATGGAGTGGATATATTTGAAAGCTCCGTCAAGAAGATATTCGGCGGCCTGTCGCCAGTGGTCACGGGTCAAACCTGTATAAGGACTTTTCACAGTGTCGGGATTTACAACGATGAATATGTTGTCGCTTATCCCATTATGGCTGCATTGTTTTGATTCGGCGGAAAGGTTAAGGCTACTCGCCGCGAGGATACCGGCCATGACAAGGCCGATTTTAGATTTAAGACTGAGGGTCATGATATGGTTAGGTTTTTATTTTAGCTCATTTATGAGTAGAGCTCTTAAATGAGTTCATTGCTTACAGTTGTGTTTACAAATATAATGTTAGTTGCTTACAGTTGTGTTTACAAATATAATGTTAGTTTTTTATTGTTCAAAGCGAAAAGAGCATAAAACG
>CAZOPN010000098.1:0-5899 GCA_964581685.1 uncultured Sangeribacter sp. | reverse complement strand
GGATTGGAGGGATTGGAGGGATTGGAGGGATTGGAGGGATTGGAGGGATTGGAGGAATTGGAATTATTGGTGGATTGGAGGAATTGGAACGATTTGAATGATTGGAAAGATTGGAAAGTATTGGAATTATTGGGTAAAATAACTAATTTTGCAGGATAGTTTGTGCCTTAGGCATTTTCAATGTTATAGCTACTCAAATGATTACTAAAAAGTATAATCTTGTCAATAATATAACGGGCTGGGCTGTTTTTGTGATTGCTCTCGTTACTTATTGGCTGACGCTTGAGCCTACCGCTTCATATTGGGATTGCGGTGAGTTTTTAATTCAGGCTGATAAGCTTGAAGTCGGTCATCCGCCGGGTAACCCGATCTTTATGCTTACTGCACGCTTTTTTGCAAATTTTGCGCCTGATTCTGCCCATATATCGGTGATGGTTAATGCAATGAGCGGCTTGTTGAGCGCCTTGACAATACTATTGCTTTTCTGGACGATTACTCATCTTGTGCGCCGCCTTATTGTTAAGGATAATGATGACCGGGAGATTTCTCTTACAAAATATCTCGTGATCATGGGAGCCGGTGTTGTCGGTGCGCTTGCCTACTGCTGGAGCGATACGTTTTGGTTTTCGGCTGTGGAAGCGGAGGTCTATGCCTTCTCCTCTTTCTGCACGGCATTGGTTTTCTGGCTTATACTCAAGTGGGAAAATCGAGCCGATTTGCCTCATTCCGACCGATATCTGATCTTGATAGCCTACGTGGTAGGTGTCAGCATCGCTGTGCATCTTCTGAATTTGCTTTGCATTCCGGCAATCGTGCTCGTGTTTGCATACAGGAAGTGGCGTGACATGAATCTGGTTAAGTCGCTTCTTGCGCTCTTGCTTTCATTTGGAATTATAGTTCTTGTTCTTTTTGGCCTTGTTCCCGGCTTTATCAAAATGGCTCAGCGTTTTGAGTTGCTTTTCGTGAATGGTTTCGGGATGAGCTTTAATAGCGGAGCACTCTGTTATGCTATCGTTGCTGCCGGAATATTTATCTGGACGCTTTATGAGCTCTGGACGCAGAGGAATCTTTTTATGATGAAGCTATCGGTATTCCTGTCTGTGCTTATTTCGGGAATGTTCTTTATCGGTTCAGGCTGGTGGTTCGGGTGGATCCTGTTGGCACTGCTTGTAGCTTGGCTGGTGAGTCCGTATTGCCGTCCTTTCCCGACGCGTGTACTAAGCGTGATTATGTGGAGTATCGCCGTTATCTTTGTAGGATATTCAAGCTACGCGCTGATTCTGATTCGTTCGTCGGCAGACACTCCCATGAATCAGAATTCGCCTGATAATGTTTTTGATCTTGCTTCATATCTTAACCGAGAGCAATATGGGGAGAACCCGTTGCTTTACGGACAGACGCTGTATTCTTCTGCCCAGAAGAAGCAGGTGGCCGTTTATTCCGATACTGTTACATACCGGGAGGACGGTTCGCCGGTTATTCTTAATGTGCCGGAGTATCAGCAGATCGTAGAGAAGGGAAAACCGATGTATGCCAAAGGTGTAAAAGGAGCGGAGCCGCATTCGGAATATGGATTCCTTAATGAAGGCGAAATAGCGTCGAACGCTTCAAAAGCCATGCGTGACGGAGATTATTATGTGAAGACAGATTATAAGCCGGAGGTGAAGATGAATCCGGAACTAAACATGCTCTTCCCGCGTATCTACAGCCGTCTGCATCGCGATGCTTACCGCAATTGGGTGAATCTTGATACAACATCAGGCAGTCTCAAGGAGCTTTATGCCATTGACCGGGTTTCGGGTGAGAAGGTTCCGGAGCTTGACTTTAACGGTGAGCCCTTTATCAATCCGGTGAGCGGGACGATCAACTATCCTCAGAAATTAGCTTATAAGCCCTCTTTCAGTCAGAATCTGGAATACTTCTTCAACTATCAGCTTGTCCACATGTATATGCGTTATTTCATGTGGAACTTTGCAGGGCGTCAGAACGATGTGCTGAATCAGTCGGGAGAGGTTGATGCCGGTAACTGGATTTCCGGTATTCCATTCATTGATAATGCACGTCTCGGCGATCAATCCTTGCTTCCTGCCGATCTTGGTCGAAATAATCAGGGCCACAACGTGTATTACATGCTTCCGTTGTTGCTTGGGATCATCGGTCTTCTATGGCAGGCATTCGCCGGTAAGCGCGGAATAGAGCAGTTCTGGGTTGTCTTCTTCCTCTTCTTTATGACTGGAATTGCGATTGTCCTTTATCTGAATCAGACTCCTAACCAGCCGCGTGAACGTGATTATGCTTTTGCCGGGTCGTTCTATGCGTACGCCGTATGGATCGGAATGGGTGTCGCCGGATTATGGAGTCTGCTCCGAAGCATAATAAGTCCGAGAGTGAAACCGGAGTCGACAGAGGCTTTTGGAAAGGCTGAAGCTGCCACTCCTCAAACGGAGCTTCCCGAACAGTCGGACAATCTGACCGAAGAACCGGAGAGACTGCGTCCGGCCTCACTCTATGCAGCCATCGCCGCTTGTTTGATCGGGCTTGTCATTCCCATTCAGATGGTGAGTCAGACCTGGGATGACCATGACCGGTCGGGACGTTACGCAGCTCGCGATTTCGGTATCAACTATCTTGAGAGCCTTGAGCCTAACGCTATCGTATTCTGTAATGGCGATAACGATACTTTCCCCTTATGGTATGCACAGGAAGTGGAAGGGGTGAGACCTGATGTGAAGATAATTAATCTAAGCTATCTCGCTTCAGATTGGTATGCTAACCAGATGCGGAAGGAGAGCTATACTGCCAAGCCGGTATCGTTCACTGCCAAGCCGGAAGATATCGCATACGGACGTGCTGATGTCACCCTTCCGGGACGTGACCGGGCTCCGGCCGATTTGCTGACGAGTCTTAAGATGATATATTCCGGTCAGAGTTTTGATAAATCTGTCGGTTATTCAAAGTTCCCGAGCGCGGTTGTCACAATCCCTGTCGATAAGAAAGCCGTTATTGCCCGCGGATTGGTTGCGCCGCAGGATAGCGATCAGATAGTGAATGAGATAGTGATTGACCTTGCAGGAGCTCCTGCCGTGGCCGGTAAAGGATACGTAAGTCTCGGCGAATTGCTTATGCTTGATATAATCGCTACCAATGCTGCCGAAGGCTGGCCGCGTCCCATCTACTGGTGTTCCACTGTAGGGGGAGAATATCATCTCGGACTCAGCGACTATATGCGTGCGGTCGGTATGACCCATCAGATCGTGCCCACACGCCAGAGCGATCTGCCTTCACGCAATGATCGCGGATATGATGTTGTCACCAAGAAATATCGTTGGGGCGGGGCCGATAAGGCTACTGCCGACAAACGTCCGTATTTCGATGAGACAGCCCGTCGGATGCTGACGTCTACGCGTAACTCCATGCTCGATGTCAGCACTGAGTTTATCTATCAGGGTGACCTTAAGAGGGCAGCCGGCGATGAAAAAGGGGCACAGGCCGACTATAAGAAGGCTGTTGAAGTTGCCGCACTTGTGGAGAGCAAACTCTCTGAAGCCACTGCTCCCTACGGTGTGACTGTCGGACTTACACTTGCCGAAACCTACAGCAGCGCTGCGGATCGCCTCAATAGCCGTGAGCTTAAGAAGAAGGCTGCCGATATAGCATGGGGGCAGCTTCAGAAGCAATTTGAATACGTGGTCTACAACCGTGAGATAAACCGTACGCTCGGAAATGTCTCCATGACGCTCGAATCGCGCCTTATGCCTTATCAGTATTGGCGTTATGTAGAGATCTACCGCGATAACGGCGGGGATATGAAAAAGCTTACGGATATGTTGGGCAAACAAGGGTTTACACTCGAAGATCTTAAGCGGAATTATGATGCGATGTATCGAGGATCATCATCGGATTCATCCGGTTATTCTGCAGATGATCTCGTGAAAGAGCTTGCGGCAGCTGCCGAGATCGTAAACCGGCTTACCGGATTGTCGGCTTCCGAATATGCTGCCGCTCCGGAGGAAGACCGATATCTTGACTCCATATATTATACGGCTTACGAACAATATGTGGCAGCCGGAGTTACAAAGGAGCAGCTTATGGCTGATCCGCAGATCAAAAAGGTTGATATGGAGCGTAGCAAACGGCTTTCGGAAGAATATTCCCGTTTGCATGGTGCGAAATAAGAGTTTGATTTCTGTTTAAATACGGCGGAATGCTTATCGAACAACCTCCTCTTCTGTTCCGGATGACGATTCCGAAAGGGATCTTCCGGATTCAGGGTTCCGGACAAAGGAAGATTGTCTATCTCACATTTGATGACGGTCCGATTCCGGAATCCACTCCCTGGGTGCTCGATACGCTTGACCGTTACGGCATCAAGGCAACGTTCTTTATGGTTGGCGACAACGTAAGACGTTATCCGGAGCTCTATACTGAGATAAGGAAGCGGGGGCATAATGTGGGCAACCATACGATGCATCATCTTCAGGGGGCTCATGTGACCACTACTCGCTATCTTCGGGATGTCACCGAGGCATCCGATCTGATCGGCGGAAATCTTTTTCGGCCGCCTCACGGCTGGTTGCGTCCGCGGCAGGCGAAGGCTTTGTCGAAGCGTTACAAGGTAGTGATGTATGATCTGGTTACCCGTGATTACAGTTTCCGGCTTACGGCTGAAGATGTGTTCAGAAATGTGAAGCGGTACGTGCGCGATGGCTCGATCATCGTGTTTCATGATTCGTTGAAGAGTCTGCCTCGCATACGTGAATCGTTGCCGAAAAGTCTTGACTGGCTTATTGCACAGGGTTACGAATTTGGATTAATTGACGACGGTTTGAGATGAAGAGAATACTTGTGGTGGGAGCCGGTGGATTTGCCGGTGGTTTTATAGTGGAAGAAGGTTTGCGGCGTGGATTTGAGGTCTGGGCCGGCGTTCGTTCCACGACTTCACGTAAATGGCTTGGCGATGCGCGAATTAAGTTCATAGAATTTGATTATGACAATAAGGATGCACTTGCCGCTTCTATCAATAAAGTAAGGGAGGAGAACGGGCCTGACTGGAAGTGGGATTACATAATATACAATCTGGGAGCGACCAAAGTGATGCGTTATGCTGATTTCTCTCGTATCAACTATGAGTATCTCAGGAATTTTATGGAGACTCTCTCCCATTGCGATGTGATTCCCGAACGGTTGCTCTATTTGAGTTCGCTTTCTGCCGTAGGCCCGATCGACGGGACGCCTGTAAAGGCCTATACAGAAGAAATTATTCCTCATCCCAACACGCGTTACGGAGCGTCGAAGCTAAAAGCCGAAGTATGGTTGGCAACCGCCGGGATACCATATATTATTTTCCGCGCAACCGGAATTTACGGCCCTCGTGACCATGATTATTTCCTGATGTTCGAATCGATAGCAAAGGGATTCGACTTCTCTGTCGGTTATCGGCGTCAGTTGTTATCGTTCATTTATGTAGCTGATCTGGCTGAGGCAATTTACGAGGCACTTGAAAAGGCTCCTGTCGGTGAGGTCTATAATATTTCGGAACCGAGAGCTTACACTCAGAAAGAATTTCGTAAGATAGCGGCCCGCAAGATAGGGAAGAAATTCGTTATTCCCATGCGTATGCCTCTCTGGGCAGTTAAATTTGTTTCGGCCGTGGCTGAAAAATGGGGAGTGGCTCGTATGAAACCCTCTACTCTCAATCTTGATAAATATAAGATAATGCGTCAGCGCAACTGGAGCGTCGATGTTAGCAAAGCAGAGAATGATTTCGGCTTCGCTCCAAAGACAGATCTCGAAACGGGCGTGTCGCAGAGTATCGACTGGTATAAAAAAGAGGGTTGGCTAAAGAGCCCATCTCATAAAAATTTGAGTGCCCCTGGGGCGGATTTGGGCGAGTGATTTT
>CAZOPN010000097.1:0-5911 GCA_964581685.1 uncultured Sangeribacter sp. | reverse complement strand
ATAAAAGATAACATTATTGCTTACTATCGTTTAATTTTGAATACTTACTTATAATAAATCACCTAAAAGCATGAGAAGAATCGTAGTTATATCAGTTGCTGCTTTCGCCGTAATTGCGGCTGTCGGCATAGCATATTGTCTGCTTAGGGAACCCGGTAACTGTTTTGCTTCCGGTATTGTGGAAGATGAATTAAAAGGTTATAATGTGACGTTGCCTGACGGAAGTGTGGAGGAGTGGTTTGATGAGCCCGATTCGATATCCGGAATTCCGGGTGCCATCCGGCATTATACGTTTGGAAAGGCAGATAAAGGATTTTATAAGAGATACTTTTCATTCAAAGGCAAACCGTTTTATTATAACGGCCGTCATGGCTTTTATGTGAAGCTGCCGGAGGGTATCGGTCTGTATCAGAGTGGAGAGAGTGAGATGGGTGCTCATTTCAATGAGTTTTATAACCGCGACACCACGATGGTGATATGTAGCGAAGCCTATTTTTATGATGTGATGCTTTATGATGAGGAAGTCCCCAACTATGTAGATAGCCTTAAACTATGGGAGGAAGATTTTATAAAGCGCTTGGGCTCGAATGAAATACGCCGTATATCTGATGATATATGGATTGCGGAGGGTCAGATTGATCATTCGAATCCCGACAATCCTGATAACGATCGGTTTCTTCACAAATGGGTGTTGAAGAAAGATATCGAGGATAGGGAATGTGTGTTTACAACTACGATTTATTATAAAGATTCCCTTCAATACCGCTACCCGGAATTTGAAAAGCTTATACAGTATTTCCCGGATAAACCCTCTTTCTGACCGGCAGAACGCCAAACTCCCGATATGGTATGAAATCGGCTGTCGGAAATACACGTTTTGTTATGTGTCCAATCCTGTTTTTATATTATCTTTGTGATAAAACAAGAAACGAGAAAAATGAAAAAGAGGAGGGGATTACAAAGATTCCTACAATTATTTTCTGAGATTGGGAGGCAGCCTCTGCGGTTTTTGACCGCTATAATGGTGATTTCCGTTTGCGTCTTAACCGTAATCTCTGCCGGTGCGTCGGCGCGTCTGCGACATGATAACGGGGTGCGCGTGTTTGTGCCGCTGAATTTCGACTGGCAGTTCCGGCATCTCGCTCCGGATGCCTCCGGACAATGGCAAAAGGTGAATCTGCCTCATGATTTTCAGATCGCCCAGCCATGGGTGGAGCCTTCTCCCGATGAACGTCCTGATGCGGATAATCCGATGGCTAATATCACGAGCCGCCTCAGCTCACGCGCTTTCAAGGAGATGGGCAGGGGAGAATACCGTAAAGTGTTTATACCTGATTCATCATGGCGTGGGAAACGTGTGCTTCTCGATTTCGAAGGGATCATGCTGGTCGGAGATGTAATTCTTAATGGTGTTCATATCGCTGCCACCGATTACGGATATCTGGGATTTGATGTAGATATTACCGATAGACTTATAGATGGAGAGGAGAATGTTATTGAGGTTATCGCCGACACGGGCAATCCGGATAATTCGCGTTGGTATACGGGGGGAGGTCTTTACCGGGATGTAAATATTATTGTGACTGACCGTGATCACTATTTTACCCGTCACCCGCTGCATATTACCACTCCTGAGGTTTCGCCGGAACGTTCGGTACTGATGATTGACGGCGAGATCGCCACATATTTCCCGGCCGACAGCATAAGAGTCGGGGTAAAGATAAAGGATGCTTCAGGGCGCGAGGTTTATAGCGCCGAGAAACGGTTGCGTAACAATCCCAAGCAGAAGATCCGTGAATTCCGCATTGATTCCGTAGCCTTGGAAAATGTTTCTCTTTGGGATATTGAAAATCCGGCACTATATACGGCGGAACTGACGCTGACAGATGATGAAGGACGCATTCGCGACAAGGTATGCGAGCGTTTCGGGTTCCGCTCGCTCGAATTCTCACCTGAATTCGGGATGAAACTTAACGGGCGAAAGGTGTTGCTAAAGGGAATTGCCAATCATCATACGTTGGGAGCGCTCGGCGCGGCAGCCTATCCCTCCGCAATCGAAAAACGTATAAAGTTGCTCAAAGACTTCGGTTTCAACCATATCCGCTCAAGTCATAACCCTTATAGCGAGTCGTTTCTGGATCTTTGTGATGAAAACGGAATTTTAGTGGTCGATGAGCTTTATGATAAATGGACCACCGACTATGCCGGGGGACGTCGTGACTGGAATGAACTTTGGCCTCACGACGTGCCGGAATGGACGCGGCGTGACCGTAATCATCCATCGGTTGTTATGTGGAGCTTAGGCAATGAGTTGCAGCTCATCCCCGACCTCCCTTATAACGATTGGGGAGTGACTCCCTACAAGCTGCAGAAGACGCTCCTTAACCGATATGATCGTGAAAGACCCGTTACGGTGGCTATGCATCCGCGCGGCCGTAATGAATTTACCGATAGTTTGCCGGCGCCACTCGTGATGGAGACGGATATTGCAGCCTATAATTACCGATACATGTATTTCCCCGGCGACGGACGCAGGTTTCCCCGGATGATTTTCTATCAGAGTGAGGCCAACACCTCGAATATGGGCCCTAATTTCTTCGAAATGGATCTTGATAAAGTGGTCGGTCTCGCATATTGGGGCATGATCGATTATCTGGGCGAGTCGAAGGGATGGCCGGCAAAGGGCTGGACAGAGGGTGTGTTTGATATCTCGCTCGAACCGAAGCCTAATGCCTATTTCTTGAAAAGCTATTTTATGCCGGAGGAGCCTCTGGTAAGAATAGGGGTTATTGATGGAGGTTCAAGCATGTTATGGAACGATGTGATTGTAGGAGGCAAGTCTATGACTTCTCATTGGAATCGTCCGGTCGGGAGCTCCGTAGATCTTTATACGTTTACGAATGCCGATGAAGTTGAGCTGTTGCTTAACGGCCGCAGTCTCGGGCGACGTACAAATAACATTGCTAATGCGAGAGAAAGAAACCGGATAAAGTGGGACAGCATTCCATACGAAGCCGGCTACCTTGAGGCCGTGGCTTATAGACGTGGTGAAGCTGCACCCGTGGCGCGCCATAGGCTTGAGACCGCCGGAGAGACGGTGCGTCTTGGGGCATCGCCGGATAATAATGCCTGGAAAGCTGACGGCATGGATCTGCAGCATGTAGAGATTCTGGCTCTCGACAATAAAGGCCGACGAAATCCGCTTGCTTCGATGCCGCTGAATTTCGAAGTAGATGGGCCGGCAGAAATAGTCGGTGTGATTAACGGCGATATGACAAGCGATGAACTCACGGTTGGCAACACGCGTCGTCTCTTCAATGGCAGGGCAGTAGTGATTCTTAGATCAACGCAAAAAGCCGGGGCGGTAAACCTTAAGGTAACCGCTCCCGATCTGAAACCTGTGATGCTGAAGCTGAGAAGTGTAGAGTAACGGGGGGAGAGGCAGTTTTCCTTTTCTATAATTACCGGAGTTTTAAGATATTGATAAAATTATTAAAGGTTAAAGCCAACTAACAAGGATAAAAATTTGTTAATAATTCAAACAAGTTAAAAATACCGGCACTTAAAAATTTTTGGTTATGAAAAGGAAAAACACTCAGTTGATTTTGCTTGCTTCGTTTGCAGCATTTACATGTGGGTCCGCAAGTGCGGCCGAGAAAGCAGAATCGGGGGAGGCGCGAGAGAAAGATTCAAAAGTAGAATTCATAAAGACTGCCAATCATCCCGATGTAGTGGAGATTCTCGATGGAAAAAGGGAACATGATCCTCAGGATATCCCCGTTCCTCACTTTGCGATCCATACAAAGGATAACGCATTTATAATGTCTATCGGTGGGCAGATCAATCCCATAATTGGAGGTGATTTCCGTAACGACCTGTATGAGCAGGATGGTGCCGGAATCAACTTTGTGACCAATCAGATTCCCGTGCCTGCCGTCAGTGGCAAGAAATCGGATGCCTTTATCAATGCGTTGAATGCGAACGTCGATATGGAGATTGTCGGTCTCGGCGGCACCCGCGACCAAATCACGGGATATATAAAGATCGGAACAAACGGTATAAATAACAATATCCATCTCAAGAAAGCATACATCAGCTGGCGTGGATTTACTGCCGGACAGAAAAATACACTTCTGAAAGATAGCAAGGCGTGTCAGCCGGCGGGAATTGACCCTCAAGGCCCTCCGGGAACCGTTACAGGCACGGCCTACGAAGTTAGTTACATCTCTCCTTCATACAAAGGACTCCGGGGAGCTATCGGAATAGCTATGCCGAGCTATTACACATCCTCCGGTATCTATCTCGGGAAAGACTATCAGGCCTGGAACGGCCATGAGATCGAAGGGCAGGTGGTGAGCGATCCTATGGCGCACAATCAGACAGTCCCTGATATCCCGATGTTTGTGGAATGGGCACATTCCGATTATAACAGAATAAGAGTATCGGGATTAATCCGTAATTTCTCCTACCAGGATGTGCTTGCCGGCAAACGTCGTAACACGATCGGTTGGGGCGTAATGCTGAGTGGCAATATCAACCCGGTGAAACCTCTTATCCTTTCTATCCAGGCAATCTATGGAAAAGGCATCGGTGCCTACATACGCGATCTTGCCGGTCTTCCACTTTCCTTTACTCCCGACAACAGCCATCCCGGCAAGATGACACCTACTCCAATGGCCGGGTTCAACTTTGGTGCTACCTGGAATTTCAATAAGAAATGGCAGGCCAACGTCATGGTTTCTCAGGCACGTCTCTGGAGTATTGCTCCCTACGCTATCGAAGCAGCCGAAGATCCCGGTAATTTCAACAACTATAAGTGTTCGTTCTATACCGCAGCCAATGTTTTCTATAACATTTCCTCCTATTTCCAGGTTGGAGTAGAATACATTTACGGAACGCGCACCACGTGGAATGCCGGAAGTGCATGCGACAACCGCCTTCAGGCCCAGTTCATGTTCACTCTCTGATCCTCTTTACGCTTTTCGACAGAAGCTGTAATTTTTCTTAGACAAGAAATTATTTAAATACAGGAGAACAGTAGAAACCGAAGGATTAATATTATCCTGGCGTTCTACTGTTCTCCTGTCTATTATTCGGTGTGGTTGCAAAAATAAAATTGAATTCTTTCTTTTTGTTAGGCAGTCAGGGTGTTATGAGAGTTGAATCTCAGGCCCCGACTCATAAAAAATCAGCTTGCTGAGGGTCGCAGCCTTGGAGCTATTTTTGGCCTGCAGGCGAAGGAGCATAGCGAGCTATATGACTGAGCCAAAGGACAAAAAGAGTCCAAGGATGCGAGACCATCAGTAACTTTTCCCGTTGGCTGGGTGTGGCAGGGCATCTGTAACATTCTTTCAGGAAACTTATGGAAAGCCTTGTCAGGTATCTGCAAGTTGTAAAAATGTGTAACCAAATCCTAATGTAGATGCTTTTCCATCCAACCCTGAATGAGAACCAGCGGTCCTTGCTGAGGTTGATTTTCCCACCTGCATCCGCCAACCTGCGCAAGCATGACCCTTTCGATGTCCTTGAGGCAATCCTCTTCATTGTCTATACCGGGTGCCAATGGGGCAGGCTGCCTCCGGGATACCGAGGTGCATTCAAGGGGAACTACGAGCAGTATCTCTGTACGGCAAGGTACATGACATTGCTCGCCATGATATCATTCATGCTGAGGTACTTCGCCTGACTTCCCGGGACAGGCTCATCACAGAAGCTTGTCCGGCATGATGTCGGACGCACCTTGCGCGCACATACTTTTCAGTGAATAGTCAGAGTAAGGTGTCGCGGCAAAAAAAAGTTACCCATGTCCGTCTCCGGGCGGTGATTTTCGCCAAGCTTCATCGGTCACTTAGCTCACTAAGCTCCCTCTTCAGCTTGCGAAAATCCCTCGCCCGGAGCCGCCCTCAGCAAG
>CAZOPN010000096.1:0-5987 GCA_964581685.1 uncultured Sangeribacter sp. | reverse complement strand
AAGAAAAAAGTAATTGGAGACTCTCGTGATGAGAATCTCCAATTCGGTACCCGGAGCCGGGGTCGAACCGGCACGGATTGCTCCACCGGTGTTTGAGACCGGCGCGTCTACCGATTCCGCCATCCGGGCTTGCGGATGCAAAGATATAACTAAATTTTTATTTCCGCAATTTTTTTTGTTGTTATTCGTAACGAATCTTTGACTTACGGAGCACTTTCCAACATCCATTCTCGAATATGGCTGTTCCCGCATTAACCGTAATGATACGTGTAGCTTCAGCTGTGTCGAGCAGATCCGGCGACGTACACCCGCCGGCAAGATATTCCGCAGGATTTTCAAGCGCTATGTCGGTCACTTCCGGAGTGTCTACTACATGGAAGGTTCCCACAAGGCCATCGCGGGTGTCGAGACGGTAGATGGTATGGCCGGGAGTGAGCCGGCGGTCGGCCCTGACGAAAAGTCCCCGTGCATTAGCTCTTCCCAGATATATTACATTAAGAATCTTGGCAGGTTGTTCTTCCACCTTTCTCACTTTCGGTGCCACTGCGGCCACGCTTTGCTCTTTATGCGTTTCTCGAGATTCTGTTGTTTTGGCATGCGAGAGAGCAGCGGAAAGTCGCCGGTTTTCATCCTTAAGAGCTTCTATTTTTTCTGTAAGCAAAGCATTTTCCTGTTCGGCTGCAGCAAGACGCTCGCCCACCGATTTGAGCTCATCGTTTTTCTTAGCCATAGCTTTAGAGAATTGAGCCTGAAGGAGAGAATTATCACCCTGACTTGCCGAAGCAGAGGCTGCCTGACGTTTCTCGGAATCGGGATTTTGCTTTTTCATCATATTGGCTGCAAAGACCACAAGCCAAATCACGACACCCACAAGAATTATAAGCACGATGACGTATATCCACGTATGATTCTCCTCTCGATTTGAATCAGATTCCTTATCTTCGAGATCTTTCGCGATTGCATTCTGATCAGCCAGTATTTCCTCCTGTTTCTCTATAGCCTGTTCGGCAGAGGGCTCTTCCGGAGTCTGAGCCTCGGTCGGGCCGGACGTTTCGGCTGCCGGGGTCGCTTTCTCAGACTCCTTAGCCGGCATCGGCTCGGCTTGTGCAGCCGGTTGTTCCGTCTTAGCGGGGGCAGCTACATTCATTGCCTGCAGACGGCGTTTCACTACCGATCTGGCAGCCTTTCCTTTTTCTGCAAGGTTGGGAGAAGAAAAGAACGTGATACTCCAGAATTCCACAAGTTTCGCTTTATCCCATGAGGCATAATCGGCAGGCACTTTCACGGAGTTAAAAGCTTTTAGGTTTTCTTTCTCTTTTGTTTTGAGTTTATTCTGAAGTTCAGCCATTGATGAAGCTTTCACATCGTCAAGATAACCGGAACCATCGTTGGCATAACGCAGATAGGCCTTTGCCGTTATAGCTTTTGCCTCCTCCATTTCCTTTTCGGTGACGGCCAAAGCCGGCAGAGCGGCAAAAATAAGGGCAATAATGCATGTAAATAACTTATTCATATCATTTAATCATTTTTTCAAGATAAATTAGACTGATTCCTTATATGATGGTCATAAATCCTTACGTAGCCGTGCCACGGGAATTCCCTGGCGGTCGCGATATTTGGCTACCGTGCGTCTTGACACATCAAAACCTCTTCGGTTCATCTCCTCCATGATTCGTTGGTCGCTCAACGGATGATGTTTATCTTCTTTTTCAACCAGAGTGCGTATCTCAGCTTCAATCTTACGGTTTGTAGCCGCCTCAGTTCCCTCGTTCTCTCCGATCGAATCGCTGAAAAAGAATCTTAGCGGAAACACTCCCCATGGAGTTGCTACAAATTTATTGGTGGTAGCTCGTGAGATCACGGAAATATCCAGCCCTGTCAGCTCAGCCACATTCTTAATCATCATGGGCCGGAGCTTATATACGTCTTCTGTAAGAAAATATTCTTTCTGGATATTTACTATGGCCGTCATCACTTTCATCATGGTCTGCTGGCGCTGGGTGAGTATTTTTATGAAGTCGCGCGCATCATTGTAGCGTGTTACGACAAATTCCGACCCTTTGGGAACCTTCCCTTTTGCCGAACGTTCGAGATCAGCCATAGCTTGCTCGAAACTTTGTTCGATTCTCAACTCGGGAATCTTATTGTTGAGGGAGATAGTGATATTCCCTTCTTCGTTGTCGATAATAAAATCCGGAATGATGATATTGGCCTCCTCTGCAGGGTCATTTCCTAAAGAGGCTCCCGGCTTGGGATTCAGCGACAGAATCAATGATAAGGCAGAGTCGGTCTCTTCTTTTGATAAATGAAGCAGAGAGATTATGCGATGGGTATGCTTTTTAGTGAATGGTTCGTAAGCCTCCCTTATTATTCTCAGGGCGTCATCGCGGGCAGGGGAGGGGGGTAAGGCCACAAGTTGCATTTCCAGACAATCCTGTAGATTAGCAGCTCCGATTCCGGGTGGATCCAGACTTCTCACAGCCTTTAAGGCTTCTTTTGCCTCTTCTGGAGAAAGATCGATTCCCGGGCCGAAAGCCATGTCGTCTGCCAGCTTTTCAAGTGGTCGATGCAGATAGCCATTCGAGTCAAGACTCGCTATGATATATCTTGCCGCCAGTTCCACTTTCGGCGTCAGGTCTTTTTCTGTGAGTTGCGCATAGAGATGGTCGTAGAGCGATTCAGACTCGTCAGCGGGTGTAAAAACGGGAGTATCATCCGGGGAGGGAGTGCGCTGAAAGAGGGGATAGCGGTATTCTTCCTCCTCGTGTGAGGCATCGACAGGGGCCAGGGCAGGGTTGTCTTCCAGCTCTCTCTCGACAGTCTCATCGAGTTCAGGCGCATTAAGCTCCAGCAACCTTACGAACCGAAGCTGCTGTTGCGATAGGCGCATACCAATGCGCGTTTCCTGCCGGAGTTTCTGTGCCATCCCTTACTTGTTACAAAAAACGACTGATAATCGGTAGATTAACAGCCGTTATGTTAAATTATTTTTTTAGTACAGAAAGTGGGACTCGAACCCACACAGCCGATAAGGGCCAAAGGATTTTAAGTCCTTCGTGTCTACCATTCCACCATTTCTGCAGCCTGCGTCTTAATGACGTCTTGCGGTAAGTCTCTATTTACCTATGCAAAGATAACCCCTTTTTTAGATATTCATTCCAATTATACTGCATTATTTATTTATTTTAACGTATTGCTGCAATTATATGGCAGCCGTATGCTCTAAATTTGCAATGTTGAATAAATTAAAGTTAAACTAATCAAGATACCGGACTATGATCACAACTTGCAATAACTCTAATTCAATTTCGGATGTAAATCGTTCACAATCGGCCAAACGTTTTGCGCGTCCTTTCGGTTCCGAGCGCAAGATAAGTTATGGCGACAGATTATTTGCACGTGTCGTGTTGCGAGGCAAGACGGTAGTGGAATTTGTAGTTAATCAAGTGAGCGATTTTACAGAATTTTTAGGCGAACTCCGCAGATATACGCGAGGCCTTAAAGGATTGGCTCAGCTTTATCTGCGCAATATGTCGCGTGGCTGGAGTCAGCAGCGTCCGTTGATGCTCTATGGAGAAAGCGAATCGCGTTATGCCGTCCGCGCGGTCGGAGCGTCCGAGGATTTGGCTTCCGCCCCGTCTGAGAGCAGAATGAGCAGAGCTTTGCGGGGAGAGGCACGGCAGCTCAGATTCCCGTGGGAGCTGTAGATCCGGTTCCCGGTCAGGGGTTATATAGGTCGTTGTTACGGAAATCGAGGATCTCGTTGGCCGCCTTAAGAGCCATAACCGCTCTACTCTGAGGATTGAGGCGTATGGCGGCGAGATAGTCATTGATCGCATTTGATCGCTCCCCCAGACTCCAGTATTTCATTCCACGAAGGGTCAGAGCCTCGTCATCGGAGGGATGGTCGGCAATATATGCCGATATAAGGGCTATAACCTGACGTTTGTCCTGAATTTTCTTTGTTGTCGCATATAATTCGGCGTATGAACTGAAAACGGGGAGTTCTTCCGTAGCACGGTCGATATTTATTCTCATGGCTTCCACCTGTTCTCCAAGGAAAGTAGAAGCCAGGCTATTGAATTTATCCGGATTCTCCGTAGTGAGGAAAGACGCGGAGCCGTTTTTAGAGCATCTGCACTCTATTTCAGGGTGCCGTCGTAAATAATCCTTAAGACTTTCTGCTACAATTTCACCCTGGGCAATGATCGCAGTGCCGGAGGGGACGTGCTCTTTTATTTTTGGAAGAAGAATCGGGTAATGTGTGCATCCGAGAATAAGGGTATCGATCGAAGGGTCCCCACCCATTATTTCATCTATATATTTCCTGACAAAATAGTCGGCCCCCGGGCCGGTCGCTTCATTGGTTTCCACAAGCGGCACCCACATTGGGCAAGCTTGCTCGGTCACCATCATCTCCGGATATAATTTTTCAATCTCCATCCGGTAGGAATGGCTGTTCACCGTTCCCGGCGTTCCGAGCATCCCGATATGTCGGGTAACGGAGAGTTCACCCAGTCTTTCAACTGTAGGACGAATCACGCCGAGCACACGCCGGTCAGGATAGAAAACGGGTAACACTCTCTGTTGAATCGAGCGCAAAGCCTTGGCCGATGCCGTGTTGCATGCCAGAATCACAAGGCGGCAACCCTGTTTGAAAAGTTCCTCGACAGCCTGACGTGTGAAATCAAACACAACATCGAAACTACGGTTACCATAGGGAGCACGCGCGTTATCGCCGAGATATAAATAATCATATTGGGGCAGGAGACGTCTCATCTCCTTGAGTATCGTAAGCCCGCCATAACCGGAGTCAAACACTCCGATTGGTCCTGCTTCAGGAAGAGGGAATGAATAGCTCATTTAGGGAGTCTTCTGTTTTTTCGGTTTCAAGATTATGGCTGCTGAATTTAAATCAATAAAAAGGGGTATGTCAAAACAAAGATTCTGACACACCCCGTTTATATCGAATTAAATTTATTAAGTAAGTATTCAAATTTAAACGATAGTAAGTGTATATTTTATCTTTCATACTAACTGTGGCTTCTTTTTTGACGCTTTTGACTTGTCGCTCAGTCGCATAGCTTGCTATGCTCTTTCACTCCGCACCAAAATCGCCTAAAAAATAAGCTCACATTTAGTATAAATTAATTTTGAACACTTACTTATTTGATGCCGAGTTTAGCTTTAACCATCGGAGTGATGTCTACAGCCGGCTCTGCAAAGAAGAGGAAAGCTGCTTTCTCCTGAATGGCGCTGTATCCACCCTCTTTACCAACTGATTCAACGGCACCCTGAATCTTCTGAATGATAGGATTCATGAGATCTTGCTGCTGTTTCTGAAGATCCTGCATGGCAGCCTGTTCAAACTGCTGAACTTTTTGCTGATAGTCGGAGAATTCACGGGTCTTGCGGTCACGGATAGCTGCCGGTTCATCCTCTTTCATATTGTTCACCTCGTCGAAGAGACGCTTCATCTCAGTGTTGAGCTGTGTGTATTCAGCTTCATATTTTTTCTGGATATCATCGAGCTTGGTCTGTGCAGCCGCTGTCTCAGGCATGGCGGCAACGATAGCGTTAGTGTCTACGACACCGAGTTTGAATGTCTGGGCAGAAGCCAACATGGGGAGTGCCAGTGCTACTGCGAGTAAGATTTTCTTGATCATTTCTTATAGTAGTTATTAAATTTTTTTCTGTGATAACCATCCCCTTCATGCCGGGTTGCTTTTGCGGAAGGGTGAATCATCTATTCAAACGGCAAATTTATGTAAATTATTTTGAATATCCCAATTTGGCAAGCACATCATTGCTCACATCGATACGAGGAGAGGCAAATACGATACTTTGGGAAGAGGCGCGGTCGAAAATGGTCTGATAACCTTTTTCTTCAGCCACAGCTTTAACCGCGTTGTAGACATCTTCCTGAATCGGTTTCATCAGCGACTGACGTTTCTTATAAAGTTCACCTTCCGGACCGAAATATTTAT
>CAZOPN010000095.1:0-6001 GCA_964581685.1 uncultured Sangeribacter sp. | reverse complement strand
CTATCCTTTCAATAAATCTACCATCACGTGGTGCCCTGCTATCGGCGACTACAATAGGATAATAAGCGTAGCCTTTACGGCCATGACGCTGTAATCTGATTTTGGTTGCCATAAACTTGCCGGTTAAATTGTATTATATTAAATCCGGATTTTCCGAATCGGCCACAAAGTTAATGCTATTTCCATAATCTACCAACTTTTTCAGATTTATTTTGTAATTTTACATCCGATTTATTCATCTCCGATTAGAAATTTATGGCAGATATCTCGATTCTTGACCGCCTTGACGGCATTGACGCGCGATTTGAAGAAGTATCAACACTCATCACTGATCCGGCTGTAATTGCCGATATGAAAAGATACGTTCGACTAACAAAAGAATACCATGACCTTGAAGCTATAATAAAAGCTAAAAACGAATATCGTGAGCTTCTTGACAATATTGCGGAGGCAAAAGAAATTCTTGCATCAGAATCAGATGAGGAGATGCGTGCTATGGCGCGCGAACAGCTCGAAATGGCAGAAAACGCTCTCCCGGCTGCTGAAGACAATATAAAACTTCTTCTAATTCCTGCCGATCCTGAAGATGCAAAAAACGCAATTGTTGAGATTAGAGGCGGTACCGGTGGTGACGAAGCAGCTCTTTTTGCCGGTGATCTGTTCAGAATGTATCAGAAATATGCTGAATCTAAAGGTTGGCAACTGGCCGTTTCTTCCGTTTCGGAGGGAGCGTCGGGTGGATTTAAAGAAATAGTATTTAACCTTAGCGGAAATGATGTTTACGGAACAATGAAATATGAGAGTGGTGTGCATCGCGTACAGCGTGTTCCGGCAACCGAAACCCAGGGACGTGTCCATACCTCGGCCGCCACTGTTGCAGTGCTTCCGGAAGCGCAGGAATTTGATGTCGAAATTCATGAAGGAGAAATAAGATGGGATACGTTTCGCTCCGGTGGGGCCGGAGGTCAGAATGTGAATAAAGTGGAATCCGGTGTGCGACTTCGTTACAATTGGAAAAATCCGAATACCGGAGAAGTGGAAGAAATATTGATAGAGTGTACCGAGACTCGCGATCAACCGAAAAACAAAGAACGTGCACTTGCCCGACTCAGAACTTTCATATATGATAAGGAACATCAAAAATATATCGATGATATTGCACAGAAACGTAAGACAATGGTAAGTACCGGCGACCGTTCCGCAAAAATCAGGACATACAATTATCCTCAGGGGCGTATCACGGATCATCGGATCAATTATACGATTTATAATCTCTCTGCCTTTATGGATGGAGCAATCCAAGATTGTATCGATAAGCTCATTGTAGCTGAGAATGCCGAAAAACTTAAGGCCGCAGAATTATAAGGCCCCGACTCATAAAAAAAACTTAAAGGCCTCGTTTCATGAATGATGCGGGGCCTTTGGGTTAGATCTCTTTGGGGAGTACACTTCATTTTTAAAAAAGAGTATCGATGTTTTCCCGCTTTTGAAATGATTTAAACTTTTTTTGAGAACATACTTCAGGTCTCATGCGTTTTATTTTTATAGAAAGCAAAAAGCAATTTGGTGCTAAAAATCAAAACTATCTAAATTTATTATGCTATGAAAACATTATCAATTCTTGCCTATGCTGTAGGATCAATCCTACTTATTATCTCTTGTTTCACAACCGGTATTGCAGCAACGTGGTGGGTTGGCGGAAGTGCCGTTCTGTTTTTGATTTTGGGTTGCATTTTCCAATTTAACTCAAACAAAGACAGAAATTTCCTCAACCATCATAGCAGATACTGATCAGGAATCGCAATCAAGGCTCTGACTCAAAAAAATCAGCTTGCTGAGGGTCGGGCTTAAGAGACGTTTTTTCATGCGACTCTGCAATGGCCAATGTTTCAGGTTTACCTATATCAATAAGTTCAAGATCGGGAGAATAATTTCTCCCGATTTTTATATCAGGTGGAAATGAGAGAAAATAGTCCATTATCGGAAATTTGTTATCACCGACCGACATGCTGTAGCTCTTAAGAGAATCAATAATTCCGGGAGAAACAATATAGATTCCGCTGAAAGCCTCCTCACAAAGTCCTTGACGTTCATCTTCCACTTTTAACATAACCGGAATATATTTATCGTTCTGCAAGTTATGCCATCCCGCTAAGAATCCGTCTTTATCAAACAAAAGCTTTCTGGATGATTCACGTCCACTTGTAAGTAAAGTTACATCATTTCCTTTTTCAATATGCGTCCTTAGTAATCCCGCTAAATCGGCATTACTTAGAATATCGACATTATGAATTAACAGAGGAGTGGTTATATCGTTTTCTTCAAGCACTTTCAGTAAAGCACCACCGGTGTCAAGGATCCGGTCGCTCTCATCACTTACAACGACTTTTACGTCCAGGTTCCTCGTTTCAAGAAAATCAATAATCTGTTCGCTGAAATGATGAACATTTACAATTACCTCATCCACACCATATTCGCAAAGCTTCATTATAACCTTTTCAAGCATAGGACAGCCCCCCACAGGAACAAGAGCCTTAGGATGAGTAAGTGTCCAGGGACGCAGTCGTGTGCCGAAGCCCGCAGCTAATACAAGTGCCTTCATATTTTATTAATTTTTTTCGGTTATCCGACTATTTAAGATTTCATCAATGCCTTGCTCCCTATGTATAAGCCTAACACAAGCTTCCGGAAATTCGGAGGCAAGTCTATGCGCCACGTATTCCGCACAATAGACTGATCGATGCTGTCCCCCCGTACATCCGAATCCGATTTGAAGATCCTTGAATCCCCTCCGCAGATAACAGGAAACTGACGGAGCGACCAAATGAAAACAACTTTCTGCAAACAGATCGGCTTCTCCCCTCTCTTTTAAGAATTCGATTACCTCACAATCTTTTCCGGTCAGATTTCGGTATTTATCATAACGCCCCGGATTATGCATTCCACGGCAATCAAACATAAAACCTCCCCCATTTCCGGTAAAATCTTCAGGATACCCTTTTTTATATGAAAAACTGAATACCTTTATTAATAAAGTATCGGGATGCTCCTGCTTGATAAAGCGTGGATCCAAACATAAATTAACGCTAATTCTCTTTAATTCAGGATATGAATCAAGAGCTCCCCTGTCTATTAAACACTTGAGATTATAGAGAGCGCCCGGTATGCTCATTATGAAGTGTGCTTTCCGCTCAACTAAACCACGCAGACCGTAGGCACCAAGGGTTTGCAACGTACGGAACACACAGAAAAGAGGGGCAGCCGACAATACCTCTGCGATATATTCATCGCCAAGATTTCGGTTTAAAGCTAACTCCCTACAATAAAATTCAAGCATTTTCCACCTGAAATTATCATCAAAACCAGCGGCAGCTTGCCACAGGAAAGAGACTGCATCATATAGTCCGGGACCGAGACGACCGCCTTGAAAATCTATAAAATAGAATTTGTCATCATCAACCATGATATTTCGGCTCTGAAAATCTCTATACATAAATCCCCATGTACTGCCGGAAACTTTCATAAGATCAAGAGCCAGTCTCTCGAAATCGTCATCAAGACTATCCTCACTGAAAATAATTCCGGAAGGCTTCAGATATTCATATTTGAAATAATTAAGATCCCTGTAAATTTGCCGCATAGAAAATTCTCGTTCATACACTTTTGAGGCCCACACATCCGGATGAATACATTGCATTTTCACAAGTTGTCTTAGAGCCGGCTCCACAAGCGCTTCTTTATTTTCAACAGACTTTAATAAATCAAGGAGCTGAACGTTTCCAAGATCCTGCTGTAAGTATGCCATATCAGAATCCAAGACCTTATATATCTCGGGAACATTGATACCGCATGTCTTAAAACAACGTGCCAACTTGATAAAACAGCGATTTTCTATAACGTCAGGACTAAAAACTCCAATACATGTAGAGCCGTCATCACAATAGATACGATAATATTCCCGATCGCTTCCCGCTCCGGCCAAACGCACTATCCTCTCCGGAATATGGTTTTTCCATTCTTTAAATAAACGCTCGATAACCTCTTGATTTGTCATTAAATAAAAGAATAAAAAAGGGTGTTTTAAAAAAAAGTAAAGTCTTCTTCAAACGGACGCCGGCCCCGAGAGACAATGCAAATTTAAGAAAATGAAGAATCATTTAAAAATTTTAGTATATTGCGGAGTAAAAACCGTTATTTTTTTAGTAACTTTGCCAAAGAGACCAAAAACGGTTTCTTTATCTATCAGTCAAAAAAGAAACAATTAACCCAAATAAAGAAAAAATGGCTAAAATCGAAAATTTCAATTTCAAAGACAAAAAAGCTATTGTCAGAGTAGATTTCAATGTACCTCTGGATGAAAACGGCAATATCACAGACGATACCCGAATCCGTGGTGCTCTTCCTACACTCAAAAAAATTCTTGCCGACGGAGGAAGCCTTATCCTCATGTCGCACATGGGTAAACCCAAAGGTAAAGTTAATCCAAAACTCAGCCTTTCCCAGATTAAAGACGCTGTTGCAAAAGCTCTTGGAACAGACGTTAAATTTGCAGACGACTGCATGAAAGCTCAGGAAGCCGCTAAAGATCTCAAACCGGGCGAAGTTCTCCTTCTTGAAAACCTCCGTTTCTATCCTGAGGAGGAAGGAAAACCCGTTGGTATCGACAAAAACGACCCCGCTTATGACGCTGCTAAAAAAGAGATGAAAGAACGTCAGAAAGAATTTGCAAAAGTTCTTGCCGGATATGCAGACGTATACGTAAACGATGCTTTCGGCACAGCTCATCGCCGTCATGCCTCCACTGCTGTTGTCGCCGATTATTTCGACCAGAACGACAAGATGCTTGGTTATCTTATGGAAAAAGAGGTTAAGGCTGTCGACAATATCCTTAAAGATATCAAGCGTCCTTTCACTGCCATCATGGGCGGTTCAAAGGTATCGACAAAAATCGGCATTATCGAGACTCTTATGGATAAGGTGGATAATCTCATCCTTTGCGGAGGCATGACATTCACTTTTGCAAAAGCTCTCGGTGGAAACATCGGTAACTCCATCTGCGAAAACGACAAACTTGACCTCGCACTCGATATCATCAAGAAAGCAAAAGAAAAAGGTGTTAATCTTGTAATCGGAACCGACTGCGTCGCAGCTGACGATTTCAGTAACGATGCAGCTACTCAGATCTGCTCCGTTAAAGAGATTCCCGAAGGTTGGGAAGGCATGGATGCCGGTCCGGACTCTATCGAGAAATTCCGTGAGGTTATCATCCCGGCTAAAACAATCCTCTGGAACGGTCCTGCAGGTGTATTTGAATTCGACAAATTCACCAATGGTTCTAAAGCTATTGCAGAAGCAATTGTTGAAGCAACCGACAATGGAGCATTCTCTCTCGTAGGTGGTGGCGACTCTGTAGCATGCGTAAACAAATTCGGTCTTGCCGATAAAGTATCTTATGTATCAACCGGTGGTGGTGCTCTTCTGGAAGCAATCGAAGGCAAAGTGCTTCCCGGAGTAGCAGCTGTAGCTGAAAAATAATTAAGATAGAGACGCAAATCGCGCAATATCCTAAAATTAACCGGGCATGTCGGGAGGCAACTCCGACATGCCTATAATTTTTTATGAGACGGGGCATAAATATGTTTTATAACAGCCTTTGTGAGCATATTTAAGGATTCAATCCAAAAAAAATTCTCAATACATTTAATTTTTTATTTTGTGATATTGGTTTTATCAAAATATATTGTAATTTTGCATTGTAAAGGATAGAATCGAGGCAGGCCGGAATAGCGGTCTGCCCTTTGGAAACATCCGGTTTTACCCAACTGTATGTTCCAATAACCCGAAACTAACGCCAACGAAAAGCTCGGAGACATGCTGTTGTCATGAGCTACATAACCGAAACCAAAACACAAAAAATAATTAATCAATTTAAAACAAACAATTTAATTAGAACGATTATGGAATCTCAGAAACCTATGGCGCCCAAGCCGGCAGCAGCAAC
>CAZOPN010000094.1:0-6015 GCA_964581685.1 uncultured Sangeribacter sp. | reverse complement strand
GTATTCCATTCCCATAAACAAACTTTTCGTACCTTCAAAAAAGCTAACTAATACATCCTCCTCAAAACGAAATGTCGCAACCAATAAAAGACATCTTTTACCCGGTTAAGGACTAAGCGAAACACCAAATTGGTAACTCAAACTTCCTGCACGGAGTAACAAAAGAGAATCAATCGACCTCTTTTCTTATTTTGTTATTTTTTGGGTTCTATATTTGTTCTTGATTACGCATTTTATCTTTGTACCGCTTGAATATAAGCGTTGTAACAAATATTTTGAACGAGCAACGCAGAAGCCCCACGCAGAATATGAATGATATTCTCTATTGGTACTCACGCTTCAATAGAAGAATTATACAAACTCTCCGGCCTCTCCTATGGCAAGCTTATCCGACTCTCTCTCCAGCCACTTCCTACTACTCTATTTAAGAGGAGAGGAATGGCGGAAATGGAGGGCGATGTCGCAAGGATCAGTTGGCGCTCAATGGCGTCATGTGGTAGCCGAGGGCATTCAGCTCCATTGCCATGCCGAGAAGGTAGAGCTGATGGAGGGCCGCGATATAACAGCCGAGGGCCGTTTCTGTGCCGGGTTCGATATGTTCGTGACTCAGCAGACCGAACACACGCGAAGCGCACTCTGCCACAAGTCCTGTGATCTTTTCTGCCGCCTCATCTTTATAACCAAGCAACCCCTCTGTTATCGTCTCATCAAGATTATCGTATCCGTTTTTATCGCGCAACTCTTCATAATAATCTGTTTTACCAGCATATTTCTCCCAATCGGTGTCCCAATAGAACGCCATTGCCATCCCTATAAACATCATCCAACCAAGCGAGACAACGGGATATTTCTGAAATTCCCGTGCACCATCCGGGAGATACGCTCGCGCTATCAAACTCCATTTCTCTTCCACATCCGGACATTCCGGGATATGAGAGTCAAGCGCTTCTTTATTTTGCAGAAATTCCACAAGATCTTTTCTCACCTTAGCCTCAAATTCTTTTACAATCTCTTTACTTTCGTTATTATTTTCCATAATGGTATGTTTTCTTAAACGGTTATTAGATTTATACAATTATAACACTTTACAGGAATGTATGGTTGCTACGGATATTTATATATGACAACTTATGTCACCACTCTCTTTCCCATCTCATCAATACCTCATCAATGAACCGCTCCCATCGCCTTATCGTTCTTTAAATAAGAAAAATGGTTATCCAGTTCAAGGAAATTTATGAAAAACACATTATCAGATATATCAGTTTCAAAAGATATAGAAGCGAGCGATCTCCCGATTTCATCTTCGGGTGTAGAAGCCTTCCTTGCCGGCAAGATGGTGGAGAGGATAGGCCCTGTATTCGCGAAAAAACTTGTTGAGGCTTATGGTCCCGATATAGTGGTGAGACTTCGGGATGAACCGGAGTCGATAACCGGTATCGCAGGCCTCGGGCCGGGCCGCATCAAGGAAGCATCCGAGAGTATCCGATCCCTCCGTCAGCCTCTCCAGCTGCTTCTGTTTCTCTACTCATGCGATATTCCCGAACTCTTTATAGAGCGCATAATCGGGAAATATCGCAAACGGACAGAAGATATCGTCGTTTCCGACCCTTACAGGATGGTTGAAGATGTCTGGCGCCTGTCGTTCTTCACTGCCGATAAAATCGGCAAGAAACTCGCGATTGCCCCTGACGATAAGAGACGTCTGCGTGGAGCTTTGCTTACCGCCGTGAAACATTATGCTGAGAACGGTCATCTATTCGCCACTCCCGAAGAAGCTGTGGGTTACGCTTCGCATATCACCGGAGCGGAGCCGGAGAAGATAACGGAATGTATAGATTCCCTTGTAGCCGACGGACGATTGGTAAGCAGTCGCGGCGGATTATATCTACCGGTATTCTATGAAGCGGAACGGAACGGAGCCCACAAACTGCTGGAGCTTGCTTCAGCCCCCACAACAGAAATTGATCCTGATGATATTCCAAAAGTCGATGTGCACGGACATGAATACTCCGAAGCACAACAAGAAGCAATAAAACTGGCAATGGAACGCCCTGTTATGGTCTTGACCGGTGGACCCGGATCGGGAAAGACAACCGTTCTGAAAGGGATTCTTGATCTACTCTCGGCTTCCGGTAAAAAATACATATTGGCTGCGCCTACAGGAAGAGCAGCAAAACGAATGTCGGTGCTTACCGGTGCTGAGGCTCAGACAATCCACAGGCTATTGGGATATCGTCAGGGAGAAGGATATCATAACAAGAGGATAGATACCGATGTCCTGATAATAGACGAGGGTTCCATGATGGAACAGGTGCTTTTTGACCATCTCCTACAAGCTGTCAGCCCCGGCACAAAAATAATCATGGTTGGCGACGTTGATCAACTTCCGGCAATCGGAGCCGGCGATGTTCTGAGGGAGCTTATTGCATCCGGGGTGGTGCCGGTGGTGCGGCTTGAGGAGAATTTCCGCCAGAAAGCCGGAAGCATGATCGCGGCAAACGCGGGGGCTATCAACCGTGGAGACATGCCGGAAGAGGAGCGGGAAGAGGAATTTATTATTATTGAAGAAAAAGGTGTAAAACCGATTCATGACCGTATCCTCAGTCTTGTCGCCGAGGAATTGCCGGAACGTTTGGGTATCAATCCCTCGGAGATTCAGGTTGTGACTCCTCAACAGATGGGGCCGCTTGGAGCCCGACAGCTTAACATCGATCTTCAGCAAAGACTGAATCCGCCGGCTCCCGATAAGTCTGAGATTAAACGTGGCACAAGCGTAATGCGTCTCGGCGATCCCGTGATGCAGACAGCCAATTCTCGTGAACGTGGTCTCTTCAACGGAGAAATAGGGTGCATTTCAGAAGTGGATCCGGAGGGACAATACCTGACAGTTGAGTTTTCCGGAGGGAAAAGCTCTCGTTATGCGCGCAACGAACTCAGCGAACTTATTCTTGCCTACGCTACAACTGTCCATAAGCTGCAAGGCTCGGAAGTGGAATATATGGTAATGCCCGTCACGATGGCTCACCGGCCGATGCTTTACCGAAATCTTCTCTACACAGGAGTGAGCCGTGCCCGAAAACTTTGCACACTTGTAGGTGAGGAAGAGGCTATCCGGCATGCTGTGGACAATGCACGCGAAACAACACGAAATTCTAATTTTGCTGCGCGTCTAAAAGATGGTGCCTTAAAATCTGTTTCTCCGGTTAGCTCCGGTCTTATAAAAAATGAGACCTAAGGCAGCAAATATTTTATGATTCGTTGCCTAAACCTCACCCGGCTCATTTTCAAGATATTCACCGGGAATTGTTGAGGCATTCCCATCACGCGTTGCGATATACTGAGGAGACATAATTTCCACACCCGCTTCATTAAACGTATCCTGAATATTCTGTAGCAACGCCGACATAATTCTTGGAGCATTATCGGCATCCTTGATGTATGCGTTCAATTGATAACAAGGATAATAGTCTGACAAGCCGGTTTCAAGAACAAAGGGCTTCGGATACTCTTCAACACCGGGAGTGAGACGGGCGGCATTGATAAGCAACTGGTGTACTTGCCGCCACGGCACGTCGTAACCAATGGTTACGGTGGTATGGATAATCAAGCCGAACTGACGAGCCGAAGCGCTATAATTGACTGTATGAGAAGACATGATGAATGAATTCGGAATAGTCACGACTTCATTCTTCGGTGTGCGCAGACGTGTAACAAACGGTGTCTTCTCGATAACATTCCCCGTTGTATCGTTAAGCTTGATGCGATCGCCAAGTTTAAAAGGTCGCATATATGTTATCACCAGTCCGGCTATTATATTTCCGATAACCGTGCTGGAGCCGAGCGAAATAATAAGACCGACAAAGACCGATATTCCTTGGAACACTCCCGAATCCGACCCCGGGAGATAAGGATATATCATCGCAATCATAAAGGCATAAAGAAGAAAACGGATGATATTGAAAGTTGGCTGAGCCCAGTCGGGATAAAATCCGGCTATCTTTAGTTTTTCATTTTCAATTTCTGTAGCAATATATCTTATTCCCTTTATAAGATATTTTATACAGAACCATATAACAAAGATTATGAAAAGATTGGGAAAATAATCAACTATTGATTTTCCGACCATCTTTATAGGCTCTATGATATACAGGAATATGCGGAGTGCAAGCTTTTCTGTCTGTGGGAAAATCGCGAAAAGCAGCGGCACGGTAAACATAAGCTGTATCAGATAGACCAGATAGCGCAGGATATTGCTTATAAAAATCAGCATTCTTCCCAGACGCCGTTTATTTAGCAATTCATAATCTCTGATAATGATAGGCTTGAGACGCTGCTGCTTGAATCGGATTATCACACGCCTGAGGCGCCTGAAAAGATAGTTAGTCAGCTTAAAAAGAAGATACTGAGCTATAAGCACAAGGATGAACATCGCAATCCTGATAAAGATATTCAGCAGATTGTGTCCTTTGCGCAGGTCTCCTATCTTATCCGATAATAGATCGGCATACTTTCCGGCAAGAGCCTGTTTGGTTGTGTTCTGCCAAAGGGCGTCAAGATCTGTCACACTATATATCACTTTCGGACCAAACATAATGTCGACAAACCCTTCATTCTCCATCATTCTGACCGAGTCATTACGCAGATTGCGGTCTTTAGCCACCTTCAAAATAATCTCACGTGCCATCTCCACCCGGTCGGCCGCAGAGAATCCCCCTCTGGCTGCATACACCACAAACAGTGTATCCTCATCAATTACCAGAGGCACACCCGGAGTGATAAGCCTAAGGGAATCTATTCTTTGTCTCTGTTCGGCTCTTTTTAGGGAGTCGTCGGCAAGATTATTATTACGCACGTTGTCAAGCTCAGCCCGCAACATCAGCTCATTCCGCTGCAACTCCTCCAGACGGCCGGCCATCTCCGACATACGGAGCGAATCACGCCGGTAACGCTCCTCTACCGATAAAGAGGTGGCTGAAGTGGTGTCTGATTCCGATTCATTAAAAGCAGAACGTATAAATTGTTCAGCCTTTTGGATCAGTTGGGCATTTGCCGGCATAGACAAAGCCAGCAGCGATGAAACGAAGACTAAGAAGTATGATATTTTTTTCATTCCGGCTATTTTACAAAAGATTGCGAGATGGGGTTTTATTCACAAAGATAGTATAATCATTTGAGAATCCACACAACTCGCTTCATTTTGTATCGGCCGGAGATTTTGCCCGGCTGACCGTTACAAGCCATACCCCTGAGAAAATCAATGCCACTGCAAGCCCCTTGACCGGAGTAAAAGAACAGACAGTTTATAAGGGAAACTCACTTATAATTAATAAATACAAGATAATAACCGATAGCGAAGATACGGACGCGGGAATGTATCGTCTCATTAAGAGTGCCCTGCCACCAGCTATCGAAATCTCTTATAGGATAACGCAAGCCTTCAGCCCGCATCCCCTTGGCCCCGAAGTTAAAAATCGAAATCTGAGTGTTGGGCGCACAATGAAATTCAACATCTCCGCAAACAGGAATAAACACCCCGAAATCGGTGTACGCACGCGCCTCAATCCCCTCTTTAAGATAATCTATCAGCAGACTGATATTGCCGAGCGTATGATCCTCCCTCATTCCCGTTGCGCCAAGAATAACAATCTTTCTCACACCTTTATCAAATAGATATTTCACCGATTTCGTCTGGTCGTTGGTTTCCTGATCGGGGAATCGACGGACAATCTCGCCATATTCATGCATAATCGCGGGAGAAAGCGAATCGCAATCGCCTACGATTCGCCAAACTTTACGACGGGAAGCCAGATACCGATTTGCTGCTCCGTCGCAACAGACAATTTTATCGCACCCCTCAAGCCACCCGAGGGCGATTTTATTTTGGGGAAACTGTCCGGCATCAATTATGACAGCTTCAGGAGAGAAATCTAAAATTGAATTCTTCATGCAGTTTGATCATTAGAGCCCATCTCATAAATTTGAGAGCCCCTGGGGTCGCTGGGTTGGAGCGAT
>CAZOPN010000093.1:0-6079 GCA_964581685.1 uncultured Sangeribacter sp. | reverse complement strand
ATCACTCGCCCAAATCCGCCCCAGGGGCTCTCAAATTTTTGAGATGGGCTCTTAAGGATATGAATCAGAATCAGTATGTGATATCGTTCCAGGATGGTGGGGTTTCATGCATAAGATGTTTCACAAAGAAGTCATAACGTTTATGATCGCCATAGGCTTCTCCCATTGTATGATGTGCTCCGGGAATCACGACAAGTTCGAAATCTTTATTAGCTTTGATAAGTGCGTCAGCTACTTGCATTGTAGACGCAGGGTCTACATTATCGTCAAGTTCTCCTACAACAAGCATTAAGGGGCGTTGCAGTTTATGCGCGTTCTCTACGTTTGAGCATCGTGCGTAGCTCTCATCTACAGGGTATCCCATCCAAAGCTCGTTCCACCAGATTTTATCCATTCTGTTGTCGTGGCAGCCACAGGCGGAATAGGCAGCTTTATAAAAGTCCGGATAATTCAAAAGTGCCGAAGTGGATTCTTGTCCTCCTGCCGAACAACCATATATTCCAAGATTTTCAATATCCATTTCCGGATACTTTTCTGCGGCAGCTCTTATCCATGCCTGATGGTCGGGGATTCCGGCATCACTGAGATTTTTATAGCAAACGTTTTCGAATTCACGGCTTCTGAAAGATGTGCTCATTCCATCCACCATAACAACGATAAAACCAAGCTCAGAAAGGGGAGTCAGCCAATGGTTATAGGGGATAAATGTTTTGGGGACGTATTGGTCGCCCGGACCTTGATAGATATATTCGATCACGGGATATTTCTTTGCAGGGTCGAAATCTGACGGTCGCTGAATCAGTCCCCAGACCATGGTCTTGCCATCGCGTCCGGGCGCAGAGAAAACTTCCGGAGCCCTCCAACCGTTAGCCATAAGTTTCGAAATATCGGCTTTTTCCAGTTCCATTATTTCAGTGCCATCGGGAACTTTACGCAGTGTAGTTACAGGAGCAGACACAGGGGTTGAGACAACATCAACAAGCATGGTCATATCAGGGGAATAGAAGGCTTTATGAAATCCGGGAGTCGGTGTAAGATCTATCATACCCGTTCCATCAAGATTGATTCTGTAATAATGGATATTATAAGGGTCTTCATCCTTGTTTACACCGTTAGCCGAGAAATATATATGTCCGTTTCTCTCGTCTACTTTCTGAATTTGTCTCACATACCATTCTCCATTTGTTATCTGGCGGGGAGAAGCCGAATTGTCGGTGTCGTAAAGATAAAGATGGTTCCAGTTATCGCGTTCACTCATCCATATAATGTGACGTCCGTCGGCCATGTTATGACGAAAATAACGCGGATAATTAACGTATTTATCATGAGTTTCTTCAATAAGCGGTGTCACTTCGCCTGATTCAACCGAGAGCTGGAGCACCCGATAGACCTTATGACCCCGTTCGTTATAGTCGAAGATAATTCCGGAGCTATCATCTTTCCATTCCGGAAAAGAAAGGTCATATTGGTTATTGAACAGTTCTGTTGATGGGATGATTGCTTTACGGTTTTCAACTTCGAAAATACAGGGAACCTTGAAACGAAGTTCATCGCCGGGTTTTGCATATTCCTGTTTATGAAGTTTTGGTTGGAGCTGGTCGGAAGGAGATGACTCCACATAATATACAAACCGTTTTTCCGCAGGTCTGATCTTACATGAGGATACTTTCTTTCCGTCAGGACTCCAGCTTATATATGAGGAATAATAGTTTCCCGGTGTGCCGTCGATACTTAGCTGTGTTTCCTTGCCCGTAGCCGTTTCCCTTACGTAAACATTGCTGTTTTTAATAAATGCTTCAAGACGTCCGTCGGGTGATTTGACGGGAGTGCCATCTTTCTCTTCATCAACCACCATCCAGTGGGGGCGTTCCGGTTGGGGAGGAACCGGACCATTGTCTTTAAGGTTTTTCTTTCTGACGGCATATTGCCAGCGTTTACCGGCATATTCATAATTCAAGGTATCTCCCAGTGCGGAAACCGAAAGATTCTGAAGATATATACTATCCGGGTTAATGTTTTTACCTGTAAGTTTTCCAAGCTCTGCCGCCAGATTGCGGTGATCGAAAAGTGGGAAACGTTTTTTTTGAGAGGCATCGACAATTACGTATTCACGGCCATTCGGGGTTTCTCTTACATACCAGAAAGCATTTTTCCCTGCGAGCCATCGTGGATTGACATTTGAATAGAATACGTTGGAGGCACCGAATTTTTTTCTTGCGCCGTATGCCTTGTTATACGCTTCAACAATATCTTTTTTTGAAGGAGAAGGTTCCGCATCAGCAGCCGTTACCGGTAAAAACGATGAGAACAAAATCCCTCCGATTGCAATAATTAAAAATGATTTTTTCATGGTAGGCATCCAATAAAAATTAATTCGCTCTTTGGCCAATCTCGGTTGTCATTCACTTAAAATAATATTCCATCTGCAAAATTAAGAAAATAATTTTATTAATTTTATTAATTTTGTCATATATTGTTTACCTCGCGTTGCCAATATATATTTTAAAATTATAGATTTTATGCAATGAGAGCTTTATGTTTAGTGTAATATGGCAAAGGAACAATCAAATATCAGAGAACGTAACCGTATAGATATCGGTCGGCCACGAAAATATACGGTTGTCTTGCACAATGATGATTTCACCACGATGGATTTTGTTGTGAACTTACTGAAAGAAGTTTTCTATAAATCACCTACCGAGGCTGTTTCCATAATGCTCGATGTCCATAAAAACGGTAAACGGGAGGTTGGAGAATACAGTTATGATATGGCAATTACCAAAAGAGACCGTGCTGTGGAAATGGCGCGTAATGAGGGATTCCCTTTAAAAATAACCGTTCAACCGATCGGTTAGGCATTCAGATGCACAACGTTAATAGGACAGCCTATATGAAGCGCTATCAGCTTAGATAATGATACGTGCCACTGAGGGATCTTATAAGTATATATTCTGATAATTACCTTATTTATTGAAATTATATTTATTATTGCAATGTCGGAAGAAATGCACTATATTACCAGCAAGGATGCGTCTGATCTTTTCGAGGCATCGCAAATGCTGGCGGAGCAGATGGGTAATGAATATCTTATGCCGGAGCATGCTTTGTGGGTGTTGCTTCAGGAAGGAAAATTTAAAGGTGTTCTTCGGAATTTTGATTGCGATTTAGCAGAGATGCTTATTGAACTTGAAGAATTTTTTGAGTCGTTAGAAAAAGTTCCCGAAGATATTGATTATTCAATTAGTCTGTCATCGCAGTTTAACGAAATAATGTCGGGTGTGATTAATCATCTGATATCGTCTTCGAGCAATACCATTGATGTTCCTAATATTGTTTTTCAGATGCTTCAACTGGAAGAATCAACGGCAGCCTATCTTTTATTACGTGGGATAAAAGGGGATATCGGTGGTTTTATGAACAGGTTGTTATCGGTCTACGATAAAGATAACGATGCTGATGTAAAAGGAGAGCCAACGGAGATTGATAAATCCGGTGCTACCTCCTTAGATTATTTTGATAAACAGTCTGAAGACTCGGGGGGATGGAAAGATTTTGTTACGTGTATCAATGATAATCTTGAAAACAGAAATCCTCTTGTCGGTAGGGAACGTGAGCTTTCAAGAACAATTCAGGTTTTATGTCGAAAAAACAAAAATAATCCTCTTCATATTGGAGAACCGGGAGTAGGAAAGACAGCCTTGGTAAATGGTCTTGCGAGAATGATCAACGAGGGTCGTGTGCCTCAAAGACTTTTGAATGCAAGGATTTATGGTCTTGATCTCGGGTCTTTAATAGCGGGGACACAATTCCGCGGCGATTTTGAGAAGCGGCTGAAATCAATAATGGATGGCTTATCGAAAGAGGATAATGTAATAGTCTACATAGATGAGATTCATAATCTTGTCGGTGCCGGTGCTACCGGCGAAGGATCTTTGGATGCTTCCAATATGCTTAAGCCTTATCTTGAGAACGGACGCATAAGATTTATAGGCTCAACTACTTATGATGAATATAAAAAATATTTTGCAAGGAGTAAGGGACTTGTGAGACGATTTAGTCGTATTGATATTGAAGAACCCTCCGAAGAGGAAGCAATTGAGATTCTAAATCAGCTTAAGGCCTATTATGAATCATTTCATGGAGTGCATTATCTCCCGGATTCTATTGAATATGCGGTTAAAGGAAGTGCTCGCCATATCTCTGACCGATTTTTACCTGACAAGGCAATAGATCTTATGGACGAAGCCGGGGCATATAAACAGGCTTCTCCGGAGGCAGATCGCAGTTCTATGGATATTGATAAAGAATTGATAGCGGAAGTTCTCTCAAAGGTTTGCAAGGTCGATGCCGTTGCCATGAATAAAGATTCAGTTTCAATGCTCGAAACTCTTGAAAAAAGGATATCTGAAAGAATCTACGGACAAGACCGGGCGGTCCAAGCGGTGGTGGAGGCTGTCCAGATGTCGAAAGCCGGTTTATCTGATGAAAATAAGCCTTTAGCATCGCTTCTTTTCGTCGGGCCCACCGGTACAGGAAAGACAGAGCTTGCCAAAACGCTGGCCGATGAATTAGGAATAGGGTTCCTAAGATTTGATATGAGTGAGTATTCTGAAAAACATGCAGTAGCTAAACTGATAGGATCTCCGGCCGGTTATGTGGGATATGACGATGGGGGAATTCTTACGGATTCCGTTCGTAAAACTCCGGATTGTGTGCTTCTCCTGGATGAAATCGAAAAAGCTCATCCCGACATCTACAATATTCTGCTTCAGGTAATGGATTATGGTCGTCTGACGGATAATAAAGGCAATCATGCTGATTTCAGGAATGTAATAGTGATTATGACCTCAAATGCAGGAGCAAGTTTCGCTAATCAGGCCAAGGTAGGATTTGCAAGCCGTGTCACGGCCGGAAGTGCAATGTTGAATCAGGTAAAGAAAACATTTCAGCCGGAATTTATAAATCGTTTGTCGGGCATAATTGTTTTCAATGAACTTGATAGAGAAATGGCTTCAATGATTCTTGAGAAGAAGCTTAAGATTCTTGAGAAAAAACTTCAAGCCAGGAAAGTGACAATGCTCCTTGACGATTGCGCAAAAGAATATTTATTATCATCAGGATTCTCGAAGGAATATGGAGCAAGAGAAATTGACAGGATAATCGATTTAAAGCTGAAACCTCTTCTTCTCAAAGATATTCTGTTCGGATCTCTGAAGGATGGTGGAATTGCTAAAATCACCTTTGCAGACGATCATCTTTCTCTAATAAAATGATTATTTAATTCCGTGGCTGAATAGGTTTATGGTTTCATAACGTTTATTTTTTACTTAGTTTTCTTTCTCATGATATATCAGCTATTTTCTGATTCGATTGAATTTCCTGATCCTTCTGAAGGAGAGACTGACGGTCTGTTTGCTGTAGGGGGCGATCTCTCTCCGGAGAGATTGATGCTTGCCTATAGTCTCGGCATTTTTCCATGGTTTTCATTCCGGGATAATCCGGAGCCATTGTGGTATTGTCCGATGGATAGGTTTGTAATCTTTCCTTCTGAGATTCATGTATCTCACTCGATGCGTAATATGATAAATAAAGGAATATATTCAGTAACCTTCAATAGGGATTTTGGGGGTGTAATAGAGGGATGTTCCGAAAAAAGGATTGAAATGGACGGTGCCTGGTTGGGCTCCGATATTATAAACGCATATACACAACTCCACGAACTTGGATTTGCCTCCAGTGTGGAGGTTTGGAGAGGGGAAAGTCTCGTCGGGGGACTGTATGGGGTTACAATAGGAAATGCTTTTTGTGGGGAAAGTATGTTTTCCAGGGAGCCCGGCACCAGTAAACTGGCATTATTGCGGCTTGCTCAGAAGATGCAGGCACTCCCTATGTCGATGATTGATTGTCAATTTGAAACGCCACATCTTAAATCGATGGGAGGACGCCATATTCCATATAGTCAATATCTACGCATCCTCCGCTATCCCACTTTTTTATCCGGTCTGATAGAATGAACAGGGTCTAAGGCCCCGACTCATAAAAAATCAGCTTGCTGAGGGCGGCTCCGGGCGAGGGATTT
>CAZOPN010000092.1:3069-6367 GCA_964581685.1 uncultured Sangeribacter sp. | reverse complement strand
TACCAAAAAGCGGCTCCACCCCGGAGCCGCTTTTTTAATCCCCCCTCCCTCTCCCGGCCCTCCCTTCCTTTCCACCACAATAATGACTTCCCCCCATCGCAGTAATGACATTGATCCCAAAAAAGGGCAAAAAAAAATAGTCCTGCGCAACCTACACTTGTGAGCTACGCACTTTTCACGTAGCCGTTCAGTTACGACAGGATATTTTTCTTTTGCAAAATTACAACTTTTTTTAATAACTTCAAAATTAAAACTGGAATGGTTTATTATCCATTTTGAAGTGTACAACAAAATAAGCATATTATCAAATTTGATTACCATTTTCGTAGAAATTATACGAAATTTACAATTAAAAATGATTTTTACTCAAATTTGTCTGGGTGCAATTATAATTTCTTGCTTCTCTTCACTTCATAAGCTGACATTACAAAAAGATGGAGAAAGGCCTATTTAAGAGGTAGTCATAGGTTGGTGATGTCGTTGTTGATGAGCCACTTTGCCAGAGGTATTACATTTATCGTCAGGATATCAGTCTCAATGGTTCTCTCTTCTGAGTAGGTCACTATCTCGGCTTCTTTGAGTCCATATATTTTATGGAAAGTCAAAAGAGCTTTCACCTCCCTATCAAGAGTCTCCTGATTCCTTACGCTGAATGATGCCTGAATCCCTTTTCCTATGCCGGGAATATAGAAATCAAGCTCCACCTCCTTATTATAAAAGTATGTCTTATAGATGTTATCATTAACTGCCCGGCGATAAAGGGTGATGGCGCAGATATTTTCCATCAGTGCTGTATCACTGTCTGTCAAGAAGATGTTGAGCAGCCCGTTGTCAACGAAATAATGTTTCTTGACCGTGTTACGCTCCACGAATTTCGAGGCATAATTTTCAAATGAAAAAAGCAGACATGCTTCCTCGCAAAAACGTATGTATTCAGTGATTGAAGCGACATTGGTGGAAACGCCTGTGGCTTTAACCATGGATGCAAGACGATTGAAAGATGTAGGATTCTTAATAGTGTCTGCAAGTCGGGCTACCGCCAGTCTTAGGGCCTGTTCATTCTTGATTTTGTTACGTTTGATTATATCACCCAAAATGATTTTTTCATATAGTTCGTTTAGCCAGTGTCTTTTATTGACAAATAAGCCCGATTCAGGAAAACCTCCCCAATTGAAATAGGTGGATAGGTGGCGTTCTACTTGTGAACGTTTAGTGCCATATGCCCAATTATCGTCGATCGTGCATCCGTTTGCGAATAAGAACTCCTTAAACGAATAGGGAAAAACGCGTTTTTCAATGTAACGTCCACCAAGAATGGTAGCGATCTCTTTGCTGAGCATTTTAGCATTGCTGCCCGTAATGTAGACCATGTATTTTTGGTTGGCAAGGCGTCTGGCAAAGTGTTCCCAGCCATCTACGTTTTGTATCTCGTCTAAGAATAAGATGGGTTTTAATTCGTAAAGCGACGCATATGCTTTCAGGATCATGTCTAATTCAGAGACTTTGATATTTAAGAGTCTTTCATCGTCGAAGTTCACGAAGAGCATCTCTTTCAAATCATGTCCTTCTGCCAATAGCTCCAATGCTCTGAGATAAAGCATATAGGATTTTCCGGCTTGTCTCACTCCCACAAACACATAGCGTGCTTGGGGCTCCAGATTCATAATTCTGGGCACAGGCTGAACCTCCTGAAGGATCTCTTGCCCTTCAATTATTATGGCTTTCAAAGTCTCAATATCCATACTCTCTTAATTTATCATTGTTCCCGGTATAAATTCTAAAAGGAGCCGTCGCTAACACCCACGGTTAACCGGTTCTTTACTATTCACAAAATTACGAATTCCCCCTGACAAATCCAATTTTATTTACTACCAATAAACAAAATTGCCCATTTTTATTTGCTGAAAATAAACAAAAATACCGGATTTTATTTACTGTCAATAAATAAAAATATGCCAATTCATGAATTAATGGCATTGCTCCATTCTAATATACATCAACGGTCGTTCGGGTTATCAACTCTTATTTTTTGGATCCAGACCTTTAATCAATTTTTCAAATTTGCTTTTTTAAGGATGTTTGATTAATTTTGTTATCTGAACCAATTCACACCATCACAATGGAAGAGATGCTGAAATACCCCATCGGACAGCAGAATTTTAAAAATCTGCGTAAGGAAGGGTGCATATATGTAGATAAAACCGGATATATTGAAAAATTACTCACTTCCGGTAATCGCTACTACTTCCTTGGACGTCCGCGACGTTTTGGCAAGAGCTTGTTTCTCTCAACATTGGAATTTTTTTTCAAAGGAGAAAAAGATCTTTTCCATGGTTTGAAGGTTGAATCCTTTGATTGGGACTGGCAACCGTATCCGGTATTAAGGATAGATTTGAATACAGATCGCTTCGACGAACCGGAGCGCCTTGAGTTGGTGCTTGACACTTTGTTTCGTGATTGGGAAAAAGAATATGAAGTGGAGGTGAGAACATCCGATCTTTCCCAGCGTTTTAAATCAATAATTAAAGCGGCTCACGAAAAGACAGGCCGACAAGTTGTGGTCTTAGTAGATGAATATGATAAACCCTTAGTAAGTAATCTTAACAAAGGAAAGAATTTCGAGCACTATAGGCTTCGTCTTGCTTCACTTTATTCAAATTTCAAAAGTTCGGCAGAACACTTGCGGCTTGTTTTCCTGACAGGTGTAAGTCGCTTCAGTAAGCTTAGCGTGTTCTCCGATCTTAATAATATCAATGATATATCGTTGGATGATGCCTTTGCCGATATTTGTGGCATTACTGAGGAGGAAATGATGACCCGGTTAAAGCCCGGTCTCATTCGCCTGAGTGAAATAAATGGAGTAAGCTTTGATCAAATTTGCGATCAATTGAAAAGAAATTACGATGGATATAAATTCGCTATATTAGGTAGTGACATTTATAATCCTTGGTCTTTACTGTGTGCCCTTTCCAAAGGAAGAATTGATAACTATTGGAATGAAACCGGTAAACCCTCCGTCGTTGCTGAGTCCTTAAAAAGGATGAACGTAGATCTTGAAAGCACTTTTGACTCTTATTGCACAGCTGACGATTTAAGAGGGCTTGATCTTCTTTCTCCTGACCCCCGGGCCCTGCTTTATCAGGCGGGTTATCTAACAATCAAAAGCTATAATTCCAAAATCAGACGTTTTCATCTCGGCATCCCAAACGAAGAGGTGAAATCCTGCCTCGGAATACAAAATCTTTACATGTGAAGTTCGGTCTTGTGGCCTAAGGTTCTGACGTAGCTGAGTGTGCCG
>CAZOPN010000092.1:0-2969 GCA_964581685.1 uncultured Sangeribacter sp. | reverse complement strand
TTACATGTGAAGTTCGGTCTTGTGGCCTAAGGTTCTGACGTAGCTGAGTGTGCCGGCAATGGCCGCGAACGTGATGCTGACAATAAGACAGATTCTTACGGCATTCAATTCAACAGCTATAATCGCAAATACGAAACTTACAATCGTTGCTCCAAGAGTCTGACCTACAAGACGTGCCGTGCTCTGCATACCACCTGCACCCCCTGTGCGATGAACGGGCGTTGCCATCACCATGACGATATTGTTGGGGGTCTGGAACATCCCGTAGCCTATGCCGCAAATTCCCATACGCCACGCTATGTTCCATTCTGCGTGGGCATTACCGCAACAGAGCAACAGGGCAACACCAACTATGAAAACTGCCATCCCTAAGGCTGCCGTAGCTCCCGGGTTGTGTTTCTCAACATAACGAGCCGCAATAGGGGAGACGATCATCGTGGCAAGAGGCCACGGAGTCATCAGCAGACCCGTGGTGATTTCAGAAAAATGATAATTGTTAAGATAAAGGAAAGGGAGACTGATCATCGTGACGTTTTGAGCGATAAAGGAGCAGACTGACGTTCCTATACTCATGGAATACATAGAGTTGCGGAAAAGATCCACAGGAAGCAACGGCTGATCGTGATGAAACTGGCGCCGGAGGTAGAAATATCCCACAGTCATTCCGACGGCAAGAAGCGTGATGCTGAGACCAATGTCGCCTTTGCGCGAGAAATTACCGAGTGCATAGAAGATCAAGCCGAAAACTATCATGTTTTCGATAGCACTAACCCAATCGAACCGAGGTTTGTGATCCCTCCTTGGATTTTGAGGAAGGAGTTTCCAACCGATAAAGAAGGCGGCGATTCCCAAGGGTAGGTTTATGAGGAAGAGCCAGTGCCAGGAGGCTACAGAGAGGATCGCACCGGCAATCGTCGGACCGGCGGCCGTGGCTACCGCAATACACATGGCATTGAGTGCCATGCCTCGGCCGAGAATCTCACGAGGGTAGACAAGCCTGACGAGGGCAATATTTACGCCCATCACGCAAGCGGCGCCGATACCCTGAATAGCTCTCGAAATCACAAACATCGTGAAACCTTGTGACAGGGCGCAAAGAGCCGATGCCGTAGTGAAGATCACGACGCCTGTTAGGAATGTGCGTTTGTAGCTATGAAGATCGCCGATGGAGCTTACGGGGAGCAATAACATCGTGATTATCAACTGATAGATAGTGACGATCCAAACTGAGGAAGAATTGCTGATGTGGAATTCTCCTGCAAGAACGGGGAGAGCCACGTTGACCAGCGTAACATCAAGGACGGTCATGACGAGCACAATCTGCAACGCCATGACCGCTATATATTTACGATATGAAAAGCCAATTCCAGCCATTTTCGTTTCCTATCGCTTCATCATTTTCTTCATAACACTGTCTTGTTACTTACAGCATTCTCCTCTGTCAGTCAAGGGTTTGGACGCCTCCACCGTTCACCATCAGTGTCTGTCCGCTAACCCATTCTGACACGGGAGATGCGAAATAGAGCACAGCCCCTGCGATGTCTGACACTTCTCCAAGCCTATGGATGGGAGTGTGGGCAAGCATCTTGGCTTCAATCTCGGGTGTCAGCACAGAGGCAAGTGCGCGTGTGCGAGTGGCGCCGGGACCGACGTTGTTGATGCGTATGCCCATTGGTCCGTAATCGAATGCAAGATTCGAGGCCATATGGTTGAGAGCGGCTTTTGTTGAGCCGTAAATGGCCATATCCGGACTATTGTTGATGCTACTCATCGATGTGATATTGATAATGCTTCCATAGCCCGATTTCTGCATGTAAGGCGCTGCGAGTTTGCACAACTGCCAGGGAGCAAAGACATTGATTGCATATATGCGCTCCACGTAAGCGCGGTCTATCTTGAAAGGATTTTCGCGTCCTCCACCGCCGACGCCTGCATTGTTGACGAGGATGTTGACTGTGCCGAAAGTTTCTACGGTAAACTTTATGAGGCGGTCGAGGTCGTCGCTTTCGAGCACGTTGCATTGCACGGCCGCACTCTTACCACCGTTTGCCGCGATGCCGTCGGCCACAAGTTGTGCTTTCTCAAGTGATAAATCGCTGACTACCACTGATGCACCTGCCGCTGCCAGAATTTCGCACGACGCTTTCCCTATGCCGTCGCCACCACCGGTGACAACCGCTACTTTTCCTGTAAGGTCAAATAAAGATTCATTTCCCATAATCAATTCCTTTTTACCATTAATAATTCAAACGTCACTTAATTCTAATCTATGTAACCGTTAATCTGCGTTACCGTTAATCTACGTAACCGTTAACCTACGTAACCGTTAATCTACGTAACCGTTCAAATTTTAAATTTTTCCTAATACCCATCTAAAATTATAACGTCGAAACACCCCAAACAGTTGCAAAGTAACGGTCGGTGTTTGGCCATTCCTCAAAATCGATAAATTTTGATAGTGCCTCTTAATTTTGCATCATTCTTAAATTTAAATTGGTTGAATTGGGATAATTTTATGTCAAAATTTCGCAATTATGGCTAATGGATTTTGCCATATGTGGGATAATTTGTAAGTTTACACAATTGATATTTTATATGAGATCATAAACGATTTCACTAACAATACCATTAGGCTTTTCTTGTAAGATGCTTCCGTTTCTTACGAGACATCCCCAAAATTCATGGATAAGAGTAATCCTTGGAATTAATCATATCATGATTAAAAAGAGTTTATCGATAGGAAATTTCAACAAAGATTTAATTTCCCCATTTATCCATTTTATGAACGGTTGTATAAAAGCCGACCGGCAGTTTGTTCCCCGACATTTCCAAATGGGTACATCATTCCCGAGTACCCAATTGGAATGTCACATCTTCCAATCGCCTGCTTCTTCTACCTTTTCAAGTAGCCTTTAAAACTAACCTACTATGAATGTAACTAACCTTATGTGTATAACTAACCTTTCGAG
>CAZOPN010000091.1:0-6870 GCA_964581685.1 uncultured Sangeribacter sp. | reverse complement strand
TATGATGATGATTGGAAATATCTTTCAGCCAGAGAGCGTCATATAGAATATATGAACCTTCCCTGGGGTGATTATCAACTTGAGGTAAAAGGGGCCAACAACGATGGTATATGGAGCGACCCGACTTCAGCCAATATAAAGGTGAACCGCCCGTTGCTCCTTTCCAACGGTATGCTTATAGTTTATCTGGTTCTTCTTGCTTTCGCCGGATATCTGATAAAATTACGCGTCAATACCGTGCAACGCCGCCGCATGGTAAAATTCAGCCATGCCAAAGAGAAAGAACTTTACGAAGCTAAAATCGGCTTCTTTACAAATATCGCCCACGAAATCCGCACTCCACTTTCATTAATCAGTGCACCGCTGGAATCAATATTATCATCAAAAGATGGCAATGAGAAGACACGGCATAACCTTGAAGTTATGAAAAGCAACGTACACCGCCTTCTCGAACTCATCAACCAACTCCTCGATTTCCGTAAGGTAGAGGCCCAGCTTATGCGTCTTAATTTCCGCAAATGTAACGTCTCAGATATTACCAGGGATATCTGCAACCGTTATGAGGATTTCGCAAACCTCCATCTTATAAAGATGGATACGAAACAGATTGAAAACAATGTGGAATGTATTCTCGATGCAGATGCTTTCCAGAAAATTGTTGGCAACCTGATGTCAAACGCGATGAAATATGCCGACAAGCATATCAAAGTGATCATGAACCTGGACGACACACACAAGATGCTGCATCTTGAGATAATAGATGATGGACCCGGCATTAAAGAAAAGGATCTTGAGAAGATATTCGAATCGTTCTACCGTGTTGATGATCACGGAAAACATCCCGGCACCGGACTTGGTCTACCTCTGGCGAAGACATTAGCCGAAATGCACTCCGGCACATTGAAAGTAATATCGCAATATGGTCATGGCAGTAAATTCATCCTCGAGATTCCTACAACTCTTGAGGAAGGTAAGGAGCCGGTAGTAAAAGAACAGGAATCAACCGAGATCTCCTACTCCAGCCCGCAACAGCTTGCAGATAAAGACAACGAAATGCCGGCTCTGCTGATTGTTGAAGATAATGAACAACTCAGAGATTTCATACGTGAAAATCTTCAGGATAAATATCTGATTCAAACTGCCTCGAACGGTATTGAAGCTATCAAGAAACTTGAGAATGCCACAATAGATCTTATTGTCACTGACATCATGATGCCCGATATGGATGGTATCGAATTATGCCGTGTTCTAAGAAGCACCCCCGAATATTCTCACATTCCCGTTATCATGCTCTCAGCCAAAACCGATGTCGAGACTAAGATCGAGGGACTGAACATCGGAGCGGATGCCTACATTGAGAAGCCATTCTCTATGGAACAGCTCAAAGCACAGATTAAAAGCATTTTCGATAATAGGGAACGCTTCCAGGCATCACTCATCCAGTCGCCGCTCGACTACTATAAGAAGCATAAGACGGAGGATAGTAAAGAGGCGGAAAAAGCTGAATTCATCCAGAAGCTCAACGAACTTATTCTTGAAAATATCGCCAATCCTGAACTCTCTATCGATGGTCTTGCCCAACAATTCTGCATGAGCCGTTCGAGTTTTCACAAAAGAATTAAGGGAATCACCGGAGAAACTCCGAATGATTATATAAGGATTGTCAGGCTCTCAAAAAGTGCCGAACTCCTCGCTTCAGGAAAATATCAGATTGTCGAGGTGTGCTATCTGGTCGGATTTAACACACCATCTTATTTCTCCAAATGTTTCGCCAAACATTTCGGAAAACTTCCCAAAGAATATATCAACGAACTAAACAACAATAATAATACCGAACTATGAACTTAAAACCCTTACTGGCTCTCCTAATGTCAGTTACTGCATTGCCCTCGGTGGCAGCAGACATCAAGGTCAGCGGTACGGTTACAGACATCAACGACGGCGAACCCCTAATCGGAGTCACTGTGAAGATGAAAGGATCGAACGCTATCGGTACCGTCACAAATATGGACGGTGAGTATGAAATTACCGTGGACGATAAAGCCACTCTAATGTTCTACTATGTAGGATACACATCTCAAGAAATAAAAGTTGATAAGCGCACTGTTATCAACGTTGAGATGGAGACTTCGGATCATACACTCGACCAAGTGGTTGTGATCGGTTATGGAACGCAAAAAAAAGTAAATCTTACCGGAGCCGTTTCCTCTGTTGTGATAGATAAGGATATGACCTCACGCTCAGTGCCAAATGTTTCATCGGCATTATCAGGGCTTATCCCCGGTCTGTCCGTAAATCAGAGCACAGGTATGGCCGGTAATAATGATGCGACGTTGCTTATCCGCGGTCTGGGAACTATCAACGACTCCAACCCCCTGATTGTTGTCGATGACGTGCCCGATGTCGATATCAACCGTATAAACATGAATGATATCGAAAGCATCTCAGTCCTTAAAGATGCAACCGCCTCTTCCGTCTACGGGTCGCGTGCCGCCAATGGAGTCATTCTCATCAAAACCAAGAGCGGAGGACAAAACAAACCGACACAAATCACTTTTTCGGCATCCTATGGTTGGCAGACGCCCAACAGAGCCTACGACCTTCTTGATGACTATGCCCTCTCGCTTCATCTGCACCGCCAGTCGGCAGCCACTAATCCCGGCACCAATGGAGTTCAGCAGAATTATAAAGAGGGAACAATCGACCAATGGCTGGCACTCGGGATGATCGACCCCGTGCGGTATCCTAATACCGACTGGTTCGATTACGTGATGAGAACAGGCTCAATACAGACCTATAATGTTTCGGCTACAGGAGGAAGCGACAAAACCAACTTCTTCTCATCAATCGGATACATGAAACAAAAAGGTCTGCAGATTAATAATGATTACGACCGTTTCAACGCCCGTATAAACTTCGACTACAATATCCTCAAGAACCTCAAGCTCGGTGTAAAGGTGGATGGAAGCTGGTCTAACTATTCATACTGTCAGAGCAACGGTTTCAACGGCGAAGATAACCGTATCGGAACTGCCGTGGCCGGTATTTATCCTTACGATTCCGAGCGAGATCTTTATGGAGGGCCCATGGCCTATGGCGAACTCGCGGAGGCCTTTAATCCTCTTTGTGTCTATGAGAATTCCGTAAAGAAAGAGACCAGACAGGAATTCCTTGGAACAGCCTTTCTCGACTGGAATATATTCAAAGGATTTCATGCACGCGTAGACTATTCTTTAAAATATTACAATCAATATTACAAGGAAGCTGCCACTCCCGTGCAGAGCTATGATTTTCAGGCCGACAATTTTCGTGAGCTTTGGTATATACAGCCAAGCGTAGGAGTGACCGACCGAAACTACAACGGCTATAAGACACTAATGAACGTCAAGCTCAACTACGACAACTGTTTCAATGATCTACACAGCGTAAAACTCATGGCAATATATAGCGAGGAATATTGGTATAACCGTAACAACACAACGGCACGTACAGAACGCATTCATCCCTCCCTTACAGAAATAAATGCAGCCCTCACCACAGTGCAAACCACTTCCGGAACCTCCAATCGCGAGGGTTTACGCTCATTCATCTTCCGTGGAGGATATATTTTTGACGACCGCTATCTTGCTGAAATCAACTTCCGCGTTGATGGAAGTTCGAAATTCCTGAAAGGTCATCAATATGGTTTCTTCCCCTCCGCCTCTCTCGGTTGGAGAATAAGCCAGGAATCATTTATGAGCAGGGCAGCCGGTTCATGGCTAAACAATCTTAAGATACGTATGTCGTACGGACGGCTTGGAAACAACAGCGGTATCGGCGTCTATCAGCAGCGCGAAATAATGTCGCAGGAGAATTATATATTCGATGGAGCTATCGCATCAGGTTTTTTATACAAGAAAATGCTTGCACGCGATCTCACATGGGAAAAGACAGGCGTTTTCAATGTAGGTCTGGATCTCGCGGTGTTAAATAACCGATTGTCGGCCGAAATAGACTACTACGACCGTCTGACTACAGGAATGCTCCAGAACTCACAGATGTCGATTCTTCTCACCGGAGCTTACGAGGCCCCCAAAGCAAATCTTGGTAATCTTCGAAATCGCGGAGCCGAAATGAATCTTACTTGGCGCGACCATATCGGAAACGTATCGTATAGCGTCACCGGAAACGTATCATACAATAGGATGAAGCTTGAAAAATGGGGGGAATTCCTCGATAAAGGTTATATTTATCTTAATATGCCTTATCATTTTCTCTACTACATGGATGCTCTTCCCAATCTTGCACAGACTTTCCAGGATACCTACGACTATGTGGATCAGGGAGCAAAACCCGGAGATATAATCCGACTCGACACCAATGGTGACGGTATTCTGGATGGCAACGACAAGGTTGCCAATCCTAATCGACTGAGAGATATGCCTACAACCAACTTCGCTCTAAAAGCCAACGCCGAATGGAAAGGAATCGACTTTTCCATGCTCTGGCAAGGTTCGGCAGGAAGATCCGATATATGGATAAACAAATATAATGCAACTATCTTACCGGCACAGGCATACACCCCCACAACCGATCATCTCACAAAACCATGGTCATGGGAGAATCGCGACGGAGAATGGAGCAGACTCGGTGGAAACGCTACAAACGCTACTGAAAACTATTTTCATGTGCGCAATATGGATTATTTCCGTCTGAAAAACATACAGATCGGATACACCCTACCACGTAAATGGACACTCAAGTGCGCTTGTCAGAGCTTCCGGGTATATTTCAGTGCCGACAACCTCTGCACCATCACCAAATATGAGGGACTCGATCCGGAGAAACCGGCCGGTTCAGGCGATCTCTATCCTACAACACGAACATATACCGTAGGCGTCAATATCACCTTCTAAAACTAAAGAAAATGAAAAAGATTTATTTATTAGGATTGGCGCTGACAGCAATCGTAAGCCTTAGTGCCTGCCACGATGATATTTTGAATCAGGATCCTACTGATTCACTTTCAAAAAATAAATTCTGGAAAAATGAAGCAGATGCCGTTTCGGCTTTGGCCGGCGTTATGTCTGATACCAGATATCTCTTCAACCGTGATTACTATCTCGACGGAATGAGCGAGTATGTTAAGATGCGTGGAAATTCTTTCCTGAACAATAATGGAAATAACGGACGTGCCTATATGGGCCGCTGGGATTATCTTCCCTGGGGATATGGCGGTTATTTCGAAAACATGTTCAAATATTGCTATGGAGCTATAAATCATGCGAACTACACCATCGAGAATGTAGAGCAGATGATTGCCAATACCTCCCAGCAGAAAGAACAGGAAAACCTCAAGACTATCGTTGCAGAGTGTAAACTGTTGCGTGCTTTGGTATATTTCCGACTAATCACATGGTGGGGAGACGTCCCTTATATCGACTGGAACGTAACAAGCAATGCGGAAGTGGAATCAATCCGTCGCACTCCCATATCGGAAATATACGCACACCTCATTTCCGACCTCAATGAAGTGGAGAAGCAATTGCCTGATAAGGCTACCGTTGCCGGACGCTACAGCAAACCGGCTGCAATCGCTCTGCGGGGCAAGATTCATCTATACTGGGCTTCATGGAATCATTTCGGATGGCCTGAGCTCGATACTTTCGTCCCTGATGAGAATGAGGCCCGACGTGCATACGCGGCCGCAAAAGAAGACTTCGGCAGAGTTATAAACGACTTCGGCCTTGATCTTTTCCGTGGCGGCGAGCCGGGAGAATGCGATCCTCCTGCAGAGATTTGGCCCGACGGCACAGTTATTAACGGAGTCGATCTGTCGGGAAAAATAAAGGAATTCGGCAAAGCTGAAAAACTTCCGAACTATTATTATCTTTTCCTTCCCACTGCAAATGGAGATTCCGAATTCGTATTCACTTTCCAGCATGGCGGCACAAGCACAAGCCAAGGAGAACAACTGATGCGCGATATGGCCGGACGCACCGTGCAATATTCGCAGTCGTGGGTGAATCCACGTTGTAATATAGTAGACAGATATCAGAGCACGGAAACCGGCGATTTCTGTCCTCCAATAAAACTGATGAGTCCGAGTCTGCAAGCCGTAAATACTCCCAACAGTTCGCTGAATCCTCAGACCTATGCTAACCGTGACTATCGTATGAAATCTTCAATCATGTGGAACTATGAGCAGCAGATGGGAATGATGTCACTTAAGGAAACCGGATACACACAATATGAATATAAGAACTGGGAAGGCCCGATCTCGACCTATTCCGTTGATGAAAACGGCAATGTGGAAACCCATAATTTCATTACTTATAATATTCTTTCCACCACCGGATACGTATTCCGCAAGTTCGTGCGGAACTATGCAGGCGCCGACCGTTCAGACGGAGAATTCAACTGGCCTGTGATACGTCTGGCCGATGTATTCCTGATGTATGCAGAAGCCGACAACGAACTCAACGGCCCTACCTCGGAAAGCGTCGCGTTAGTGAATCGCGTACGTCACCGCGGCAATCTGCCGGCTCTCGCCGCTGACAAATATAGTAACCATGATAATTTTTTCGAGGCTATCGAACAGGAACGTATCGTAGAACTTCTTGCCGAAGGACACCGCACATGGGATCTTCGCCGCTGGCGACGCCTCGAACACGTCTACGGCGGAATCGGCAACACGGGTTATAAATGGTATGATGCGTTCGGAGCGCTTGAGAATGAATATTGGGTAAACTCTCCCTCCCTCCATTACGAACAATGCTATATCTTCCAGATTCCGGAATCGGAAAGAAACCGTAACCCGAATCTCACCCAGAATAAACCATGGCGTTAATATTAACAGAAAAACTCAATATAAATAAAAATGAAAAACGG
>CAZOPN010000090.1:0-6913 GCA_964581685.1 uncultured Sangeribacter sp. | reverse complement strand
GCAAAAAAATACAATCTCATTCACTTCGAGCTCGGTGTAAAAGTCACCGGTGCAGGATTCCCCTTCTATATTGGGAAAGGAGCACGTCTGCAGCGAGCCCTGATACAGTTCTTCCTCGATGAGGCCTGGAATGCGGGATATATCGAAGTTGAACCTCCTTTCGTGGTTAATGAGGCTTCAGGATACGGCACCGGCCAGCTCCCCGACAAGGAAGGACAGATGTATCACGTCACACTCGACAATCTTTACCTGATTCCCACCGCTGAAGTGCCCGTGACCAATATCTACCGAGACGTCATTCTGAGTCAGGATGAACTTCCGAAGAAGAACTGCGCTTACTCTCCCTGCTGGCGTCGCGAAGCCGGAAGCTATGGCAAGGATGTGAGAGGTCTCAACCGTCTGCATCAGTTTGATAAAGTGGAGATTGTCAGAATTGAGAAACCGGAGAATTCCTATGCGGCTCTCGAAGAGATGAAAGATCACGTCCGGGGATTGCTTGAAAAGCTCGGGCTCCCCTGGCACATATTACGTCTCTGCGGAGGCGATATGAGCTTCACTTCGGCCATCACATTCGATTTCGAAGTCTGGTCGGCCGCACAGAAACGCTGGCTGGAAGTTTCATCGGTATCCAACTTCGAAGCTTATCAGGCCAACCGGCTCAAATGCCGTTATCGCGGTGACGACAAGAAAACTCATCTCTGCCACACGCTGAACGGCTCTGCCCTCGCTCTGCCGCGAATCGTTGCCGCACTTCTGGAAAACAACCAGACGCCCGAAGGAATCGTGATCCCGGAATGTCTGAGAAAATATACAGGATTTGACATAATCTCATAATAACAGCGATATTGGACGATTACAAAGGATATATCAGCAAGGAAGAAAAGAAAATTCCTATCAATGACCCATCCGGCAAGTGGAGCGATCTGACGCTCCTGCCTGAATGGGAAGAGAAATATTATGACGTCTATACCGTCAGGAAACATGGCAAGTGGGTGATGCTCAAAGCTCTCAAAAAAGAATATGCCGACAAGCCCGAATTCCGGCGAATGCTTGAACAGGAGTTTGACACGCGTTATAATCTGGCCCATGCCAATATCGTGATGGTGAACGATCTTGAGGAGATTCCGGGAGTCGGAATGGCTATCATTACCGACGACGTCTACGGCTATTCCCTGCGACGCCTCATCGATGAGCGACGCCTCACGCCAAAAATCGTACAACGGCTGCAAACCCAGCTCCTTGATGCGATGGAATATATTCAGGAGAATCACATCGTTCACCATCCTATCACACCGGATACGATCATATTCACCGAATATAACGAGAATCTGAAACTTATCAACGTCGGCTACGCTCAGTCGGATTCATTGTCACGGCAAGACACGGAAGAGGATATAAAAAGTCTTGGGAAAGTGCTTAACGAAGTGCTCGACAACCTCCCCACATCCCTGCCGCGATTGCGCCGGATCGCCTCAAAATGCGAGTCGGATCCGCCGGCCTACCGCTCAATAGCCGATGTTCAGCTCGCTATGGAACGCCGCAGCTCAAGCCAACTATTCATCTTCCTCACCGTTTTCATTCTCATAATGCTGACCCTGCTTATCTGGCTGACAGCCCGGTAAGGCCAACACTGAATCCACAATGGTAGAAATCAGAGAAATTAAGCCCACAAAAGCAAATCTGAAGAAATTCACTCAGTTTCAAATCGATCTATACGGGGAAAATCCTTATTTCGTGCCCCCGCTCGTATCAGACGATATCGCAACTCTATCTCCCGAGACCAACCCGGCCTTCGATTTCTGCGACTATGCCTATTTTATGGCTTTCCGCGACGGAAAACCGGTAGGACGTATCGCCGGAATAATAAACCGTCAGGTAAACGAACGCTCGGGAGCAAAATCAGCCCGCTTCGGTTTTATTGATTTTATCGACGACCCGGAGGTCTCGGCTGCTCTGATGAAAGCCGTGGAAGACTGGGGACGCAGCAAGGGAATGGATAAAATCATCGGCCCGCTCGGTTTTACTGATCTTGACCATGAAGGGATGCTCGTTGATGGATTCCAGGAGTTATCGACAATGGCCACAATCTACAATTATCCATATTATCCGGAACATCTCGAACGCCTCGGATATAAGAAAGAATCCGACTGGATGGAATTTCTTATGGAAGTACCTGATGGAATTCCGGAGAAATATGACCGTATTGCGGATATTGTAAAAAGAAAATATGATCTGCGTGTGCTCAAATATACGAGCCGGAAACGTATCAAGGCCGAATACGGACACGCTTTGTTCCACCTTATCAACGACGCATACAAAAACCTGTATCAATATTCAATGCTCACGGAGCGCCAGATTGAATATTATATCGATATCTATCTGAATCTGCTCAATCTCGATCTTCTGACGCTGGTAGTTGATAAAAACGACAAACTCGTAGGCGTAGGAATCTCAATGCCTTCCATGAGCCGTGCGTTGCAAAAATCCAAAGGGAAGATGTTCCCATTCGGATGGTATCACCTTTTAAAGGGACTTAAAGGGAAAAATGATCGCGTTGATCTTCTTCTTGTCGCCGTCCATCCCGACTATCAGAATAAAGGAGTCAATGCCCTTCTATTCCAGGATCTGATTCCCTATTACATCAAATACGGGTTCAAGTATGCCGAATCCAACCCGGAGATGGAGACTAACGGGAAGGTGCAGAGTCAGTGGGAATATTTCAATACACGGCAGCACCGGCGTCGCCGTTCTTTTGCAAAGAAACTGAAATGAACCGACGCGGGGAAGAGGAGATGCTGTCGGGAGCCGAACTGGTGAATCCCTATAGTGAAGACGGGTCGAAAAGGGAGCAGGTTGAAAAAATGTTTGACTCCATAGCTCCGGCCTACGATTTCATGAATACCGCCATGACTTTCGGGCTGCACCGTCACTGGAGAAACCGGGCTATCTCGGCCGTGGCAGCTACCGGCTTACAACCAAAAGAAATACTTGATATAGCCACCGGAACGGGCGATGTGGCTTTTGAACTCCACCGCCGATTCCCCGAAGCGGATATTCTGGGAATTGACCTTTCGGAGGGTATGCTTGATGTGGCGAAAAGAAAACTTTCATCCATGAATGACCTCTCCCGATCCCACATCTCATTCCGTCAGGGCGATTCTCTTGCGCTCGATCTACCCGACAACAGCCGCGATCTGATCACCGTGGCATACGGCGTTCGCAATTTCGAGCATCTTAAACAGGGATACGAGGAGATGTCGCGTGTGCTTCGGCCCGGAGGGATGCTATGCGTCATAGAGCTTGCCCGACCGGAGAAAGGATTGACACGCGCCGGATATGACTTCTATTCCAAGAGACTGATTCCGGCAATCGGGCGTCTCGTATCAGGCGATTCACGCGCCTATTCCTATCTCCCCGAAAGCATCGCCGCCGCGCCACAGCGTAAGGCCATGACCGACATTATGAGCGAATGCGGCTTTTCGGAGCCGACATGGCATCAGCTTACGTTCGGCGCCGTCTGTTACTATTTGGCCATAAAAAAATAAGAAAAATGTTCAAGCGTAAAGATTTTGAGATCATGGCTCCCGTAGGAAGCCGCGAATCTCTCGCTGCGGCCATTGCCGCCGGTGCCGATGCCGTCTATTTCGGCATCGAAGGTCTTAACATGCGCTCACGTTCGAGTGCGAATTTCACTGCCGACGATATGGATGAAATAGTGGCACTCTGCAATGAGGCCGCCGTTAAGACATATCTTACGGTCAATACCGTGATTTACGACTCGGATATGGAGACGATGCGCATGATCGTGACAAGAGCAAAACAAGCGGGAATCTCGGCAATCATAGCTTCCGATATGGCCGCAATCCTATTCGCGCGTGAAATAGGTCAGGAAGTGCATATCTCAACACAAGTGAATATAAGCAACACCGAGGCTGTGAGGTTCTATTCGCAATTTGCAGATGTAATGGTGCTCGCTCGCGAACTCGACATGGAGAAAGTGGCCGGAATCTCGCGGGCTATCGACAATGATAATATCTGCGGCCCGGCAGGAGAGAAAGTCAGGCTGGAAATGTTCTGTCACGGTGCGCTTTGCATGGCTGTCAGCGGCAAATGCTATATGAGCCTGCATGAAATGAATTCGAGTGCCAACCGCGGAGCATGCAACCAGATCTGCCGCCGCGCATATACCGTCCGCGATAAAGAGACGGGAGAGGAACTTGAGATAGACAACCAATATATCATGTCGCCTAAAGATTTGAAGACCATCCACTTCCTCAACAAGATGATTGATGCGGGCGTAAGAGTTTTCAAAATCGAGGGACGCGCGCGCGGACCGGAATATGTCTATGAAACCGTAAAATGCTATTCCGAAGCCATAGAAGCAATAATCGACGGTAGCTATGGAGAAGAAAAAATCGCGGAATGGGACGCACGCTTAGTCCGGATCTTCAACCGAGGCTACTGGAACGGCTATTATCTCGGAGAACGTCTCGGAGAATGGAGCGCTAAATATGGATCGTCAGCTACCCGCGTAAAGGTATATGCCGCCAAGACCATGAGATGGTTCTCTAAAATCGGCGTCGGCGAATTCCTGATGGAAGCGGGAGAACTTCATGTGGGAGATGAAGTAGTGGTGACGGGCCCGACCACCGGAGCCCTGATATTTACAGTCGATGAATTACGCTTCGATCTGCGCCCGGTGGAATCAGTGAAAAAAGGAGACCTTTTCTCAATGCCGGTTCCGGCCAAAGTGCGCCCCTCCGACAAGCTCTATCTTTGGAAAATCAAGACCCCCGGCTCAAAATAATGGGGGCTTAGGCTCCCGTTCCATAAGACGGGAGTTATGCTCCATATATACGTTCCTTTAGAATTCCGTGGCGATAGGCGAAGAGCAAATCATGCAATTCGTCAATCTGGCTCTGAAGTTCTTTACCCTTATCCGTATCACGCACACGCTGACGATGCGCGCTGAGCTCAACCAGCAATGTTGTGCTCACAATGTCTGTTCCCTTATTGATCACCTCCTCTACGGAGCTGAAAGGCTCATGTTGCACCAGCACGAACCCTCTTGAATGATAGACGAGTGTATAGCCCGCGATTCCGGTTGTATCGTGATATGCTTTTGCGAAACCGCCGTCGATCACCATCAGTTTGCCATTAGCCTTGACCGGATTCTCACCCTTTCCCACTCTTACCGGCACATGGCCGTTTATTATATGGCGGTGCTCCCCCTCAACTCCAAAAGCATCAAGAATCCTGTCGCAGACATCCTCGCGCTCTCTGAGACGGAAATAATTTCCTTTTTTCTCCTCATGAGTGGATTTATCTGCTATGAAATAACGCTCGAATGTGGTCATAGCCTCCTTGTCGAAGAGCGGAGAATCAGGCCCACACCAGAGATACCAGTAATAATCTCTTGCATAATCCCTTACATCAGGAGGAGTGTCGCGGTTGAATGCAGCACGCATCAGCATGCCGATATTATGCAGCAGTTCTTTGCCGCTATAACGCTCTCCCATAAGCTCCACTTCCTTCAGAGTGCCGTCTTCATTCAGGGGAACGGAGGCATGAAACATAAGATTTGAGTTCATCACCGAATACATGCACCCATGGCTGAAAAAGACGCCGACATGCCGCCGCAACTTATCGCTGATTCTGAAACAGCGGTGGAGTTTGGCCATCACTTCCTGTTCGGCAGGCGTGAGACGATAAGGATCCGCCGGATCAATCGTCGGGAAGTTTGAATCGAGCATCGGGTAATCCTTACCGTTGATTGAAACTGTCTTCAGGTCCGGACTCAGGCATGAGAGTAGCCGGCGTCCTTCCATTTTCCATTCAGGATGTTTGGCAATCATCGCACCCTCAAGTTTAAACTGTATGACGGTTATCACCTTGTGCATCTTCGCCAGCAACGTGCGGTTTTTCTCGCTCTCAACCGTATCTTCAACCGGCGCGGAGGGCATGAAAAGCGTGCATGGATCATCAGCGTAAAGATCCATGGCAAGAGAAGCGAGAGGAAGAAGATTGATACCATAGCCATCCTCAAGAGTTGCCATATTGGCATAACGCATGGCAATGCGCAGCACGTTGCAGATACAACAGTCGTTTCCGGCAGCCGCTCCCATCCACAAAGCGTCGTGATTGCCCCACTGCATGTCGAAATCCTTATATTCAAGGAGTTTGTCCATTATCAGATGCGCTCCCGGGCCACGATCATAAATGTCTCCGAGAATATGCAGCCGGTCGATACTCAACCGCTGAATAACGTTGCATATCGCTATGATGAAGTCGTGGGCCTGGCCGGTAGAGATGATAGTCTCCACAATACGGTTATAGTAGAGCTGCTTGTTTTCTCCGGAGGTGTCCTGATGAAGCAATTCCTCTATAATGTAGGCAAATTCGCGGGGAAGAGCTTTCCTCACTTTCGAACGGGTGTATTTCGAAGAAACACTCTGAAGCACCAGCACAAGCCGATGGAGCGTGATATTATAGAAATCGGTGATATCCTCTTCCTCACTTCGTATCAACTCAAGCTTTTGCTCGGGATAATATATGAGTGAGCACAACTGAGCGATCTCGCTGTCGCGCATGGTTGTTGCAAAAATCTCACGCACCTTACGCTTGATATTGCCCGATGCGTTCTTCAAAATATGAAGAAAGGCCTCATGCTCCCCGTGAAGGTCGGCGACATAATGCTCCGTCCCTTTCGGAAGATTGAGGATAGACTCCATGTTAATTATCTCGGTTGCTGCCGAACTGACTGTGCCGAACGACTGCGAAAGCAGTTCAAGAACCCGGCGATCGCTGTTGATTCTTTCCAGCCGGCTCCCATCACCTGATTTTGATTCCATATTCATTTAAGAGCCCATCTCATAAATTTGAGTGCCCCTGGGGTCGCTGGGTTGGAGCGATT
>CAZOPN010000089.1:4547-7230 GCA_964581685.1 uncultured Sangeribacter sp. | reverse complement strand
AACAACAAAAAATCGACAACTCGGGTATAACTACGGTTAAATTTCCGATAAATTTTCCGATTTATGCAGAAGCCTGTGCCACAGCCCTGTTTTATATCCTTATTATACGGGATTTGTACGGGTGTTGGCACAGGCTTATTTTGGCCTCATTTTCCGATGCAGAAGCGGGAAAATATAGTGGAGAGAAGATCGGGGGTGGAAATGGCGCCGGTGACGGTGGCGAGGTGGTGGAGGGCCTCGCGAACGTCCTGGGCTACAAAATCGGCGGATAGATTTTCTGTTATGGCTCTACGTGCTGCTTTCAGACTCTCAAGCCCTCGCATTAATGCTGTATAATGTCTCGCATTCGTCACCACCACATCCGATTCTGTGGTGTAGATAGTCGTGGCTTCTTTTTCCAATTCTAATAGCAATTGGTCTATCCCCTCTCCTGATTTAGCTGAAATAGGCAATATTATCGGTAGGCTTTGATCTTCACCAAACATTTTCCCTATCTCCTTAATTTTTTCAGCTACTGAAGATTCATGGTTCTTTTTTTTGAAATTGTCAAATCCGGACCTCTCTTTACCTTTATCTTCCGAGTGAACGGCGTCACCCTCGACATCCGCATACTCATTTTCCATTACTTCAGGTTTAGCAGATGTCAATAAATCGCATTTATTTAGCATGAGCAAGTTCCGGCCGGATTGCATTGGTTTTCCAAGTCGCTCCCTAATCATATTAACTTGAGGACCCAGTGGCAACGTAGCATCAACAATCCAGAGGGTTATGGCAGCTCGGGTAAGTCTTTCCTCCGCTCGCTCTATTCCAATGCGCTCCACCCTATCTTCAGTGACTCTTAATCCGGCGGTATCAACAAAACGGAACAGAACTCCATTTATCTCAATTGTATCTTCGATAATATCTCGCGTTGTTCCGGGAATATCGCTCACAATTGCCTTGTCCTCCCCCAATATAAAATTTAACAGAGTCGATTTCCCTGCATTCGGAGCACCGGCAATTACCACCGGAATCCCCTCTTTCAACGCCCTCCCGGAATTATAGGAATCTGCCAGACGCGTAATTGTAAGAATAATTTCATCACATAGAGCTATAAGCTTTCCACGATCGGCAAATTCTACATCTTCTTCCGAGAAGTCAAGTTCAAGCTCAAGAAGAGAAGCAAGATCAGTGAGTTGCAATCTCAAAGAGTCAAGCCGAGATGAAAATACCCCGGACATCTGCTGCAAAGCCATTTGATGTGCCGCCCGTGAAGATGCAGCAATAAGATCAGCGATTCCCTCAGCCTGAGCCAGATCTATACGCCCATTCAAGAAAGCTCTTTGTGAGAATTCTCCCGGAGACGCACCTCTGGCCCCTCGATTTATAAGATCATTTACAATCTGCCGCTGAATCCAACGAGAGCCATGACACGCAATTTCAATTACATTCTCTCCCGTAAAAGAATTCGGTCCGCGGTAGACAGTAATTATCACTTCATCCAGAAGATTTCCGGAGATATCCTTATATTTACCAAGATGAGCCGTATGAGAGGCACATTTTTCCAATGACTTCCCTTTCCACGCACCTTCAACAACCGAAATCGCACTTTCACCGGAGACTCTTATCACCGCGATACCACCCGTGCCGGATGGGGTGGCAACAGCTACAATCGTATCTTCAGACATTATTTTCTGATCCATTCCTTAAAAGAAGATTTTGATTCTATCTCATTTTCAACATCATCGGGCAACCCACTGAAAAAATCGAAACCGGTAAGCTTCTCCACCTCATCAACAGTCATTACATAATTCTGCATATTCCCGGGCGCCGTCATGTTTGGGAAAACAAAACCAATAGCTCGTGGGGAGTCCAGATAAGGAGCAGCTATGACTTTAAAGAAAGCAGATGGCACCCTGACGCCCGACGGCCCGATTCTACGTGTATCAGACTCCTCATAAAGAGGTCCCGCAACGATAAGAATTGCAGAATCACGCCGTGCCCAGACGCGCTCATAGTTTTCAAGGGTATTCCATGCGCCGGAATTCAAAGAATGATCCTGCGGACACATATTGGAAAAAACAAAACAATCCTCCATAGCCCGGTCACTCCATTTCTGATCGGCAGCCGGACAAAGATGCCCTCGGTCGTAACCCGATTTTCGGTAATCATCGCCGACAGCGCAACCTTCGATCTCCGTATCCGTCCAAAAACGATTAGAACGTGAAGCCGCACCATCCGTCTCAGAGCCAAGTAATTCCCATGCAACCCAATTAGGAGTATGGTTATCCTTATTAAAGGAAATAGAAAATCCCATATAATCCTTTAATTGAGAAGGCACGGAAGCACTCATACCAACCTTTAAGAGAGCATCTGCTGAATTTTTCGATACCGATTCCCTTTCTTTTTGTTCTTTCTTCACGCTCTCCCCTCCTTTATCAGGAGATCTTCGGGAACATGTGACGCCATATAGCCCCACAGCCACCAATATGGCGCATATCAATAATAAGATAACAATATAAGGTTTCCTCATCCGATAATTCAATTTATACTACAAAATTAACTAAAAATTCAAAATTTTATTGATAACTTTGTCGTTATCCTTTCAACTTCCTTTTAAGGACTTCCGCTTCATGCCAAGAATTTAGACCCCGTTTCATAAAATTTTTATGGCTTACGGGGCGTATCCTTAAGGTGATTTTGA
>CAZOPN010000089.1:0-4447 GCA_964581685.1 uncultured Sangeribacter sp. | reverse complement strand
GAGTCAAAGCAACCGTTAGATCGCCAAGAAATGGACTTCCTTAATATTACATTGTTTTAAATTTCAACACTCTCCTCTCTAAAACTACAATAATACTTTCAATGAACCAAAATACTACCTCCGATAGACCAGAAGTCAAGAACAGATTTTCAAAAATTATCCATCTGTTTACCCTTTCCCTATTTGTCATGATTATGGCCACCGTTGCACAGGCTACTGATTATAGCCTGATAATAACCGATACCAGTGACAATACGACACACTTCCTTGTTGATGAACAGCTGATAATCAACTTCAATAACGACAAACTCAATCTTCAGACATCTGACGGAGAGAAAGAATTTATTTTCGATGAAATAAAAAAGATCTCGTATGAGAGCGACCATTCGTCAGTCACGGAGATACCCCGGCCCGGTAACAATTTACGTATCTCCTCCGAATCCATTACAATCTCAATACAAGATGAAAAGGAGCATACTTATACCATATATGATATAGAGGGCAAAATAATTGAATCCTCAACATTCATGCAAGAGCTAAACCTCAGTCTGTCACAGTTCGTAAAAGGTATTTATGTGCTGAAGACAGAAACATTCTCTCCCATTAAATTTATTGTGAAATGAAACGAATAATAATACTGATCATAACAGCATTTATATCTGTCACGCTTAACATCAAAGCCCAGAAAAACATCTCCTACTTCCGTAGCGATGGCAAATTCAATCAGATTAAGCTGAAAGATCAGACACAAATACGCCATAGCCACTCTAAAGATGGAATACCGGAGATAACATTTACCGACTGGCTATATGGTAATGTGTCAATTCCTCTCTCCGCACTCGACAGCTGTGTGATTCGCAATCAAGACATCCCGGTTCTCCGGTTCTCATTTCCCGACTTCCCCGAAGCAGAAAGTCTATGGGAAAAAGACCTGTATCTTTCGGCCACACTTGATATCGAATGAAACGGCTACACTGAAGATCTTTCAGACTTACAGTTACAAGTAAAAGGCCGTGGAAACTCATCATGGGGAATGCCAAAGAAGCCAATGCGACTGAAATTCTCAAAAAAGACTTCAATCTGCGGACTACAGAAGGCAAAAAGCTTTGTTTTGCTAAACAATTATCTTGACCCGAGTCTCATGCACAATGCCATTGCCTTCCGCCTTGCCAATCAACTCGGCATTCCGTATGCCAATACCATTGTTCCATGCAACGTCTTCATCAACGGCCATTATGCCGGGGCATACACCCTCACGGAGAAAATCGGCATCAATGCAGCAAGTGTGGATATTGATGAAACAACCGGAATACTCTTCGAACTAAGCATCGAATTTGATGAAAAATATAAATTCCGTTCCAGTCGGCTGAATCTTCCGGTTATGGTTAAAGATCCCGATTTCGATGAACTCCACGAGAGTCAGCCTGACATCACTGTTGCCGAACGTCTCGCTCTATGGGAAACCGATTTCAATAAAGCCGAGAAAATGGCAATTGAAGGGAAAGGGGCGGAAGCATTCGATATCGAGAGCCTTGTAAACTACTTGTTACTCTACGATTTGGTTGGCAACGGAGAGATTGGCTACCCCAAAAGTCTCTACATCCATAAAAAATCGCTCGAAGAGGGCGAGAAATATCATTTCGGCCCGGCTTGGGATTTCGATGTAGCTTACAATTTCACAAAACTCTCAGGCGATTCTTACATAGAATCAGCTCCCGACAGACCTCTCTGGACCCCCTCTATCATCAACTATCTCAAGCAAACCAAAGAATATAAAGCTCTCTATAAAGAAAGACTAAAAATACTCATCGATGAAATTTTTCCACAATTGCTTGAATTTTTTGACGAATACTCAAATCTTATAGAACCGTCGGCAAAATACAACGGTCTGCGTTGGAACGACGAAGGGCCTTTTGAAAAATGGGCATATCATGTCTCATCGTTTGAAACAAAACTTCAGACCGACAAGCTCAAACAATGGCTTAAAGACCGTTTAGAGTACCTTAAGACCGGCAGCTGACCCTTTTTTCAGCATTTTTTCATTTAATTCGATAAATAATGGGAATTTATTGCTAACTTTGAGGCAAATAATATTCCCGGGGGCCATTTGACCATCCATGGAATAAATGACAATCTTAAAATAATATCTGAATGACAGTAACCGACCGCTTCCTCGAATTCGTGAAATTCGACACACAAAGCGATGAACAGACCAATATGACCCCTTCGACTCCGGGACAGATGGAATTTGCAATCTATCTTCGCGGCGAACTTGAAAAGATGGGGCTTGAAGAAATATCGCTTGACGAAAACGGATATCTATTTGCCACACTTCCTGCAAACACCGATAAAAAAGTTCCGACCATCGGATTTATCGCCCACATGGATACATCGCCCGATATGTCAGGACGCCACGTGTCGCCACGTATCGTTAAGAATTACGATGGTAAGGCCATAACGCTGAATGCTGAAAAAAATATAGAGCTTTCCCCTGAAGATTTCCCGGAATTGCTCAACTATCTCGGGCAGGATCTCATCGTAACTGATGGAACAACCCTGCTGGGTGCCGACGATAAAGCCGGCATTGCCGAGATTATTTCGGCAGTGGCATATCTTCAGGAGCATCCGGAAATTAAACACGGAAAAATCCGAATAGGCTTCAATCCCGATGAAGAAATCGGTCTCGGAGCACATAAATTCGATGTTGAAAAGTTCGGATGCGATTTTGCATACACCATGGATGGCGGAGCAATCGGCGAACTCGAATACGAAAACTTCAACGCCGCTTCAGCCAAAGTCACCATTCTCGGGCGCAACGTTCATCCAGGATATGCAAAACATAAGATGATCAACTCAATCCGCGTGGCCAACAATTTCATTACCATGCTCCCCCGCTGGGAAACGCCCGAGCATACCGAAGGTTACGAAGGATTTTATCATCTCGTAGGCATTGAAGGATCCGTAGAGAAAACCGTGCTCTCATATATCATACGCGACCATGACCGAGATCGTTTCGAACGCCGCAAACGTGAGATAAAGCATCTCGTCAATAAGACCAACACGGAATATCCCGGCTGTTGCTCTGTTGAGATCAACGATCAATATTACAATATGCGTGAGAAAATCGAGCCGATGATGCATATCATCACCATCGCCGAGAAAGCTATGACAGAAGCCGGAGTCGAACCCAAAGTTCAACCCATACGAGGCGGGACAGACGGCGCTCAGCTTTCATTCAAAGGCCTTCCCTGTCCAAATATTTTTGCAGGCGGAGAAAATTTCCATGGCCGCTATGAATACGTCTCCATCCAGTCGATGGAAAAAGCTCGCGATGTGATCGTCAATATATCACGCATCGTAGCCGAATAACATAACGCATGCCCGCAACGGCGTAACAGATTCTAATAAAATTGGCTGAAAAACCAACCCTCATAGTCATCACAGGGCCGACTGCCTCAGGCAAGTCGGCCCTCGCCATTGAAACCGCGCTCCGGCTCAACACGGAGATCATCTCGGCAGACAGTCGTCAGATTTACTGGGATATCCCAATCGTCACCGCGCAGCCATCCCCGCAGGAGCTTTCCTCAGTGCGCCATCACCTTATCGGCACACTCCCTCTGACGGCCTATTACAGCGCATCAATGTTCGAACAAGAGGCCATGTCAATCATTACCGGGCTACTTGAAAAGAGAGGCACGGCTGTGGTCTGCGGAGGATCAATGATGTATATTGATGCCTTATGCAACGGAATCGATGAACTCCCCACAGTGCCCGATTCGATTCGCACAAGCCTCAAACAACGCCTGGATGAAAAAGGAGAAGAATGGCTGATAGAGGAGTTGCGCAAGCTCGACCCTGAATATTATAGCAAAGCCGACCTAAAGAATATAAAGCGCGTATTTCACGCCATAGAGATTTCGCTTACCGCCGGATGCCCCTATTCCTCACTGCTCAAAGGAGAAAAAAGAGAAAGGCCATTCAATATACAAAAGTATATGATAGAAATGCCGCGAGAGCAGCTTTTTGAACGCATAAACAATCGTGTGGACACCATGCTGGAGGAGGGCCTTGAGGAAGAAGCCCGTAAGGTATTTCCTTTGCGCCATTTAAATTCACTCAACACAGTGGGACTCAAAGAGATGTTTGAGATGTTCGACGGAACGATGGACCGGGACACAGCCATCTCACGCATCAAGAAAAATACGAGAGTCTATGCAAAAAAGCAGATGACATGGTGGGCACGCGACAAGGAAATCATACCCCTCGCCCCACACTCTTTCGCCAAAATAAAAATTTAGGCAGCGAATCATAAAAAAGGGGACTAAGGCCCCATTTAAAAATATATAAATTCAGAAATACGGATTACTCCTCGCTGTTAGATCGACGCACCATTTGCGTAGCCGTCTTTTCCGTCTCAGTCTTATCCATTGTACGCGAATCGGGCCCC
>CAZOPN010000088.1:0-8777 GCA_964581685.1 uncultured Sangeribacter sp. | reverse complement strand
GGGTATTAATACAACAAAAGCCCTGAAAATCAGGGCTTTATTGCGGAGAGAGAGGGATTCGAACCCCCGGAGGTGTTACCCTCAACGGTTTTCAAGACCGCCGCAATCGACCACTCTGCCATCTCTCCTAAATATGTATGCAAATCGTGGTTTTGCGTTGCAAAGTTAATGCTTATTTTTTAATTATCCAAAAGTTTCCCTTATTTTCTGGATTTTTCCGGATTTAACGTCGTTTTTTATTCGACTCATGAATGATTAATACACCCTTTAAAAGTTCTTCTCTCACTCTGAGTATGAACTTTGATGCAGACTCAAAACCCGATCTCGTGAGCATTCAAAGCTCCCCCGGGTGTATAGTGAAATTCCGGACAAAAAACTTTCATAGAGTCAATTTAATTTTTTAAATCAGTTGTATACAACGAGATACACATTCATATCACAACTAAATTTCCTTAAAATCAACTTACTTCTATTTGTTTTTTAACTTTCAACGCTAACTTAACTTATTTTTGAAAAGTACTTAATTGCAAATTCAATGATATTTATTAATTTTGCATTTATAATCAGGACGCCCCGCTGTATGAATTCCGCCTCAGTCGGCTAATCCAATGGCGATAGCGCAATGATAAACCCGAGATGCAACCTATCATAGACCCAATATCGCCGGCACTAATTGCCGCTGAACTCACACCCGACAAACTCTTGCGGCCCACCAACAAGGCAGACAATGAGATATATATTGTCGACGCTTTCAATTCGCCGAATACTATGCGCGAGATCGGACGTCTCCGCGAAATAGCTTTTCGCGATGCCGGAGGTGGAACCGGGCTTGAATGCGATATCGATGAATTCGACACTATGGAGGTGCCATGTCGCCAGATGATTGTATGGAATCCGGAGGCCCGGGAAATTGTGGGAGGCTATCGGTTTATCCTCGGAGAGGATATAAAGGTGATTGACGGAGTGCCTCAGATCGCCACCTCACACATGTTCCGCTTCTCGGAACGCTTCATTAAGGAATTCATGCCTCATACCATCGAACTCGGACGCTCGTTTGTGACTCCTAAATACCAGTCGACAAAAGCCGGCAATAAGGCTATTTATGCTCTCGATAACCTATGGGACGGTCTGGGAGCCCTGACCGTGGTCTACCCTCAGATAAAATATCTTTTTGGAAAGGTTACGATGTATCCTACTTATGGCCACGACTGCCGCGATCTGATCTTAGGGTTCATGCATAAGCATTTTCCGGATCCGGACCGCCTTGTAGAACCTATAGAGCCGCTGGTTACCGACGCTGAATCTCCGGAGGTGCTCTCTCTTTTGAGTTCAGACGACTATAAGGAAGATTTCCGCATCCTAAACCATGCCATCCGGGAACGTGGCAAAAAAATCCCGCCGCTCGTAAATGCCTATATGTCGTTGTCGCCAACGATGCGCATGTTCGGCACGGCCATCAACCGCGAATTCGGCGATGTTGAAGAAAGCGGCATATTTTTTAAAATATCAGAAATTTTTGAAGAGAAGAAACGCCGGCATATAGGCACATACCATGCCTAAGACCGGCGCCTTTGTATATAACTCTTTCCCCACCATGATGAAAACAACAATCTTAATGCTTGGCGGCTCACGCCGCGTCTCAATGGCCGGACTACTAAAGAAAAGCGGTACACGCCTCGGCCTTGAAGTGGAAATCCTCGGCTACGAACTCGATGAGGAAGTGCCTATCGCTCTTGAAGGACGCGTCATAAAGGGTCTCAAATGGGCTGATCCGGATGTGATTGATGATATAGCCCGCATAGTAAAGGAGAATGACGTAAAAATTATTTTACCCTTCGTAAACGGAGCTATTGAGATCGCATCGATATGCAAGGAGAAAATTCCAGGAGTGTTCGTGCCTGTATCGGATTTTTCCACCACATCCCGAATGTTTGATAAATTAGAGGCAGCCAAGCTCTTTAAGGAAAACGGATTCCCTATTCCGCGCACATATACTGTCATCGACAATGAGATGCCCGCTATTGCCAAACCACGTAAAGGAGGTTCTTCGCGGGGAATCAAAATTTTTAATGATGTGAGCGATCTGATGCATCTGGAGAATCTCGACAGCTACCTTGTGCAGGAATATATCGAACATAACCGTGAATATACCGTAGATTGCTACGTCAGCACGAAAGGAGAACTGTTGGTAAGCGTCCCGCGTGAGCGTATTGAGGTGATGGGGGGCGAGGTGACACGCACACGTACTTGTCATATCCCCGAGATAGAACAGATGAGTCGCGACGTAATCGATAAATTCAAACTTACCGGACCGGTAACGCTTCAGTTCCTCCATGACCTTGACCGCGACCGCTATCTGCTGATGGAGGTAAATCCACGTCTCGGTGGGGGAGTGATCTGCTCCATTTATGCCGGGGCACCGATCGCCGACTATATCCTCGAGGAGGCCAATGGAATCCGGGTGACACCCTGTTCCGACTGGAAAGCAGACGTCCTTATGGCCCGATATCAGAAAGAGGCCATCTTCTACGGCACAAATGCCTAAACCCGCTCATAAAGTTATAAATACGGGCGATATGTCATTCTTAATCTGACATATCGCCCGTATTTTATGATTGTTATTAACCGATTAGCACCGCAATAAAGCGGGAAATTTTCAGACGTTGAAGCGGAAATGCATTATGTCGCCATCCTGCACTACATATTCCTTACCTTCCACACCCATTTTGCCGGCTTCCTTAACGGCTGCCTCCGAACCCAAAGCTACGTAATCGTCATATTTGATTACCTCCGCACGGATAAAACCTTTTTCAAAGTCAGTATGGATGATTCCGGCAGCCTGCGGCGCTTTTGTACCGCGAATAAACGTCCAGGCACGCACCTCGTCGGGGCCGGCCGTGAAATACGTCTGTAGATCGAGCAGGGCGTAAGCGGCGCGAATAAGGCGGCTTACACCTGATTCCTCAAGGCCAATCTCCTGCAGGAATTCACGACGCTCCTCCCACGTGTCAAGCTCGGCTATCTCGCTTTCCGTTTTAGCAGCCACGATCATGATATCCGCACCCTCGGCGGCAACAGCCTCCCTCACGGCCTCAACATAATGATTACCATCGACGGCCGAATTATCATCCACATTGCAGACATAAAGCACCGGCTTATTGGTAAGCAAGAAAAGTTCGCGTGCGAATTTCTCTTCCTCCTTTCCTTCAATCACCACACTTCGGGCAGGCTTCCCTTGTTCGAGGGCATCCTTATAAGCACGGAGCACTTCAAGTTGCATTTTAGCGGTTTTGTCGCCTCCGGCTTTAGCGGCCTTTTCGGTTTTTGCAAGGCGCGCCTCCACAGTTTCGAGATCTTTGAGCTGCAGCTCATAGTTGATAACCTCCATATCGCGCACGGGATCGACCGTAGTGTCCACATGAGTGATATTGTCATCATCGAAACAGCGAAGCACATGAAGAATTGCATCTGTCTCGCGGATATTGGCCAGAAATTTATTACCAAGTCCTTCACCCTTGGACGCGCCTTTCACCAGACCGGCAATATCCACTATCTCCACTGTAGCGGGCACGGTAGAGCGAGGATTACACATTTCAACAAGTTTTGTGAGTCGATCGTCAGGCACGGAAATCACGCCGACATTGGGCTCGATAGTGCAGAAAGGGAAATTGGCACTCTGAGCCTTGGCATTGCTCAAGCAGTTGAAAAGTGTTGATTTGCCGACATTAGGCAAACCTACTATACCACATTTTAACGACATTTCATTCAAAAATTTTAGACTGCAAAATTACAGAAATTTCCGCGCATTTCCAATAACAGCAGTTTTGAAGCAATTGTATAACGCAGCTGTAAACAGGCCTTGTTTGTACTAACTTGGACAGCAATAGCTTTAATATTAACGGCTTCCTGGAAAGTCCCGTTAATACTAAACAACAATCAAGCTTAAGGCCCCATCTCATAAAAAATGGGGCCTTACGATCAGGAAATATTCCTCTTGTACAAAATATTTTACTTTAAATTATCCTTTACTTTATTTCCATTCAAGAAGCATAGTACGACATTTATCCGCATATGTGCCTGTAATTTTAGTAGGATAACCATTAACATTGAGTTCATATCTGAATTGAACATCATTATCAACAAATTCAATTAGATTTTGGGGTAAAATACCAAAATATCCACTTTGTTGTAAGAATGGATCACAAAATGATCCACCTACCATATCACAAATAGACAGAAAGGATTGTAAGTTCCCTATGCAACAAGGCAAATCTGTATAACTATAATTCGAAATTGAGATATTCGAATTGCCTTTATAACTCACAGTTTCACGTATAGGATTCCCTTTCTCCCATAAATAATCTATGGTAGTATAATCCCCTTCTTTCCATTGAATTAATTTATTATCCTTATATGAATAAAAATCTGTCCAATTTGTTTGCTTACAAAAGACAGATGTAATAAGACCTCCTGATAGATTAAAAGTAAGATTTTGAATCTCAGAATTTTCAGATTCTTTTGTACGAACAATATAAGAATCATTATATTTATAATTCACCACCTGATTTTGCTCACCACCATAATCAGTTTTCCGGTTCTCCTCATAGGAAACTACTCTATTCTGATTATCATATACAAAATTCGAAAGGGTTCCGGAGAATGAATTATCAGAAGAATCGTAAGATATCTTCTTTAATTGCATCACGACATTTGGCTGATTAGGATTTCCGCCGGGTTCATCCTTACTACACGATGTAGTCATTGATGTCAAAGCGCATATAACACACGCAACAACCATAAATAAAAATTTTTTCATTTGATCAAAGGGTTGTTCCTATCCTCAACAGAACGTTATAATTATACATAAAAAAGGTGTGAGGATTTATTTCTACCCTACCTCACACTTCCGGTCTTGGCGTACCTTTATCTACAAGATAAGATTGACAACCCCACACCAGATGCATATACTAATTATCTTGACAGACATAGGTATAGCACATGATGTAGATGTTATATCTCATTTACCTTCGTAGATAACACAAACCGCCAAGTTTGAAGTGTAAAGATAAAATTCAATAACACCTTTTTAAACAGACAAATCTGCCTAAAACAGAAAATTTGAACCCTAACAACTACCTCTGTAGTTATATAAAAGATTCAAATGCAAATTTAGATAAATAATAAATATCCACAAAATTATTGTTCTTTTTATTGGTCAGGAAAGACTCGTAAAGGAGAAAATAATCATCTCGTAAGAAATCATCCTATAAGAAATGAGGTTTCTAAAGATTCTGAAGATCCTCGAGGGAAAGATATTGTAAGGAATTCCGGTCGGAAAGTCCGAGACAAGAAAGGCGGGTTGCTTGATTTTCAAGAATTTTCTCAAATAGATTACGCACAAAACGCGCATTCCCCAGTTTGGGATCAGACGACCCGACAGCTCTCTCCAGGATCTCCTTTACCTTCTCATCAAAAGCCGGGTCAGTGATATACTCGTGCTTTTTAACATTGAGTAAAAAAATTTCATACAGCTCAGAACCGGAAAAATCATCAAAATGGAAATAACGGTTAAAACGCGACTGTAATCCCGGGTTGGATTCTATAAACATCCGGATTTCCTTATCGTAACCGGCCAGAATCACCACCAGTCTATCACGATTATCTTCCATTCGCTTCAGAAGCGTCGAGATAGCCTCCTGGCCGTAATCGCCATATCCTCCTTTCGCTAAAGAATACGCTTCATCTATAAACAAGACACCATCCAAAGCCGAATCAATAATTTTATTTGTCTTCACAGCAGTCTGTCCGACATATTCAGCTACAAGTCCCGACCGGTCGGTCTCAATCAGATGACCTTTCTTCAATATTCCCAAATCCTTATAGATTTCAGCGATGATGCGGGCTACGGTCGTTTTTCCTGTGCCGGGATTGCCGATAAAGACACAATGATAACTGATAGCCGGAGAATTCAACCCGACCTTTCGACGCCATTGTTGAACCCTGACATAAGCACTTAGTTTTCTGACTTCATTCTTTACGTTCTCAATTCCAATCAATTGATTGAGCTTCTTGACACTATTCACCGTTACTTCCTCAATTTCTGACGCTGACGCCTGATTTATTTTTGCGTCTATTTTTTGGATGTAAGCATGAGCCTCTTCCGAAATTCCATTACCAATATTGGAAGCTGCCATACATTCAGCCACATCACGAATAAATTTATAATATTCCGTTACGTCACAGCCGGCCCGGTCATAGACAAATACCATCAGAAACTCGGTCGTATCCTCAAAACCATGCGGCCCTAAGGATGTTGCAAATTTCATAAGTTGCTCCCCGCAACTCTGTATGGCAGCCCTGATATTTTCGTCATGCATCCACACATTTAAGTCTTTTACTCCTTCACTCACCCAATAAGTAGCCAAAGAATAACTTAGAAGCGCAGGATTATCTATTGAAACAGTATTTCCGGTGCCAATATAACATTTCCACAAATCATAAAATACCACAAGCACCACTCTTGAATTATATTTCCCGAACTGATCTGTATCCAACGCCTCGATCCCCTCGATATTCATAATGGTATCCAGCAGATCCTTATTTTTCATTACCCTGCGGATATAATCCAAAATTAATTCAGAGGTTTGCTGACAATAAACAAAATAAGGCTCGGACTCAGTGCTCCGGGAGCAGTCCGAATAAATTGAAATATTTGACTTTAGTGAAGCGTTTGCAGATGAAACCTCCATAAAATTCCTATACGGATCGGAAACATAATCCCTATAATCAACCTTTTCCTTTGATTTTTCTACAACTGTCTTCCTCTCATTCTTATCGTGAATCCCGCCTTTATTAGCCCTGATATTAGCCTTGAGATCTCTACGCCTCAAATATTCACATACAACTCCGGTGATAATAAATAAGACAAGAAAAGCTAATAAAACAGTGATACCCAAAGATGCCTTCACTCCCCAATATCTGAGCAATGAGTCAATAATAAAACCAACCAAGGCAAAGATGCCAAAACCGGTGAGGCACCCCAATACCTCTCTATTCTTTTTCTTCATCTGTATTGAAAAGTAATACCCAGTTTCATAAAATTTTTAAGACTTCATGCCGAGGAAGCGAAGCAACCCCGTGGAGTGTACACCCTCAGAATTCGGTGAAGCAGAAGGGGAGGAGGGACTTGACCGAGGGGAAGATGCAGACGCAGTCGAGACCGTAGAGAATCACCTCTATGTCGCCATAAAGCGTCTCATATTCGAGCAAGGCCTGGCGGCAAGCACCGCAAGGACTGATCGGCTTTCGCTGAAAACAGTCGGAATCAGCATCTTCCGCGGAGTGATGAAGCCGTGTCCATGCGGCAATGGCAATCTTCTTCATGGCTACCCCGGGATGTTGCGCCGAAGCCCAGTAAGCTGCCGTGCGCTCCGCACACGTTCCGGAAGGATAAGCAGCATTTTCCTGATTGCTTCCGGTCACTATACCGCCGTCAGCCATAAGGATAGCCGCCCCTACATGAAATTTGGAATAAGGGGCATAGCTGCGTCGCGTCATTGCTTTTGCCTTATCCACAAGACAACGATCCTCTTCAGAAAGCTCGCTGAAGTCTACCACCTTATATCTTATCTCATATATTTTATCTTCCATAGCTACATCTTTTATTCGCAAATATAATTAATTTTGCCGTAAATTCTGAATTATTCATACAATGTACCTTTTTAGAACACTCCTTATAATGATTATCGCCGCACCGGCACTTGCCTGCCTCGCGTCCGACCGTTATCAGGAATATATAGAAAAGTATTCCCCGATAGCCGTAGAACACCAGACGGCCTACGGCATACCGGCATCCATAACATTGGCGCAGGGTCTTCTCGAAAGTGCCGCCGGACGTTCCACACTCGCCACAAAGGGGAATAATCATTTCGGTATCAAATGCCATTCCACCTGGACCGGCGATACACTCCTTCGCAACGATGATGCTCCCAACGAATGCTTCCGGGCATACGCCTCAGCAGAGGAAAGCTTCGCCGATCACTCCCGATTCCTTAAAGGGAAACGCTATGCTCCTCTCTTTGAACTCGAAGCTACCGACTATGCCGGATGGGCCAAAGGACTGCGTCAATGCGGATATGCTACAGATCCCAACTATGCCTCACGCCTCATCACAATCATAGAACGCTATGCACTCTATCTCTACGACACCGAAGCCGGTCGAAAAGCCGAGGAGGATGTAGACTATATCCATCAGCACCTGAGGGCGACACACCCCATTCGCCGGTCGCGGGGTCTGCATTACGTGATAGCATCTCCCGGCGATACGTATTCCTCCATAGCACGTGAATTAGGACTTGACAAAAAGAAGCTCTTCAGCTATAACGATGTGCAGAAAGATGGAGAAATAAAACCCTGGGAAGAAGTATATCTCGAACCCAAACTTACCGATGCTCCCGCCGGGAGCTCCACAGCCACCATCGGCGACGGCGAAAGTCTCCATAGCCTTTCGCAGCGTTTCGGCATCCGGCTCGAACGACTCAAAGAGCTGAATCCCGGAGTGGCCGACCGCCCCGGCAGCGTAATCAAGCTGAGATGATGAAGAGAAAGATTGAAAATTAATAAGATTTTGCCAAATCGGAAATTTTAACTACCTTTGCAGACGCAAATTATGCGGGAGAAATTGGCGCACCCCTGACCGAGGGAACGGCAGTGCTCTCGCTGTAGCTATGCCTCTGTAGTTCAACGGATAGAATAGAAGTTTCCTAAACTTTAGATAG
>CAZOPN010000087.1:0-8859 GCA_964581685.1 uncultured Sangeribacter sp. | reverse complement strand
GCTGATTTTTTATGAGTCGGGGCCTAATATCCCTGAAAAAAATCTCATCTGTATCCCCTTCGACCCGCAAATGGATATGAAATACCCTTTCGGCATATCCCTTCTCGGTATACCCTTTATTAAAACTGATTCGATCCGGAGATTCATTCATGCAGATGTATCCTCCTGCCAACAGATGGCCTTTTATAACATGTAATAAAGGTTTATTATCTACACAAATAATTATATCGATAATCGGCTTTGCAAGAATTCCATTTATTGCCGTGCTTCCGATATGATAATAAAAAGCTTTTAACGGTAAAAGATGCTGAAGAATCTTTATCTCTTCGCAAGCCCAAACCCTCCATTCAGAATTCGGAAGCTCCAATTTTATAGGGAAAAGCATCCACAATTCCTCTAACGTCATCTCCTCAAGCTTCTTCATAATATATATTTTACTTAATTATCACCTAATTATCAATTATTTATATCAATCAACCAACTAAAAATTCTCCAAGACCTTATCCTTTAGTAAAGCATAAAAAAAATTGATTGTCATCACGACAACCAATCCTTACTTAACCTTAAAATCTAATACCATGAAAAACTCACTGCAAAAGTAATAATATTTTTTGAAACATAGTTATAAAACATATAATTTTTTCTTGTATTTAACTTTTATTAATATTTATAATAAATAAACGTGCGTACATAAAGATATTTTTACAATTTTGAATTAAAAAGCTAATAAATGTTAATATATTTATTAGTGCCTTGTTTAGTTATACCTTTGTAACATCATCTCTGATGATTTCTGTCTCCTCCAATTAATCTTTTAAATATGAAAACGACAATTTTTGCATCATTAGTTCTAGCTCTCATTGGCATGAGCGCTCAAGCTCAAATTCTATTCAAGGTTGAGAAAAGCGGTTCTGACAAGACAAGTTATATCCTCGGAACACACCATTTCGCCCCATTACAGGCAGTGGAGGCAATTGAGCAACTTCCCGCTATTCTCAATAGTATCGACAAGCTTTATGGTGAAATCGAGATGTCGCAGATGACTAATCCGTCAGTCATGATGAAGATGCAGAAGGCCTTGATGGCTCCGACAGATAGTACTCTCGACAAGGTGCTCTCTCCTGCGCAACTCGATTCTGTAGCTATAGTCTGGAATGAATATACAGGAGGGGCGGCTCCGCTTGAATTGATGTATGCCGTAAAACCGGCTGTTATCTCAACCCAACTGGCCGCTCTTATGGCACAGAAAGTGCTCCCTTCTCTCAACCCCATGGAAGGAATTGACATGACAATGCAGAAAAGAGCCGCTGAAAAAGGGAAACCCGTGGAGGGACTCGAAACAATGGATTTTCAGATTGACATGCTTTATAACCGTCCGGTAGAAGAACAGGCTCAAGCCCTTATGGCAACCATCAGAGACATAGACCAAGAATCCACAAAAGCGGTCGAACTCTCCGAGGCATATATGTCGCATGATATCAACAAGATCTATAATCTACTTGTCGAACTTGAATCCGACCGGGATCAAGAGTCTCTCGAAAGAATGATATATAGCCGCAACGACAATTGGGTTAAGATCCTAAATGAAGCAATGCCGGACCAATCGATTATGGTTGTAGTAGGAGCAGGACATCTTCCGGGTGAAAGAGGTATACTTGAAAGCCTGAAGCACTTAGGCTATACCATTACCCCCATTCAATAAACAAGGCCCCGGCTCATAAAAGGTACCCATCCCCAACCGGCTTGAGGCTATTAACTATATTCATTAGATTTTTAAGAATCCTTAAAGATAACTTGGCTCATTTTTTGCGTTCTATAGAAAGAGAGAAAACATAATTTATGTTAAGTAAGTATTCAAAATTAAACGATAGTAAGCAATCATGTTATCTTTTATACTCTCTGCCCTTTTCTTTTTGGCTAATTTCTTATTGTCACTCAGTCAAATATGAATATATTTTCCTTCGTTCCGCAAAGAAATTATCTCAAAAATAAAGTGGCATATAGTATAAATTAATTTCGAATACTTACTTAGAATCTCTTTTCATAAACTGTTTGGTCGGGAAGATCAAGCGGTTTAAACATTGAATTTCTTATAAATGGAAAATAAAAACATCATCATAAAAGGAGCCAGAGTCAATAATCTTAAGAATGTCGACATTTCGATTCCTCTGAATAAATTTATTGTAGTCACCGGGGTGAGCGGCTCCGGAAAATCATCATTGGCATTCGACACTCTCTATGCCGAGGGACAGCGCCGTTATGTTGAGAGCCTTTCAGCCTACGCGCGGCAGTTTCTCGGACGAATGTCGAAGCCGGAATGTGATTATATCAAAGGGCTGCCACCGGCTATTGCAATAGAACAGAAAGTAAATTCGCGTAATCCGCGAAGCACTGTCGGCACTGCAACGGAGATATACGACTATCTCCGGATGCTTTACGCCCGTATCGGACATACAATCTCTCCCGTTTCCGGGCTGGAAGTAAAAAAACATGGAATCGAGGATATTGTTAAGGCTGCCCTTGGATATCCGGCCGGAACACGTATCGCGGTTCTTGCAGATATTAATATTGCTGAGGGACGCGACTTCCGCACACAACTTGATATATTTCTTAAGGAAGGATATTCCCGACTTGAAAAAGATGGAACCTTCATTGAGATAAGCGATTTGTTGCAAGGTGACGTTCCTGACTCAGCCGAAGGATATAGGCTGCTTATCGACCGTCTTTCCGTTTCAGACGACAAAGATGAAATCTCAAGGCTTACCGACTCAGTTGAGACGGCCTATTATGAGGGCCACGGCGAATGCATCATCAAGATTTGGGCCACTGACGGTACACATGAACATTTTTTTTCGAAAAAATTCGTAGCTGACGGTATCGAATTCCGTGAACCATCCGACCTGATGTTCAACTTCAACAATCCATACGGAGCTTGTCCTACATGCGAAGGATTCGGAAGAGTGCTCGGAATAAGTGAAGACCTTGTGGTTCCAAACAAGACTCTTTCCGTATATCAGGATGCCGTGAGATGCTGGAATGGCGAAAAAATGAAACAATGGAAGCTTAGACTCGCTCACCTTGCTCCCCATTTTAATTTTCCTATCCACACTCCATACAAAGAACTGACGCAAGCGCAGAAAGATTTTTTATGGCACGGCAATAGCCAATGGGAAGGAATCGACGGATTCTTCAGATGGCTCGACCGCAATCAGGACAAAATGCAATATCGTGTAATGAAGGCTCGATACAGAGGAAAGACAATATGCCCTGACTGTAATGGTTCGCGACTACGTCCGGATACACAATATGTTAAGATCGGTGGAAAAGCAATTACCGAACTTGTAAGACTTCCAATCGACCGTCTCGTAGAATTCTTCAATAAACTTAAACTGAGTGAGACTGATGCTAAAATCGGACGAAGACTTCTCACTGAGATCACACAACGGCTCAAATTCATGCAGGATGTAGGTTTAGGCTATCTCACTCTCGACCGTCTTTCATCAACACTATCCGGAGGAGAAAGTCAGAGGATTAATCTTGCCACTTCCCTCGGAAGTTCGCTTGTCGGCTCGCTTTATATTCTTGACGAACCAAGCATAGGGTTGCATTCGCGCGATACAGAACGTCTTATCGGAGTGCTTCGCAACCTACAACAGATCGGCAACACGGTGATCGTGGTTGAACATGATGAAGAAATGATGCGTGCGGCTGATGAAATTATCGATATCGGCCCCGATGCCGGACGTCTCGGAGGTCGGGTGGTTTTTCAAGGAGCAATCGGTGATGCTGTCGGCAGGAATGGAGAGTCCTCATCCTATACAGTGGATTATCTCTCAGGGAAACGCAAAATTGACGTTCCTTCCCGACGTCGCGGATGGAAAAAATTCATTGAAGTGAAAGGAGCGGCTCAAAATAATCTGAAGGATATTGATGTTCGGTTCCCTCTCGGCGTTATGACGGTCGTTTCCGGGGTGAGCGGCTCCGGAAAATCCACCCTTGTTAAAGAAATCCTTTACAAGGCGCTTGTCAGAGCACTTGGTGAAGCCGGTGACGCCCCCGGTACGCATAAAGAATTAGCCGGCGATCTTAAAGAGATTAAAGCTGTTGAATTCGTTGATCAGAACCCTATCGGGACCTCCTCACGTAGTAATCCGGCTACATATCTAAAAGCTTACGATGAGATCAGACGTCTTTTTGCTGATATGCCCCTCTCCGCGCAGATGGGTTTCACTCCGGCTTATTTTTCTTTCAATACGGATGGAGGACGTTGTGAGGAATGTAAGGGTGAAGGAACTATTACAATTCCCATGCAGTTTATGGCCGATATTCAGGTTACATGCGATGTCTGCAACGGACACCGTTTCAAAAAAGAAGTGCTCGATGTAGAATATCGTGGCAAGAATATCTTTGATTTTCTTGAGATGACTGTTAATCAGGCTATCGAATTTCTTTCTGAAAATCCGGGAACGGTTGAGAAACGAATTATTAAGCGCCTCAAACCGCTTCAGGAGGTCGGACTGGGATATATCAAACTCGGTCAATCATCATCTACTCTTTCAGGAGGTGAAAACCAAAGAATTAAGCTTGCAAGCTTCCTTTCGCAGGAAAAGAGCGAGCCAACTCTCTTTATTTTCGATGAACCTACAACAGGATTGCACTTTCATGATATTTCCACTCTCCTGAAGTCACTTAACCGACTCGTGGAGAAAGGACATACGGTGCTTATAATAGAGCACAACATGGATATCATAAAATCAGCCGACTGGCTAATCGACATCGGCCCTGAAGGAGGTGAAAAAGGTGGAGAGATTGTTGTGGCCGGAACTCCGGAACAGGTTGCGCAATGCCAACAATCATATACCGGTAAATTTCTTAGGGAGAAATTAAAGAATTAATAATAGGATATGTTTTCAAATACTAAAACGCTTATTGCTTCTGTTCTTTTCTTGTTTACGGGTGGACTGCTTTTACAGAGCTGCAATAAGGTTAGCGACAGCAACGACAGAGAAAAGGCGATCGAACTTTATGCAAAGAGCATGAAGATTATAAATCTCTATACCGACTCAATGTTAAAAGCAACAGATTCCACTACTGCGAACGGTCTGCTTATTCGCCTTGACGATGCTCTGAGCCATCTCAATTATGAATTTGATGATGAAACAGACCGCAGAATTTCTGAAGGCGAGAATGACACTCTCGCTGCTGCTACCTTGAGATTCGTTTCCGTACGCGATTCAATCCTTTACAGGTTGGGCCATAAGAATCCTGCCGATTCTATTTCCGGCGATCCGGCAATGTCTGATTCTGTATCGGTTGGGCAGCCTTCCTGACCTTCATCTCGCAACGCTCGCAATCAAAATCAAGAATAAAGGCATGGGGACCTGATGTTATCGTCAGGGGCTCGACAAAGCGTTTTCTGTCACCGATCGGAATATTTTTCTTGCGGCAACATCCTAATTCACGACGCAGACAATAACGCGTAGTCATGACTATGGGAGACTTTTCTTCTCCGGATTCCGTTTGCGTTGATATCTCCAATGCCGGGACTATTGACGTCACCCCATGTTCGATATAAAATTCACGTGCAAGGCTGTTAGCCACATTATCGCTGCTTACAAGATTCTTTTCCGGAAATAAGGCAGTTTTATCTTCTTTACGGCGATACTCAAAGGGATATGATGCTATATTGGCTTCATCAGCAGCTTCAACAAGCTTACGGCGCAGAGCAGTAAGCTGTGAGGCCGGTATGAACGTTGTGGGGTTAAGGTTATTCACGATTTCACGTGCTTCATAAACCGTGTTTCCAAGTTTTGAAAAAATACCGTCGATCTGCATCGGTTTATGTGATTCGCTTTTCTCCGCGTCCATCGGGATTCTTACAAACACTCCCCTTTCATCCGAAGCAGATATGCCCTCTTCGTCCACAAGGATATCCATCGCTATTTTACGGCGTCCTGTGGGACGATCAAGTTTTTTCTGCCATTCTACATCAAATGTCCTTCTGATTTCCAATCCACCCGGGTTTAACAGTCTACCGGAAGATGTACGTATTCTGCTCCCTGAAAAACCATTTACGTAAGCTCCCTCCATTTTTCCGGAAGATGGATTGATATAACTTATTCCATCCCCGTTTCGAAGCAGTTTCGGATCTCTTATTCTTTCGCCCATTGATTTGGGAGTGAGAAGACCGGCCATACTCACATCTTTTCTACCGTCAAGAAAATATCCCGTAAACCCTCTGTTAAAACTTTTATGAATATCGGGAGAGAACGATATCTCATTCCGACCGAAAGAAGAACGACAATAATCTTTACTGTTTTCGGCTATGAACTTATCTATGATTTTCCTATATGCAGCCGTGACATTCTTCACGTATGCCGCATCTTTAAGCCTTCCTTCAATTTTAAATGAAGAAGCTCCGGCACGTATCAGGTCAGGAATACGATCATAAGTGGAGAAATCGCGCAGTGAAAGGAGATATTTGTCTTTCTCAAGCACCTCTCCCCGGCCATTACGTAAAGTATATGGAAGGCGACACATCTGAGCGCATTCACCGCGGTTTGCACTCCGACCGAGACAACGCTCGCTGGCCTGGCATCTGCCGGAATAACTTACGCATAACGCTCCATGAATGAAACATTCAACCGGGACTTTAACGGAACGGCATATCTCCGCTATCTCCTCAATCGACAATTCTCGTGCAAGTACAATCTGGGAAAAGCCGACAGACTCCAGAAAACGGGCTTTCTCGACAGTGCGCGTATCACATTGGGTGCTCGCATGAAGTGCGATCGGAGGAATATCCATCCGTAAAAGCGACATATCCTGAACAATCAGGGCATCTGTTCCGGCCTCATAGAGATCTCGGACAAGTCGTTCTACTTTTCTTATCTCATTTTCATAAACCAGGGTATTGACCGTAACGTAGACACGGGCACGAAACTGATGAGCGAAGTCAATCACCTCCTTTATGTCATCTAACGAATTGGAGGCATTGCGTCGCGCGCCATGACTTGTAGCTCCCATATAGACAGCATCCGCACCATGCAATATAGCTTCAATTGCAACATTCTTATCTGCTGCCGGGGCCAAGAGTTCAAGCTTCCTCATTTCTTAAACATCCTGTCGATTGCACGTTTATCCTCACGCTCCCGGATAGACTGCCGTTTATCATATTGCTTCTTTCCCCGACCTATTCCTATCTGCATCTTTGCAAAGCCGCGTTCATTGATGAAAACCCGGAGCGGAACAATTGTATAACCTGCATCTTCAGCCGATTTAGCGATCTTGGCGATCTCCTTTTTGTTCAATAACAGCTTGCGGTCGCGTCGCGCACTATGATTATTATAGGATCCGTATGAATACTCGGATATATTCATTCCCTTCACCCAGACTTCTCCGTTTTCAACAAGGCAGAACGTATCTACAAGAGATGCTTTCCCTTCTCTTATTGACTTGATTTCCGTACCCGTAAGGACAATCCCCGCAATATATGTATCGGAAATCTCATAATCAAATTTTGCCTTCTTATTCTTTATATTAATATTTTCAGCTTTCATATCAATTTATGAAACGTCTGTTAAACCAGTAACTCAAATATATATGTCCATAGTATCGGCGCGCCGAGCAGAAGGACACCGATCCATACCGATGCGGTCGACTCCTTATCTTTCGCAATTCTCAAGAATCTCACACCACGCGATACGAGATACAGAGTCCACAAAGGGAGAAACACGATTACCGGCCCAAGCATCTGCAACAGATTGTATAACGCAAAGAATATCCCGAGAGTTGAGATACAAGCCATGATAAAATTCTTTCCGAAATCGCTTCTCAAGGAATTCCTCAGATATTTCGGCAATAAACTTATACCGATAAGATAAGACGTGAAATAACCGAAGAAAAATGAAAGAAATGTGAAAAGCGACATCACAACAATGCCCGATAACGACGAAGTGGCATCATAATACAGATTGGCAAATTCGGATAGAGCTGCGACAACCGTTATTGGAAAAAAACATCTGAAAGCAAATGTATCGGGACGTAAACGTGCGTTCTTGATCTTTTTCCAGCCATCAACAGGCATAAACATGAGATTCAGCAACAGAAGCATCGGACTTTTATCAGATTCCTCATATTCCTCCATATCATCGGAAAGCGCCTCATAGTCTTCCTCCTCATAATTTTCATCGACCGTAACCGCTTCGAGTTTTTCCGAAACATCAGACATCGGATTATAGGGGTCGATATCTCCGTCAAAAGCGGATACCTCCTCATCTTCGGGAATGGAATAGAGCATTCCATCTTCATCCTGCGAATTTCCCGACTGCTCGTCAAGTGCGTATAAATTGTTATTTAGCGTATTATCCATCATAAAAAGTTGTTCTCCTTTATCTTTCTATTTTCCCCTCTTATTTGTCAGCGAAGGGTGTATCAGAATTCTTTATCCTGATACACCCTCTTTTATCTGATAAAATTCTCCTCTGTATTACTCCTCAGCACGAGTTTCATTAAGGATTCGGATCATTTCGATAGCGCTCTTCGGGATACGGGTACCGGGACCGAAGATAGCAGCGACACCGGCTTTGTAGAGGAAATCATAGTCCTGAGCCGGAATCACACCGCCGGCCGTCACAAGAATATCCTCACGACCAAGCTTCTTAAGCTCTTCGATCACCTGAGGTATAAGTGTCTTATGACCTGCGGCAAGCGATGAAACACCAAGGATGTGAACGTCGTTTTCAACTGCCTGACGGGCTGCCTCTGCCGGAGTCTGGAAGAGAGGACCCATGTCCACATCGAAACCACAGTCAGCATAACCGGTTGCAACAACTTTAGCACCGCGGTCATGACCGTCCT
>CAZOPN010000086.1:0-9027 GCA_964581685.1 uncultured Sangeribacter sp. | reverse complement strand
TCTTTATCAAGTTCTTTATCAAGTTCTTTATCAAGTTCTTTAACAAACTCTTTTTCAAGTTCTGTGTCAAGCTTTTCGTTAGGCTTCCGGTCAAGCTTACTGTTAGGCTTTTGGGTTGTTGTCAAGCTGAGCTCGCGGATTAGGGAGGTGACCCCTTTGTCGGCAAAGCCACATGGATTGATTCGTTTGAAAGCGTCAAGATCCGTGGTGATGTTAAGGGCTATGCCATGCATGGTGATGTAACGGCTGCATTTGACGCCAATGGCACAAATCTTGCGTTCTTCAGTCGTGCTGACTCCAATCCAGATTCCGGGTGCGCCTTCCACCCGTTTCCCTTCAATGCCGTAAAGGGCCAGTAGCCTAATGACACATTCTTCGAGTAAGTTTACATATCGTTTCACCCCGATGCCATATCTTTCGAGATCGATGATGGGATAGGCTATCAATTGACCGATACCATGGAATGTTATGTCGCCTCCTCTTTCTATCCTGATAAGCTCTATCCCCGCTTTATCAAGCTGTTCCATAGAGGCCAGCATGTTCTTTTCGTTGCCGTGAAAGCCTAAGGTATAGACAGCAGGATGTTCTCCTATCAGAAGAAAATCTTTATGATTATTTATTCCTGCTTTCTTGTTTTCTATGAGTTTGCTGAAGAGTTCTTTCTGCTTCTCCCAGACCGTCCGGTAGTCGGAGATCCCGAAATCGGTTACTTCAATTGTCTCTGACATGTTTCTCGGCATGATAGCTTGATCTCACAAGCGGTGAACTTTCAATATGTCTGAACCCTTTTTTCTTACCTATTTCGGCATATTCAGCAAAGACATCGGGATGGATATATTCCTGAAGGGGAAAATTATCGGGTCCGGGCTGCAGATACTGACCGATAGTCATTATTCGGCAACCTACGTCAAGAAGGTCGTCCATAGTCTGAAGAATTTCTTCGCGGCGTTCTCCGAGACCGAGCATAATACCCGATTTCGTCTTCACTCCTTTCGAAGCCAGATAGCGTAGCACAGCTAATGAGCCGTCATAGGTTGCGAAGGTGCGCACATCGGGAGTGATACGTCTGACAGTTTCAAGATTATGTGAGATAATATCAGGTTTTTCGGCAATAACAATATCGAGGAGCTCCTCTCGTCCCTTGAAGTCAGGAATAAGCACTTCCATCGTGACTCCGGGGCAGTTCTTTTTTATGGCCTGTATCATCTTTGCCCAATGGCCGGCGCCACAATCCGGGAGATCATCACGATCAACGGATGTGATCACAGTGTGACGAAGATTTAGAGCCTTCACGGAGGCGGCGATATCCTCTATTTCCTTTTCATCAAGAGGCAACGGGCGCCCTGAGGGGACGTTGCAGAAGCGGCAGTTACGGGTGCAGATATTCCCGCCGATCATGAAAGTGGCTGTGCCGTTGGCCCAGCATTCCCCCCGGTTGGGGCAGAGTCCGGATGAGCAGATCGTATGCAGATGTTTCTCATTAAGAAGGCCGATCACCTGACCCGTCTTAAATCCACGCGGCAATTTTATTTTCAGCCATTCCGGCTTTCTCCTGAAACTTGGTTTATCTGTAGCAGGCTTCTCCATATATAATATAGGTTTATCGTAGACACCAACTCACAAATTTAGCGAATAATCGCAAATTTTTTGTTATATTTGTAATTAAAACCGACAAGCATGAACAGATTTTATAAAACCATATCATTTCTTTTTCTCTTTGCAGGCAATTTTCTTTCGGCATTTGGCTGGGGACAGAAAGGTCATGATACGGTGTGCTATATTGCGGAAAATCATCTAACTCCGGTAACGAAAAGTGCGGTTGAGGAGTTGCTTGGGGGAAAGTCGATGGTCTATTATGCCAATTGGCTTGATAATGCCTCCCATACCCATGAATATGAATATACTAAGACCTGGCATTACAAAAATATAGATGCGGGGGTGGAATTTGAAGAAGCACCGTTGCTTGAGACCGGAGATATAATCCGAGCGATCAGGGAGCAAGCTGCAGCGCTCGGCAACCCTGAAATCGGAAAGGAAGAAAAGGCTCTGGTACTAAAGATGTTGATTCATTTTTTAGGAGATATTCATCAGCCTATGCATGTCGGACATGCCTCCGACAGAGGAGGAAACCAGTGGAATGTCAGGTATTTTAATAAGCCGACAAACCTACATACAGTTTGGGATAGTAATCTTCCGGAGTCGGCTCATAACTGGAGTTATACCGAGTGGCAGCAACAGCTTGACAGACTTTCTGAAGACGCAATGCTCGAAATAATCATTGACGGCACTCCCGAGAAATGGGGAAAGGAATGTCTGGTTATCGCCACGCAGATATATGATAATACACCTGTCGGCAGCAATCTCAGTTATGATTACATATCGCAGTGGACACCGGTTGTCGAAGAGCAGTTTATGCGAGGCGGACTTCGTCTTGCCGATTTGTTGAATTCTATATTTGATGCCGATTACAAGGCATGGAATAAAATAATAAAATAGCATTATGCCGGATAAAGGATTTCCTCGATTAAACTTACCTCCTGTTAATCTCAAGATGAAGGAGGAGGATGGGATATTGAAAGTTTACGATAGTCAACGTGACAAATATGTTGCCTTCACACCCGAGGAGTTTGTGCGTCAGCACTTCACGGCATGGCTTGCTGATCACTTGCACTATCCTCGTTCGTTGATGGCCAATGAGATTGGAATTGAAGTGAACGGGGCGCGTAAACGGTGCGATACGGTGATCTTCCGTTCTGACGGAACGCCTCTTATGATTGTGGAATATAAGGCACCGGAAGTGTCTATCACTCAGAAGACATTCGATCAGATTGTGCGTTACAACATGACACTGAAAGCGCGTTATCTCGTGGTCTCTAACGGTTTGAATCATTATTGCTGCGTTATGGACTATGACCATGACACATACCATTTCCTTCCATCGATTCCCGATTACCGGGAGATGACCCGACAATGGAGCGAAAACTGATTGGCAGCGTAAGGGAGCTGAATATTTTGGATGGACTCTATTAAAAAATGGAACAACAGGTAAATTATAATTATCTTGACCTTCTGAATCCGCAGCAACGTGAGGCTGTGGTATATAAGGAGGGCCCTTCGCTGGTGATTGCCGGAGCGGGCTCGGGGAAGACGCGTGTGCTGACATATAAGATCGTGGATCTTATCCGTCACGGCTTCGAGCCATACCGTATTCTTGCGCTAACGTTTACCAATAAGGCAGCCCGGGAGATGAAAGAAAGGGTTTCAACCGTGGTTGGAGCACAGATCGCTTCGCGTATTTGGATGGGAACGTTCCACTCTATTTTCTTAAGGATCTTGCGCCGACATGCAGAGAATATCGGTTTCAATCCTGCTTTCACCATCTACGACGCAACAGACTCCAAATCGCTTATCAAGCTGATTATAAAAGAATACGGACTTGATGAGAAACAATATAAGCCGGCAACGATAGCTTCGATTATTTCGAATGCGAAGAATGCGATGATTACTCCGGAGCAATATCTTCTGCAGCGCGAACTCACCGATGCCGACAGAAAAGCGCGTCGTCCTATGACGGGTAAGATCTATCAAGAATATTTTGCACGTTGTCAGCGTTCCAATGCAATGGATTTCGATGATATACTATTTTATATGAATCTATTGCTTAGGGACAATCCTGATATCAGAAGGCATTATCAACAATTTTTCCGATATATCCTTGTGGACGAGTATCAGGATACAAACTTTGCCCAACATCTTATCATCTCGCAACTTACTGACGAAAAGATGCATCTTTGCGTTGTGGGAGACGATGCACAAAGTATATATTCATTCCGGGGAGCTAATATCGGTAATATAATTAACCTGGAGAAGTATTATCCGGGTCTGAGGGTTTTCAAACTTGAGCGAAACTATCGCTCCACGCAGAATATTGTGAACGCTGCGGGAAGCCTGATTTCGAGGAATACGCATCAGTTGAAGAAAAATGTCTACAGTGAGAATTCTCCCGGAGAGAGAATCGAGGTGATACGGACATATAGCGATATGGAGGAGGCTTATATGGTAGCCAATAAGCTGTCACAATCGCAGCTTACGTATCATGATTCGCTTGATGATTATGCCATTTTATACCGAACCAACGCGCAATCGCGCGTTCTTGAGGAGGCACTGAGAAAGCGAAATATCGGATATCGGATATATGGAGGGTTATCGTTTTATCAAAGGAAAGAGATAAAGGACGTTACAGCTTATTTCAGGCTGGCTGTCAATCCTGATGATGACGAGGCATTGCGTAGAATTATCAATTACCCGGCACGAGGCATAGGAGAGACGACAATGAAAAAATTGCAGGCCGCCGCTTCGAAAGCGGGCTTAAGTCTCTGGCGAGTTATTTCCGACCCCGGGAATATGCCTTCTGATATAAATTCCGGAACCCGACGTAAGATAGAAGGATTCCGGACAATGATGGCGGAATTCATTAAAGACAATGAAACTTCTGATGCATACGAACTTGGCCGGTTGATTTTTAACCGTACCGGAATTCTTGTTATGCTTGCCCATGATAACACTCCGGAGAGTATCAGTAGGCAGGAGAACCTTTCCGAGATGCTTTCCGGTCTGAAGGAATTTGTGGAAAGTCGGCAGGAAGAGGGGGATGAAGAAACTTCGATGCGCGCCTTCCTATCGGAAGTGATGCTGGCGACGGATCAGGATATGGCCGATGATACGAATGCTCCCAAAGTTACGCTCATGACCGCCCATGCCGCCAAAGGACTTGAGTTCAAGCATATATTTATCGTGGGAGTGGAGGAGGAGCTTTTTCCATCATCTATGAGTATGGAATCTTTAGCTCAGATTGAGGAGGAGCGGCGTCTTCTGTATGTGGCCATTACGCGAGCCAAAGAGACGTGCACACTGACCTATGCGGGTTCCAGATTCCGTAACGGGCAGACAATGCTCACACGACCTTCACGTTTTCTTGCCGACATAGAGCCACAGTATCTCAAGATGGTTTCTTCGGCCAACCTCGCTGCGGATCTCCCACCGGCTGCAAAGTTTGTTAATCCCGTATCAGGTTATTACCGGAAATCTTCGGCAGAACCGAAAACCGCTTCGGGACAACAGAAAATGAAACCGTTGAGCAGTCTGATCGGATCGGGTATTAAAGCGGAGCATACAATAGATGAAATTTCCGTAGGGACCCGAATCGAGCATCAGAAACTCGGCATTGGAACAGTTGTTAAGATCGGGTCGGTTTCGGGAGAACATAGCATTACGGTGGATTTCGGTGTGACAGGAACAAAGAAGCTTCTGCTTAAATTTGCAAAATTCAATATTTTGAAAGATTAATCGATATGAATAATATAGATACCCCCTATTATATAGTATATGAGGATAGACTTCGCCGTAACCTTGAAAAACTTAAGAAAGTTTCGGAGGAGGGAGATGTTAAGATAATCATGGCATTTAAGGCCAATGCTCTCTGGAAGACATTCCCTGTGATTGCCGAATATTTTCAGGCATCTACGGCAAGTTCCTTAAACGAGATGCAGCTATCGCTCGATTATCTCGGGAATGATGTCCACGCTTATTGTCCGGTATATACCGAGAAGACTTTCCCACGGTTTCTTGAAGGCTGCACACATATTACGTTCAATTCGCTGGCACAGTTCCGAAAATACTATCCGGCCCTCCGTTCATATAATGAGGCGCATCCGGAGAAGCGTGTTTCGGCCGGTCTGCGGGTGAATCCTCATTGCAGCGTGATAGAGACCGATATTTACAATCCGTGCGTTCCCGGCTCGCGGTTCGGGGAGAATCCGGAGGCGGTGGCCGACGGGCTTCCGGAGGGTCTGGAAGGGCTTCATTTCCATGCTTTATGCGAATCCTCGAGCTATGATCTTGAGAAAGTATTGAAAGCGTTCGAGCAGCAATACGGTCATCTGTTAGGAAAAATACGATGGTTGAATATGGGAGGAGGACATTTGATTACGCGTGCCGATTATGATACGGAACATCTCGTAAGTCTTTTGAAAGACCTTCATGAGCGCTATCCGAATCTTGATATAATTATGGAGCCCGGAAGCGCTTTTACATGGCAAACGGGAGATCTGGTGACGGAAGTTCTTGATGTGGTTGAAGATGCAGGGATCAAGACGGCTATCATAGATGCTTCGTTCGCGTGCCACATGCCTGATTGTCTTGAGATGCCCTATAAGCCGGCAATAGCGGAGGCTCTTCCGGATGAGGCCAACAGGGGTTATACCTATCGTCTCGGCGGAAATTCATGCCTTAGCGGTGATTATGTCGGGTTTTGGAATTTCGAAGAGCCTTTGAAAGCGGGCACTCGACTTACATTACTTGATATGAACCATTATACTACGGTCAAAACCAATATGTTTAACGGGATTCAGCATCCCTCAATATGGTATAAGCCGGCTGATGGCGAAGCGCAACTTCTTCGTGAGTTCACTTATTCCGATTACCGCGACAGAATGGATTAATTCTGAAGGTTTTCTAAACAAGCACTTAGAAATTTTTAGGGGAGGATTGAATAAAGAGGCCGTTTTGGGAAAGGGTCTTAGAAAACAATCCTTCCTTTTTTTGCCTGATCGAGCATTTTCTTTCCCGGCACGAGATAAACTTCCAGCCGGCGGTTTTTATCACGATTTGCCATTGAATTGTTTTCAACTAAAGGCATATCATCGCTTAAAGCATAGGAGAACAAGTATTTTGTGTCTGCACCTTCTTTTACAAACCAGTCGAATAAAGCGGTTGCCCGTTCATCGGTGATATGCTCACGATATTGTTCCGATCCGGTATTGTCTGTGTGCATTACGAGCAGCACACGATACATGTCGGGATCTTTAAGATATCTTTTGAGCGGATTGAGGAGAGGGGCTGCATCACGACGCACTTCCACTTCATTAGGAGCAAAGAGCTTTGAAGCGGGAATGGTAATCAGAAGCACTTCCTTATTGCGATATGTCTCTACGGAACAACCGTTCTTTGAATTGTATTCTTTGTTATAGAGTCGGGCACGACCTTCTTTTTCCTGGAACTTACGAATCAGATCCGAACTTTTGCTGTCAAGCTCGACAGAATTCAACATCTCTACAAAAGAGAGCTCATCAAGATTGGTGAGACGTTCGGTTTTTTCCGAACTATCAGTTGTTTTTTCCTTGACTTCAGCAGATAGAGGACCGGCAATGGCAAGTGTGGTGAGGGCTAAGCCAAGGCAGATTGTTTTATATAACTTTTTCACAGTGATCTGTTTATAATGATTCAAAAAGGGGGGAACAGGATTACAATCGATTATTTTTTAGCTTCATTTGCCTCATATTCTCTTTCAAGGAATAGCTTGACTTCCTGGAAGAGTTTAGAGGCAAAGACAAAATCATTGAGCGACTGACTTTTGCTTCTGAAAATGTTACGATCATTTCCGGTCCAGTCACAATGTCCCTTATTTATGAATACGATATTCTCACCAATTCCAAGCACGGAATTCATATCGTGCGTATTGATGATTGTGGTGATATTATACTCGTGGGTGATATCACTGAGAAGATCATCAATCAGGATGGAAGTTTTCGGATCAAGACCGGAATTAGGCTCATCGCAGAAGAGATATTTTGGATTGAGGGCTATAGCGCGAGCAATAGCCACACGTTTTTGCATTCCGCCGGAAATTTCGGACGGATATTTCTCGTCGGCATTCTCAAGTCCGACGCGTTTGATGCAGAAGTGGGCACGTTCAAGTTGCTCTTCGTGAGAGAGCTTGCTGAACATTTTCAGCGGAAAAATCACGTTACCAAGTACCGTTTCGTTATCAAAAAGTGCCGAACCCTGGAAAAGCATACCAATCTCGGAGCGCAGCTGGCGTTTCTGCTCGGAATCAAGGTCACGAAATTTACGTCCGTCATAGAGTATTTCTCCTTCCTCGGGGGTGAGCAGACCGATAAGACATTTCATGAATACAGTCTTTCCTGAACCGCTTTGGCCAATTATAAGGTTTGTTTTTCCGGTGTCGAATGTCGCGCTAATATCGTAAAGCACACGCTGGCCGTCAAACCATTTGGATACATTTTTTGCTTCAATCATTGCAGAAGGAGTTTTGTTAGTATAACATCAGCAAGAAGAATAAGGATCGAACTTGAAACGACAGCTTTTGTACTTGCCTGACCCACTTCAAGAGCTCCTCCTTTCACATAATAACCGTAATAAGCTGCAACGGAGGTGATTATATATGCAAAAAATACTGTTTTGATTATGCCATACCAGACATACCATTCGTTGAAGAACGATTGGATACCGAATATATAATTCTCCATTGAGAGCATATCTGTAAATTCTGCAATGAAGGCACCTCCGATGAGGCCCATGAACATTGAGAGAATACAGAGCACCGGCACGAATAGAATAAAACCTATTATTTTGGGCAGGACAATAAAATTGGCTGAGTTAAGCCCCATGATATCAAGAGCGTCAATTTGCTCGGTTACCCGCATGGTCCCAATTTCAGAGGCGATATTGCTTCCCACTTTTCCGGCAAGAATAAGCGACATCATTGTGGAAGAAAATTCCAGAATAAGAATCTCGCGGGTGGCAAGGCCCGTACTGTAGCTCGGTATAAGAGGGGAGACAATATTGATTGTCATCTGAATACAAATCACGGCACCGATAAAAAGAGAGATGATGATGACCAAAGGGATTGAATCCACTCCCAGTTTGTTAATCTCAAAAACGAGTTGTTTGAAGAATTCTTTCCATTTTTCGGGAATCCTGAAGACCTGCGTCATGAACAGGCAATATTTGCCGAACGACTTTATAGAGCTGACAACCATATTTTCAAATTTTATGTAGGAAGCAGTATATTTTGAATTGCTCCGACTTACAAAATTATAGAAAAAAATCCAAAAAAATGTCGATGCCGGATTTTTTTGGATTTTTTAATAGTATATTACCTTAAGACTGAACTTAGAGCCCATCTCATAAATTTGAGTGCCCCTGGGGTCGCTGGGTTGGAGCGAT
>CAZOPN010000085.1:0-9389 GCA_964581685.1 uncultured Sangeribacter sp. | reverse complement strand
CATCGGTATTTGTCCGGGATACTCTTGCCAATGACCTGACATTGGCGGTAGAACAGGCAGGGTTAAGTGAATTTGTTACGATAAAGGCAGATCCCGATGGTGAAGGAGATGCGACTTACCCTGAGCCTCGGCAGATTCATATAATTTATAAGTCGGTATTACCCTCTGGAGCTAATCCATATCTTCGTGATGAGGTGCTGTTGGAAGTTGGTGCACGTTCTCTGTTTGAACCAACAGCTAAAACAAAGGTTCAATCCTTTGTGAAAGAAACGTTTCCACATCTAATATCAAATAACGATGATTTTCAGATAGTAGCTGCTGTCGCAGAAAAGACATTCCTTGAAAAGGCATTCCTGCTTCATGAGTTATTCACAACAGATGGTTGCCGTAATGCCAATCGCAAATCACGACACTTGTACGACCTATGCAAGATGTATGAAGCAGGAATTGGTAACCAGGCTATTCCTGATGATGAGCTGTGGGAAACCATTCGCCATCATAGAGAGATTTTTACACCAATACGAGATGCTGACTATACTCCGGACCTAAGAAAACGGATTGTCCTGACTCCTCCGATCAATGTTAAATCTATCTGGGCAGACGACTATAATACAATGGTAACCCATATGATTTATGATGAACAAAAACCGTCATTCGAAACCATACTTGAGAGTGCTTTCCGAATAGAGCAAATGTTCAGGAACAGATGATTCTGTCGGTAACACCCTGTGGTCAGACAAGAGACACCCTCTAAGGATATTAATAATTCGAAACTACAAATATCCCTTCTTCAATTTCTCTTTTTTAAGACAAATTTGTAGTGTTGTCATCGTCCTCCTCTATAATTGCATTGTAGCATATCTCCGACATATTATTCTAGTATTTCGAAAATCAGCACAGCTTTTTTATAAGTCGGGAGCTTAGTATTTTCCAATTCTTTAAACGTTGATGCCACAATCAACGTTTAAAGAAATAGAACGGACAAAGAGAAATCCTGCTATTTTGGCCTGATTTTTGAAAACTATTTTTTGACAAAGACTTTTAAACAATGGATAAAAAAGAAATCCCGGTTTTGCTGCTTACCGGCTATCTTGGCAGCGGAAAAACAACTCTCCTTAACCATATTCTTACGAATGAAAAAGGAATACGCTTCGCCGTAATCGTCAATGACCTCGGAGAAATCAATATCGATGCATCCCTTATTCAAAAAGGTGGGATCGTGGGACAAAAGGAAGACGATACCGATCTTGTAGCACTCCAAAACGGTTGTATTTGCTGCACACTGAAAATGGACCTCGTTGAACAGATCTCAGAGCTTTGCGCGTCTGATAAGTTTGACTATATCGTGATTGAGGCAAGCGGCATCTGCGAACCGGCTCCTATTGCCCAGACTATCTGTATGATTCCTTCAATGGAAGAGAAATATAATCGTGGCGCAACGCCTCGACTCGATTGTATAGCAACTGTTGTCGATGCCTTAAGATTGCGCGATGAATTCGGTAACGGTAGAAAGCTTACTTCCGAAAATATTGATGAGGAAGATATTGAAAACCTTATAATCGAACAGATTGAATTCTGCAATATTATCCTGCTCAACAAAATATCTGAAGTTTCGGAGGCTGAGGCAAAGGAAATAAAGGCAGTAATCCGCGCCCTACAGCCGGAAGCCCGAATAATCGAATGCAATTATTGCGATGTTCCAATTGACGATCTTATCAACACCCACCTTTTCAATTTTGAGAAAGTCGCCACATCTGCAGCTTGGGTAAAAGAACTGGAAAATCCGGAGCATAACTCCTCCGAAGACCACGATGAAGAACATGAGCATGAGCACGACCATGACCATGACCATGCACACGACCATGAAGAACATCACCATCACCACCATCACCATCATGATGAAGGAGAAGCGGAGGAATATGGCATTCAGACATACGTTTATTTCCGACGTCCCGCTTTCGATATGAACCGATTCGATTATATGGTCAATAATAAATATCCGGAAAACATTATCCGTACAAAAGGAATTGTATATTTCAACCATAATAAAGACATGTCGTTTCTTTTTGAGCAGGCCGGACGTCAGAAAAGGCTTTCACAGGCCGGACTATGGTATGCTACAGCTCCGGAAGAAGACCTTGAAATCCTCTTGAAACAAGATCCCGGATTGATGCGCGACTGGGATGAGGAATATGGCGACAGAATGATTAAGCTCGTAGTAATCGGGAAAAATCTCGACAAAAAACAGATAGATGAATTTTTCGACAGTTGCATGTCGCCGGCCGACGTACGTAAATAAAACAATCTTTCGGCAAAATAGCCCTGCAACACTATTCTTTAAGTAAGTGTTCAAAATTAATTTATACTAAATGTGAGCTTATTTTTTAGGCGATTTTGGTGCGGAGTGAAAGAGCATAGCGAGCTATGCGACTGAGCGACAAGTTAAAAGCGTCAAAAAAGAAGCCACAGTTAGTATAAAAGATTAAATACACACTTACTATCGTTTAAATTTGAATACTTACTTAACATCAATACGGCTGCAAAACGAATGCGGCCGTATTTTTGTTATAAATATATATACACTTCACAAGCTCACATTATGGAAAAAGAAAGAATAATTCCACCATCGGAACTGATTATAAATGAGGATGGCTCTGCTTTCCATATTCATTTGCGTCCTGATCAGCTACGCGATAAAATCATCCTTGTAGGCGATCCGGGAAGAGTTGATATGGTTGCATCGTATTTCGAAACTATGGATTACGATATCTCTTCACGTGAATTTCATGCAATTGCCGGGACATATAAAGGAGAAAAACTTATGGTAATTTCTCATGGGATCGGTCCGGACAACATAGAGATCGTTATTACCGAACTCGATGCCTTGGCAAATGTGGATTTTGAAACACGGAAAGTAAAACCGGAACATCGAACACTTTCGTTTGTCAGAATCGGCACTTCAGGCTCCCTTCAGGAAGATCTGCATATAGGGGATTTCGTTATTGCTGAAAAAGGAATCGGCTTCGACGGCATTCTGAATTTCTATGCCGACAGGGATAAAGTATGTGATCTTGAATTTGAAAGTTGTTTTTGTAAGCATACCGGCTGGAACAATCTTTGGGCGGCCCCCTACACCGTTGATGCCGACGCTACGCTTGTCGAGGAGATTGGACGTGATGATATGGTAAGGGGTTACACAATCGCTGCTGTCGGGTTTTATGCTCCTCAGGGACGTTGCATTCGTCTTAAATTGGCAGATCCGAATTTAAATGAAAAGATTGAGAGTTTCAGATATCAGAATCGCCCTATCACCAACTTTGAAATGGAATCAGCCTGTCTGCAGGGCATGTCGCGACTTCTTGGTCACCGCGCAATGACCGTTTGCTGTATTATTGCCGAGCGCAGGCTTAATAATGCGAATACCGACTATAAGCCGAAAGTGCGCAAACTAATCGAGACCGTTCTCGACCGATTTGCAGAGCTTTAAGGCAGCGAATCATAGAACCATAACTCAGACTCTCCGGATTAACCGATTGTATATCGGTTTCCGGGGAGTCTTGTCAATATTCCCTCGAATTCAAGTTCGGTGAGAGCAGAAAGAAGAGCCGGAACCCCGATAAGAGTGCGGGCATGTAATTCATCAACCGACATTGAGTCTGCCCCAAACTTCAATACTTCATAAATAAGTTTATTATCACCCTCAAGTTCCGGGAAAAGATTTCTCTGACGCGGAGCTATATGCTGGCTGAGCGGTTTCCATCCCATCAGTTCTATCACGTCGGCCGCACACGTCACCAGATGAGCCTTCTCCTTTCTGATTAGAAGATTGCATCCCGCACTACATTCATCAGTAGCACGGCCGGGTAAAGCCATAATCTCACGATTGTAAGAAAATGCCATATTAGCTGTGCTCATAGCTCCACCTTTAATCGGAGATTCCGCAACCATTGTCAGTTCACTCATCCCGGCCACAATCCGGTTTCTCTCAAGGAAATGGCGTCTATGAGCCGAAACTTTCATAGGATATTCCGTAATTATTGCTCCTCCGGCTCTTATTATCCTGCGGGCAAGATCACGGTTTGCCGCCGGATATAATGTGTCAAGTCCGTGAGCCACAACAGCCACTGTAGTCGCACCACAATCCAAGGCTGCGGTATGCGCCGCCGCATCGATACCGTATGCCAAACCGCTCACAACCGTGAGATCAGGAAAATATCCTCCCAACTCCCCGACAATCCGGCCACAAAAATCCAGCCCATAATTTGTAGGTTTGCGGGTGCCTACAATATTCATTATATGCTCACCATTTAAATCCGCTTCTCCTAATTTATAAAGTATCAGCGGAGCATCCGGCACTTCCTTAAGAAGCCAAGGGTAATCGTCATCAAGAATAGAAAGAGCCTTGATGTCGTGCCGACTTATAAGATCCAGCTCCTGTCTTGCCCTGAATAAAGCCTCTTCCCTATCGAGCTTTTGAAAACGGAGTTTATCTCCAAGTCCCAAACGGGCCGAAAGTTCAAGCGTATCAAGATCAAAGAATTCATCTTCTGTAACTCCCCGGTCGTCAAGCTCAAGAAGAAGAGCCGGATTCATTCCTTTTAAGAAAGAAAAGGCAATTCTAACAGCAAGTCTCTCCTTATCATTCATATCACCCTTTGATATATTTGCCGAAAATATCCATCAATTCATCGCCACGCGACAACCGTCCGTTTTTCAGACAGACAATGGTAATAATTCCTTTAGCACAGATCTCTCCGTCAGGCCGCATTATATCCTGATGGAATATAAACCGGACTCCCTGCCGTTCTACATAAAGACAACTGAAGAAACGGTCTCCGCTGCGAAGCGACGATTTATATTCTATTTCAATCTTACTTACAACTGCTTCCAGTCCGCTGCGGCACATCTCGATAAAAGGGACGCCAGCCTCAATGCAAAACTTATGGCGAGTATGCTCCATATAATGGAGATAATTGGCATTATTGACTATCTGCTCACAATCAAGCTCATAATCACGCACCTCCATCTCCAATGTGAAGCAATATTTAGAACTGTCAAATGTATTGTTCAATTCCATTTTTATTTATAACCTTCTCCAATTTTCAAATTAGACATAAAATCCGCAAAAACAGCCGTCTCGGGAAAAGCTCTTTCGGGAAGCCAGATAAAACCGCCCGGGCGGCCGATAATCGGAATTATAACCGAATCCTTACCAACCACATACCTATCAAGAGAGCCGAACTTTATCATGAACTCGCTCTCTTTCCAACCATCATATTCCCATTTATGCTCATTCTGTTCACCGGTCTCATTCTTATCGCTGAGATTATCGCTTGCTTCCTCATCATACGGAGGGAAAAACATTGTCACAAGTATCCCCTCCCCAAATATAGAAAGTTTATGAGGAACAATATTCATAAAACATTCCCGATTCAGTCCATAATAATAATACAAGAACGCCATCTGCATCGGGATCATGATGAAAACGATAATAAGAGAGAGCAGAAAAAAACGGTAGTCCACAAAAAAAGCTACAATAACACTTGAAATAACCAGGAGTGCATACGCAACAAGCCATTTTCGCCCATACTGCTTAATCATCTGTCGGGCAAAACCTTTACGGCTCATTTTATACACTTCGGTATTTATCATCTCTTATCGCGCCGGGCCTTTTCCCTCTGATATGTGGCCAGATTCAACTTCCTGAGCTGCTGGACGTAGCCGGTTTCTTCCTTATTATACAGTTTTTTAATATCTATATATTTATCTCCGTTTCCTTTTTTAAGGGGAAAGACTTCATCTCTCATCTTTTTTGCCTTATCAGCGAGCCTCGAATGTCCCGATTTCTCCAATCCGCGTAAGTCGGCATCCACACCCTCCGGGCTACATCTCACGGCACGTATCTCCGCACAAGGTGGATAGCCAAGCCCCGTCCACATTATATATTCTTCCGAAAGGTCGACGGCCCCGGCCCCCTCTTTCATCGGAACGCACCCCTCTATCGCGATGGTAGCGGTTGATTTATATCTGGGTATGAAATCCTGATCTACAAGCCATTGTTCCTCTCCGGAAGCCATGTCACGCTTTTTCATATCGTGATAAAAACTTCTGCTCACCGTCTCCGTAAGATATTCGGGTGAAATTTTTTCGCCGGAAGCAAGTACCGGACAAATAAGGTGTTCCGCATTAGCCTCCCTAATAAAACCATATCCTTCGTTCTTGCGTCCCGAGTGACTGTAATTGGTACGGATAAGGATATCATTCTCCGTCTCATCAAGCGGATATTTAACATAACTGTGGTTATTGGTCTCAAAATACGCACCGTTACCGTATGCATCAATAACCCCAAAATTTGCTTCCACTCCCATTGGTCGGGGATATGAATCAAGCAGAGCGGCAAAATCATCAACAGTCCTACAGGTCTTGAGGGCTTTTGTCATCAGAATCCCCTCCTTATCCATCTTTTTTGCCGATACCTTATCATCCTTGATATTATATGAGGCTGTATTCATCACGGCAAAACCAACTTCATTCATTCCCATCCATGCTTCACGCAGAGCTACATCGGAAGCATTAAAAAGGGCGACATATCCATAAGCGCCATTGGCAGGAGCCACATATTCAACCTTGTTATCCGTATTGCTTGTATCCCTATGTTTCCAAAGGATAGGTCGACCCGAAGCACTTGCCTTCGGGCCGATGATCGCCGAAGTACACGCCATACCCGGGAAAGCAAGAACCATAATGGCAATTAAAGAAAATAAGCCTCTCTTAAACATCGTAAATTCAATTTGATGTAAAGTTACATCATAGAAATCATAAAAACAATTCCCTAAAGCCAACTATTGAAAAATAATATAAGTAATTTGGGGTATCATACTGATAGAAACCTGGCATAAATACGACGCCAACGATAATTATACCGCGACCTTCTCTCAATGTCCGGAGTACTTTGATTCCGAAAAGTTAAAAAAGTGTACTTGATAAAAACTTAATTTTCTACGACTTTATACTACAAAATTACGAAATTTAGCGAGCTAAACACTGAAATCCAAATATGTTGCGTATCTTTGCGGTAGGAAAGGCGTCTGCCTCTCCATAACATTTTGATAATACTGACTATATAGTGATGTCCTCCAACTTCAATACATATTATGATAACATAGACTCCGATTTTTGGCGTAACCTATGTATCGAAAAAGGAGTATTGCGTCATTATGAAAAAGGAGAACTTTTTGCCGAAGAAGGGCGGATTGCCAAATATTTGGGCTATATCAAGTCGGGCTCCCTCAAATATGTAGTATACGCACCTGACGGCACCGAAAAGGTTATCGGTTTAGAGTTTGAGGGTGAGTTTGTCGCTGATTTTCCATTTTCCCTGTATGGAAAAAAATCGCGCGTTTCAATAGTAGCGGTTACTCCCTGCGAGATTTATTGTATCCCGGCTCGGGAAATTGGTACTTTAATGAAATCGGATACGGAATTATATAGACAGATTGCCGAAAGCAGTGTGGCTCTTTTCGACACTACATATAACCGATATATCGACCTATATATAAAATCCGCAAAACAACAGTACGATGAACTTGTAGAAAAGCACGAGGATATTTTCTCGATATTCTCCCTTAAAGATATCGCCTCTTTCCTTAACATTACCCCTACACACATGAGTAGGTTGCGCAAAAAAGACAGAGAATAATGCAAAAAAATCTTACTCTCAACCTATGTTGAGAGTTTTTATTTTTATCCGCCGTAAATTTGAGCATCGATTCTTATTACCTAAGACAAACAATGGCAAAAATTATATCTACAATCATATTATCTGCTCTCGCGTCAATCCCTGTTTATGCTCAGGAGCAGAGCGACAGTCTAAAGACTAAAGAACTTGACGAGGTTGTGGTTCAGGCTGATAGAATGAATATGAATGTAAATAAGGTCAGCTATACCCCCACTAAACAGCAGCGCAACGCATCTGCCAACGGCACAATGCTTTTGCAGCAATTAGCTATCCCGCAACTATCTGTCAACACTCTTGCCGGAATCGTCACCATGAATACGGGAGAGCCGGTCGCATTTTTTATTGACGGAGTACCGGCTACTGAAAATGATGTTGCCGATATGAACACCCGCGATGTGCTCCGCATCGAGGTATTAGACTACCCCACCGACCCTAAATTCCGCAATTCTGCCCACGTGGTCAATTACATTATGCAGAAATATGAATATGGTGGTTACACAAAGTTGAACACTACGGAAATGTTCCTGAGTTGTTTATCCTCTTACAACACCCTTAATTCCAAGCTGGTATATAAGAAGATGACTTTTGATGCGCGAGCTTACTACCAATATACCAACAGCTCTCACACCGGAACAGACGAGATTCAACACTTCCGGCTGCCGGGCTATGATGAGGTTGCTCACGACGGTATTACACGCCTAAGCATTTTGGATAATTCAAAATATATCGCCAATCGGTCGAGTGCTTCGTTTAGAGCTCTCTATCAAGGCAACAAGACCCATTTTTCTTCTACCCTTTATTGGTCGTTCGCAGAAGACATATCCGACCGAAGAAGTGGAACACTTCAGTATTCTCCTAATCTTTTTGATGTGGACAATTGGGAAACCAACTATCCTTCACGGAAGAACAATATAAGATGGTCTAACGAGTTTTTCCAGGAGCTACCTCTCAATTGGGCTTTGGCGGCATCTTTTCAGCTCGCTTACGACCATATCAACCAAACGAAAGTAAGGTCGGAAGGCGATTTATCTATCAGCAATCTCACCGCCAAGGAGGATATTTGGGGCACGGAGAGCGAGATTGATCTTTCCAAGTCTTTTAATGATGTGCACAATCTTTCTGTTGAGTTGAATTCCATAACATACGAAAGCAATATTGACTACTTCGGCTCAACTTCCAATAAAAACAAGACCTCGCAACTGCTGCTTATCCCCGGCGTGGCCTATAAATTAACTCCATGTGATAAGTTCCGTTTAGGTTTCGGAGTGTATGCCACGTATTACCGCTCCAAGGCATCAGATGTAGAGGAGCGCAAATTATTCCCGACAGTGAGTTTTAACCTCAGCTGGATGCCGGCACCTCGCCACCGCATCGGGGCTTTGTTCAATTACTCCATTGATACCCCGAAAGGCTCTCAGACAAATGGGATCTTGCTACAGACTGACTTGCTCAAATGGTCGCAGGGCACCCCTGATTTGCGCTCTTATCTCACCACGACCTCTCAATTGAGCTATACCTGGAATCCATCCCAGTATATCAATATATCTCCGGTCGTGACGTGGGTTTACAAACACAATTTTTTCGCCGACACCTATTCGCTCACTGATGACGGAAAAGGTATATTGGTTAAGCCGGAAAACTGCGGTAATTA
>CAZOPN010000084.1:0-9452 GCA_964581685.1 uncultured Sangeribacter sp. | reverse complement strand
TATTGTTCAAGATTTCCATAATACTTAATATCGATTAATTTTCAATACTTACTTAAGAGTATTCAAACCAAAGTTGAATACTCTTGCCCTTTAAAAATCAATATGTTACACTTCCGTTAAAAAGCTGCTGAAGGGCTATAGAAATGATTAAGCGAGTAAAAATATAGTAATTATGTTTTGTAACATACAAAAGATTTCCCCTTAAAATTTTGCAAAGTGAAATAATTTGTATAGTTTTGCAGGTGCAAGGGGATGATAGAACTCATAAAAGGCATGTACCTGTCTTAAGTTATAGCATTTCCCTATATTTTTCTTAGAGATTACGAATGTATTCTTTGCACGTCTTCGTAAAAAAGATAATATACGGAATTATTCCGGCTAATTAAACTTTATAAAAATTTTTTCCATGATCTGGAGTCGTTACAATATCTTTTTTCAAAAGGAAGGAAAGAACTTCCTTTACAATTCTCTTTCGAATTGCTTTGTTGAATTGGAGTCTAAAGATTATTCAGAACTTAAGGAATATTTCGAAAGCGATAGATATCCTGAATCAGATTCAGAAATTATTGATGATTTGCGAGAAATTAAAGCAATTGATGTAGATGAAGAAACGGAATTGCTTAGGATACAATATAAGGAAACAGCTGCAAGGTTTAATCCAACAGTCTTAGGTTTAACAATTAATCCTACATTATCTTGTAATTTTCGTTGTCCTTATTGCTTTGAAAAGGATCATCCGATAAAATTTATGACGGATGAGGTAGAGGATGCTATTATTGATTATGTCAAGAAGTCAAACTTGGCGAAAGTAATAAGTGTGACATGGTTTGGAGGAGAGCCGTTATTGGCATTCGATAGAGTAAAATCGCTGTCAAAACGTCTGATGGCGTTAGATAAGAAGTATGATGCAGGAATGATAACAAATGGATATCTCCTTACAGAGAATATTGCATCTCAATTTGCTGATTTAAGAATTACGCATATTCAGATTACAGTTGATGGACTTAGAGAAACCCATGATTCACGTAGATTTTTAGCAGGAGGAGGTCCAACTTTTGATAGGATATTAGGTAATATTATAAAGTGTCAGGAAGTGGCGCCCAAGACAAGAATAGCATTGCGCGTAAATATAGATCCATCAAATAAGGATGAGTTTATGACGGTTTGGAGATTAATTGATAGTTATAATCTTCCTAATATTCATGTCTATCCGGGATTCGTTATAAAAGATGTAGACTCTGAGCATAAAGATTGTTCTATTTGCAGTCAGAATGAGAGATATAGATTTTTAAAAGATCTGTATAAGGATGAGAATCTTAAATATATGAATTTCTATCCTTCTGGAAAATATTTAACATGTACTGCTGATTCTGTTAGTAAGATGGTTATAGGCCCGGAAGGTGAATTATATAAGTGTTGGAATGATGTTGGCAATCCTGGAAAGATATTTGGAAATATTTTCGATTCAATTACAGTTCCAAAAAATTATTATCGATATTTAAGTAATTTATCAGTATTTGATAATGAAGAATGCAGGGCATGTGTTCTTTTGCCTGTATGTAACGGTGGGTGTCCCAATGAAAGACTTATGAATAAGTATGAAGGTAAGCAAATTAATACTTGTCCAATTAGGAAAGAGAATATTGAGGAAATGTTATATCTACATTTTCTTGATAAAAATAATTATAAATAATGTAAACTTTTCAAGATGAAAAAATTGAAAAAATTGAGCCTTATAGAGGCTCCAGAATTGGAATTATCTTCTGAGTTGATGGAGGATATTCTTGCAGGGTGGGCATGTGGTAGCTATGCTCCATCGGATAACACGCCAACATGCCTGACGAAAGGATGTTCGGGCAAATTGTTTGAAGATGGAGAGGATGCATGTAAGCGTGGTTCTGAAAAGAACTTTTGCTATTGCTTTGTTAGTTGAATGATTTTGTGCATACTATCTTTAAAAAGATAGTATGCACATTATTCTTTTTAATTGCATTTTGAAGAAAAGTTTATGAAGTATTATATATCAAGTGAAAATATAATAAGTATTTTTTTGATCCTTGGAATCTTTTTTGGCTGCGCTTTTAATTTAAATGCTGAGAAGGTAACTAAGAATTCTTTTTATATTTCTGGTGATGTTTTTGATCTATATACACTTGAATCTTTGAAGGGGACGGTTACCGAGGTACTTACTGTACCGGATAGCATTGTTGTAACTTCAGGAAAGAGAACGAATCGATATAATGGTGAAGAAGTTGAGGCAGACGGGTATTCGGTTAAGATACCTAATAATGACCGGACATATATTCTTAGGTTTGTTCGGGAGGGATATGAACCTTTTTATAGGAATCTGGATGCTACAAAATTTGGTAAAAAAACATCTTCTGTCAGTCTTGACCCTGTCTATCTCGAACGAAAGGCTAAAACTCTTAGTGACGTGAATGTTGTGGCCTCCAAGATAAAATTTTATCACCGGGGCGATACCCTCGTATATAATGCGGATGCCTTCGTTCTGCCGGAGGGATCAATGCTCGACGCCTTGTTGGAACAGCTTCCCGGAGTTCAGATGGATGGGAACGGAGAGATCAAGGTGAATGGCAAAAGGGTAGATTATCTGCTTCTTGACGGCAAGGAATTTTTTAGTCACGACCGTCGTCTGATGCTTAAGAACATCGCGTCTTATACGGTCAAGAATATAGAGGTTTATGAAAGTCTTGACAGTCGTTTTTCCGATGGCCTTAAAGGTCACGAACAGCTCCTGATGGATGTTAAGCTTAAAAAAGAATATCAGAAGGGATATATCACTAATATAGAGGGCGGTTACGGTACCTCAGGGCGTTACATGGGACGTCTTTTCAGTTCCATATTTACCAAGAATCTGAATATAAGCCTTATCGGTGCAGCTAATAACCTTAATGATGAGCGACTGCCCGGGGAGAGCGGCACATGGAATCCGGAAAAACTCAGTTCCGGCAACAAAGAGAGTGCCTTAGGAGGTATAAACTATAATTATACAGCCGACGAGAACAGATTCCGGATCAACGGAAATGTGAATGTCAATTATTCGGATTTGAAGGATGTAAAAACCACGAATATCACAAACTTTCTTCCCGGCGGAAACAATTACACCTACCGATTCAACCGCCAAAACCTCCGTAATCTTGATATTGGGACATATAATAATTTCAGTTTCGACAGGAAGTGGGGCTATTTCAAAGCCATGCTCGGGATCGGTTATGTAAAGAACATAAATGAATCATCGTTGCGGGAAGCTACGGTTGATAAAGATGTGCAGAACGTTAAAGAAAAGGATATAGATAATATATATGAGCCGGGAAATATTCTGAATGCAGCAGGGATTGTGAACAGGCTTAAAAACGATAATGATAATGATACCCATAAGTTCTTCGGCAACCTGTCTTTTTCCTCGATGTATAGATTCAAGAAATATCGCTCATCTCTGTTAGGTAATATAGAAGGCGGTTATGAAATGAAGCATGAAGAGAACTCACAGTCTTATCTGCTTAATTTCGGACAAGGTATTGTTCCTATAAAGGATTTCCGTAGAAATTTCCGGAATTATCCTGATCATAATTATCGAACGATGGTCAGGATAAGATATAATATCCGTCCTACGGAATGGATGATGATTACGGAGGGTTATGAATATGAACACAAGGGAGTCACTGCTACATCTAATGTATATCTCACTGATAATACGGATTCATGGGGAGACTATGACAATGCTTCAATGCGGGAAAATATGCCGGTAAGGGATGATTCCGATAGCTTCAGGAGTCATCAGTATGATAATACTCATAGAATAATCAATTCATTTGCTGTGTTTAACGATGATATATCTGCATCTGTCGATGTACCTATATCATTCCAGAATAGAAAGCTGGCTTATAAGAGGGCTGCTGTTGATACGGTTTTCTCGCATCTCAATGTTTTCCCTGAGATCAACTTTACGGTAATATGGGATAAGAAAAATATTGGAATTTTAGATTTTCATTATTTTATGGATGGTAGAACTCCGGAAATGACTAATTTTGTTGATATGAGAGATTCAACGGATCCACTTAATATTTATATAGGTAATTCCAATTTGCGCCGTAGAATTAGTCACAAGTGGTCGGCAAGATGGTGGAAGAGGCATAAGAAAACAATGCAAAGCATTGAAATCTCTTATCAGACTATCGTTAATGCTCTTGTCCGCGGATTTGATTATAATAAAAATACAGGTGTGAGAATCTTTAAGCCTCTGAATATAAGCGGTGACAACGAATGGTGGGCCAGATATAAAATCAACAGTTCATTCGGGCCTCAGTCGCGCTTTACAATCGATAATGACCTTGAATATCTACGACGGACGAATCATGACCTTGTGTCGGAAGATGGGACGAGCATGCAGCGCAGCCGTGTCCGCAACCTCCGGTTCCGCGACAAGCTGTCGTTATCCTACAACATCAACGGCAACCGTATCTCCGCCTTCGGGACGGGAGCCTGGAACCGTTACACGGGTTCTCTGGCCTCGTTCAACGCCTTCAATGCCTGGGATATCAATTACGGTGTCACCGGTACGTTCAAGTTGCCGTATAACTTCGGGCTGACCACCGACTTCACCGTCTACATGCGCCGGGGCTTCAATGATGATGCGCTCAATACCAACAATTATGTCTGGAATGCGCGTCTGAGCTGGAGCACGCTTAAAGGCAACCTTCTTTTCATGGTTGATGGCTGGGACATTCTTCACAACATAAAGAACATCACTTACAGCGTCAATACCCAGGGACGGACCGAGACCTATACATCCGTTCTTCCACGCTACGTGATGTTCCATATCCAGTATCGCTTCAACAAGCAGCCCAAGAAGAAATAAGCTTTAAGAGAATCTTAACATAGGAAGAAAAGGTTAGTTTGAAATGCGATTCCCTGAAAAGAGACAGCATGACGCAATGCAGTGTGGAGCCGCTTGCCTCGCAATGATCTGCGAACATTGGAGCGGGCGAATCCACACTGTAGAGGAGATGGAGCGGCGTTGCGGCGCATCGCGGCGGGGAGTCTCGATGTTGGCACTTTCCGAGGCTGCGCGGGAGTTAGGGTTTGAAACAAAAGGTTATCAACTCTCAATTGAGGCTCTTATGCATCTGCCGCTTCCTGCTGTGATCCATTGGAACGGGAATCATTTTGTGGTGCTCTATAAAATTAAGAAGGGCAAAAAGTTTTATGTCTCCGACCCGGGTCGGGGACATATCTGCTATACGTTACAGGAATTCCGTCAGAAATGGGAAACAGCTCGTAATGATACCGGACCGGTTGGCACCGCCCTCATACTGACTCCCACCGCACGATTTTCCGAGAGTGTCGCCGGAGGGGGCAGAGGTGAACGGCGGTCGTTTAAGGTGCTGGCCTCATATATCAGAGAGCATCGGGGGAGCTTTATCAGGATAATTGCAACTCTGGCTGTAGGCAGTGCACTTCAACTCGTTATGCCTTTTCTGACACAAGCTATTGTAGACAGGGGAATCGCTCAAAAGAGTCTCAGCCTTATATGGCTGATATTGCTTGGAGAAATGATGATTGTAGCCGGAAGGGCGACAGCTGATTTTTTCAGGCGTCGGATTCTGCTAAAAGCATCCATGGGAATAAACATTTCCATTCTTATGGATTTTTTTGCAAAAATGATGGCTTTGCCGATGTCTTTTTTTGATACGCGACTCACCGGCGATATAATGCAGCGTATGGGTGATCATGGCCGCATACAGAATTTTTTGACCGGAGAAGTGCTTGGAATTGCTTTCAGTATCATAAGTTTTTTAATCTACGGCGTGGTTTTGGCAATTTACAGTATTCCGATCTTCATGGTTTTCATAATCGGTAGCATTATATATGGTTGCTGGATAGCATGGTTTCTCGAAAAGCGAAAGAAACTGGATTATGAGCGATTCGATTGTCAGGCTGTAAATCAGAGCCGGACACTGCAGATGGTTACGTGTATGCAGGAAATAAAACTACAGGGTTGTGAAAGGAGACGACGCGATGAATGGAAAGATACGCAGCTGATGCTCTTTGATATCCAATGGCGTTCGCTGCGTATGCAGCAGTCGCAGGAGGCCGGTAGCATCTTTATAAATGAAATAAAAAATGCACTGATAACTGTTTTTGCTGCCTCAGCCGTAATTTACGGAAATCTTACTTTGGGAGGAATGCTGGCAATTCAATATATCGTCGGCCAGTTAAACAGTCCGGTCGCTCAGTTGCTGGGTTTTATCAATTCTCTGCAAGATGTCAGAATTTCGCTTGAACGGATCAATGAAATCCATGAGGCCGAGAATGAGGAAAATGTGAAAAATGTGCTTGTCGACTTTCCGGATGCCGACAGGAGTATAGTCGTGAGCGAACTTGATTTTAAATATACGAGACATTCCATTAAGAAGGCACTTGATGGTGTGAGTCTCCGGATTCCGGCCGGGAAACTTACGGCTATAGTTGGTGCCTCGGGTAGTGGAAAGACCACTCTGATAAAACTTATGCTCGGTTATTACCGTATCGGAGACGGGCATATCTTTGTCGGGGGGGCTGACATCAATTGCTATAGTCTTGCCTGGTGGAGAGGACGATGCGGAGTTGTAATGCAGGATGGAGTGATCTTTACTGAATCTGTAGCCCGTAATATAGCTGTCGGAGACGATGAGCCGGATATGGAAAGAGTCAGAGAAGCTGCTAAAATGGCGAATATCGACAGCTTCGTCATGGGGCTGCCATTGAGATATGATACAGTAATAGGGAAGGAGGGAATAGGGATCAGTCAGGGACAGAAACAGCGAATACTGATAGCAAGGGCGATTTATAAAAATCCTGATTTTATATTTCTCGATGAGGCCACCAATTCGCTCGATGCGGGCAATGAACGTGAGATTGTGGAGCGTCTTGAAAAATTTTACAGGGGGCGCACCGTAGTTGTCGCGGCACATCGGCTTTCGACTGTCAGGAATGCTGACCTTATAATTGTTATGGATAAAGGGCGTCTTGCGGAGTCGGGTAAACACGAAGAGCTTATAGCAGCCCGCGGATTATATTATAATCTTGTTAAAAATCAACTCGAACTCGGATTATGAAGAGGTCAAGACTTATTGAAAGTATCAGCCGGGCTATTATGCGTGATCCTGATATCTCATCGGGGGGCATAGTTGAAGGGCGTCTGGGAGTCGCCGCTTTCCTGCTCGCCTATGCCGGCAGAACGGGAGAGGAAGCCTTTGCGGACCGAGGGGGGAAACTCCTTCGTGCCACCGTAAATGAATTGCATTCATTGCCTAAGGGACTGCTACGGGGGAAGTGGGGGATTATACCTGTTCTTAGATTTCTTCTGAAGGAGGAAATGGTCACGCTCTCGGACGCGATGATCAAAATGCTTGAAAATATCCGGGAAGAGGAATTTTTTATTTATGGCTGTGTCCCGGTCAAGATATGTATGGAAGACCCTCTTCTTTCGGATGCGGTCATTATGCGTGACATGCATGAGATCATAAATGATCCGCTGAAGAGACTCGAATATCGCGAAAGATTAATAAGTTTTGTGGAGGAATGCGGGTATTTGCTTAAAGAATCGCACCCGCCTGTATTCTGTCCTGAAATGCTTTCGGAATGTCAGCTTCATTCAATGGCCTGGTTTTTAGGCTATGCCTATCGGGAGCGATTCTATCCTTACAAGACGCTTGAACTTGCCTGCCTGCTCTATGATTTTGTTAATGCCCGAGGCTTTAACAATGATGTTCACGGGATGATTCTTCGCCGGATTATCAGTGGGGACACAAACTTCGACAGCGACTTAAACGATGATGAGCAGTTGAATCAGATAAACGAAGCCGGTTATTATGCATGGTTATATCGCGATGAGTCGATTCTTGACTGTTTACTTAACGATAATCGAGTTGAAAGAATTATACATCGACTCGATGCCGGAGAAATCGGTTGGCGTGAGATGTTAGGCATCGGTTTGGGATTGTTGGCCGATAATGAAGATAAAGGTTTATTCCGTTCGATAATGCACTCGGAAGAATTTTTAGAATATAATAAAAAATTAAAAGTAAATGAAATAAGCTGTGAGAAGAATATAAACGAGGAAGCTTGTTCATCACTTCATCCCGCCTCTTTATCTGAGCTTACTTTTTGTATTCCCGTGAGAATTGATTCTCCGGAGAGGCTGCGTAATCTGCATGCGGTTGTGGAATATTTTCATAAGAGCAGTGATGCGAATTTCATTGTCCTTGAGGCTGATAGTTGCCCACGTGTCGAGTTGCCTGTCGATTCGCGAATTGATTATCTGTTTGTGGAAGACAAGAAGGAAATCTATCATCGAACACGCTATATAAATATGATGTTAAAACGTTGCACCACCCGTTTTGCAGCGGTATGGGATGCGGATGTCGTGGTGCCTGTCGGTCAGATAGAGGAAGCCCTTGAAATATTGAAGAATGAGAAATCCGTGATGGTCTATCCATACGGAGGCCGTCTTCGAAATACGATGGAATTTTTTTCCAATTGTTTTGCACGGAGTCTTGATATCCGGGTTTTATCTGACTTCCCTCAGAATTCTTTGCTGATGTGCGCGTATCATTCTGTAGGAGGCGGTTTTATTGTGGATCGGGTTCGATATATGAGCTTTGGTGGCGAAAACGAGAATTTTACAGGCTGGGGTCCTGAAGATGTCGAAAGATGGAAAAGGCTTGAAATAATTGGTGAGACCCCTAAAAGAACCAAGGGTGAAATGTATCATCTCAGCCATCCGAGAGGAATAAACAGTCGTGCCAAAGATCCGGAGACTATGCTATGCACACGGACTGAATTGGCGAAAGTTTGTGGTATGATGCCGAATGAGCTAAGGGAGTATATAAAGACATTTTTCCGGTAAATTCTTTTTCAGGAATTATAATATGCGTCATGCAGTAATTATTTTGTGGCATAGGAATATCCGGAATCTTTCGAGATTGGCGGAATATTTTAATGATAAAGATATTGATGTCTTTATTCATATCGACAGGCGTGCCGATTATTCATCTGAAGTGGAAGCCGGAATCAGAGAAGAATTTCCGGATATAGCAGTCTATCGTAAATTCAGGGTAAGATGGGGAGGAATCAATATTCTCCGGGCAGAAATCTTTCTGATTAATGAGGCTTTAAGACGTGGAGAATATGGATATGTTCATCTGCTGAGTGGAGAAGACTTTCCGTTATATCCACTTTCTTTTTTCAAAACTTTTTTTGAACGAAATGAAGGAAAGGAATTTTTAGAATATCATTCTTTCCCAACTCCAAAGTGGAATGGGGGATCAACAGAACGTCTTGCGCAATGGTGGCCTAATGATCTTTTCGATGTGGGAACTCCTGAATTGAGAAAACGAGTCATGAAATTTGTGTCATTGCAGAGACGGATAGGAATAAGCAGGAAGATG
>CAZOPN010000083.1:0-9915 GCA_964581685.1 uncultured Sangeribacter sp. | reverse complement strand
ATTTGGATGCTGTCTTAATTCTATTGTCAAGCTTATTGTAAATAGTAGTCCGGTTGGTTTTATAGTTCCATTCCCCATCTGCTTGAGAATCCCATTCCAATTTTGATGCGTTGTTAAAAAGAAGTGGTTCACAATGGGATGTGGTGATCATTATCCCAAAACTATCTGCTACCAATTTATTTTCATCTATATGATAAAACGGAGTAGAGCAGGAATGCATGGCCGGAGCAAGCATATTCCCCTTTAATCTTAAAATCAGTTCACATATCTTCGCATAAGTCTTTGGTCCGATATTTCCGCATTCAGGTTCGAACGTTTTCTCTGCCCACGGTTTTAATCCCCAATCTTCATCATTTAGGAAAATTCCGCGATATCTTACACTCGGAGTTCGCGACGTATAATTCCCTGAAATGTAAATACGCTTTTTAGTCTTAACAGGTACATCCGCCCACCAATACCATGGAGAGACTCCTATTTTTTCACTGATTGTCAGAACTCCGTAGGCTAACCCACGTGGGTCACTTCCCACAATAACAAGACTTTTGGACACTCCTTTAAAAGGAGAATCAACTATGGCTATTTTAAATCGTTCCGTTGAGTTCTCAATTTCGGAAACATCTATTTTCTTACGCTTTATAAGTTCTCTTATATGACGGCTTTTTGTCGTTCCAAGTATAATTAAAGATGACGAGTTGGGTTGATAGGAAATTTCGATATTTTTTCCGGTTACACTTTGAATATCACTTACAAATAATCCGGATACTGTTTTTACAAGAATATTTTCTGAAGAATCAACAAGCAATGTGCAATCATCGAGTTGAACGGCACCCTCTTTTACATTGTTTTCAGATACATAAATCTGTGAGATGCTATAAAAATGGGTTAAACAAAGCAATAAAATAAATGTGCATACTCTATTTACGAATTGATAATTCCGCATAAAAAAAACTTATAAGATTTAAAGAAGATCTGTTATATACATATCTCTGATAACTGATCTTTGACTATTTTCGAAATATTTAGAATTGCTCATGCCAACATCATGAGATTTTTTTACAAATATAATCAAATTCTTAAAAACATGAATTAAATAAGTAAGTGTTGGATTTAAGATTAATGGATTTTATTTTTTCAACACTTACTTATTAATTATTCTTTGTATAACCATAGAAAGATTTTATTTTTGTAAAATGAAAATCACAAAAGACTTATATCTAAAGTCACGAAGATGGTTCTCTCGTTTGAGTTTTCGTACGGGAGTGTTTATAGCGTGTCTTTGTGCACTATGTTATATTGTCTCCTTTGCTCAGATGCTTTTACCAATATCTTTAGAATGGAAGGGGGCTTTATGGGTTGTCTTTTTTGGTTTTGCCAAGGCCACTCAATATATTGCAATTCTAATTTTAGGGAAGGAAGGCTGGAAAAGGATGCGTAATTTGCTTCGACGAAAAAGAACTTCATGCTAATATTTAATAAGTGAAGTCAATATGTAAAAATTATGGATATTAAGATTGAATTAATTTTTCAATTCCTACTTATAATAATTTTTTTAATAAAATTACGAAAATGAGAAAATTTATTCTTTTTCTTATTCTAATATGGGTATTCATTTTAACTGGAACAGTATTTTCACGGGCACAGTCCAATAATCTTGAACCTTCAATAAATGAACAGGATTCCACGCTTTATGTCATTGGATTCTTTTCTAAAAATGATACGCTTGTCTATTGGATAAACGAAAGTGTCTGGAAATTAGAGCCTAATGATACAATAAAGACTGCGGGTATTTCTACAAAGGTGAGATTAACTGTTACCGATGCAACGCCGAAAGGTTTCAAAATGGATTATACCTTTCTGGATTTCAAATGTGATTCTGTATCGGAATCCGATTTAGGAAATATACAGAACAAACTTGCTGAAAAATTGAGTAAGAAGATTATTGGAACTACAATCAATTTTGAAACTGATGAATATGGAACAATTACGAAATATAACAACATTGGCAAGATAAAGAAACAGGCAAAAAGTCTTTTCAAGGAGTCTATGAAAGAGTTGTTGCAATTACCGGAGATAGCCGGTCTTAAAGATTCCGGTTTCGATCTTGCAAAAATAATTAAAGAGGTGGATTCTGATAAATTAGTTGACGGTTATTTGGAAGAATTGAAGCTTTTATTTCTTTGCCATGGTCTTGTCTACAATATTGGATCAACTCATTCACATGAAGCTGCATCGGAAAAATCTTTTGAGAATGATACATATACGAAAGTTGAATTAGACACAACCGATTGGTCTTATCAGATTTCGACAGAGGTTATCAATTTAATACCGCAAAAAGATATGAAAGAATTAGTGGAAGGATTGGTGATATCTATGGATAATGATACCATTACTGATTCTTTTAACCAGTTTTTTGATAAGCAAGTCACCGAAGATTGTGTATACGATTCATACTTTAGTTCTGATTTTATTTCATCCGGATGGCCTTACCGAGTGATTAATCAGACCAATATTACTATAGGGAATAGAGGAAAATCAACGCAGACTTATATTTATCTTGATTATATCAATTATTAGAGATTTAAAATAAGTTTAACAATACATGATAGTCCAAAATTCGTTACGCTACATAGATTGTTTAATTTAATTATAAATGCAATTATAACTAAATTAGATGTATTGTTATTTATAAAATTTCGCATTATGTCCCATTGTGTTAAATATATCCTGCTCCTGATATATTTGTGTTTTTCTGTATCTTCAGCTACTGCTCAAACAAGCAATATTGAGCGTTTTGCGGAGGTAGTTGATTCCCTGCATAGTAATATTGTTTTTCCATATAATATTGGTCCTGGCATAGTTCTCACTAATATAGGTGTGGATAAAAGTAATAAAATGCTTGTCATTAATTATTTGCTAAATCCTGAATTTGTTGAGTCTGTAGTTAAGAATGCTTCATCAGAAAATGGAATTGCACAACTTCTGACAGGATATGATGAAATTTTTGCAATTTCCATGATAGATGCTGAGGCCGGCTATATGATAAATATAACCAGCCCCTCTGCGAATGGACAAAATACTACTGAAACTATCAGGGTCCCTGCTACGGCCATTCCTATAGTCTTTGAAAAACTCAAGAACGGGGATACATCATCTCTAAAACCATATTTGGAAATGCTGCAATCCACATTTTCAAATATTCATTTTCCTCTAAAAATAGTTGAAGGTATTTATCTAACCGACGCTTTTGTCGAAGGCAAGGAAGCTAATTGGATATATAGAATAGAGGGTGATATTGAAAATGAGAGTCTAACTGACACTATCATTCAAAATAATCGTATAAATCTGATAAATAATTTACGAGCCAACATGAGCCCGAATTATTTAGTTGAGATTGAGGAAGAAAACATTACACTTCATTATACATACCTTGACCGGGAAGGCACTTTATTATTTGAATTCAGGTTTACAGCCGATGACTTAAAATAATTATCAGCTTTCCGTCTTTACCGGTAGAGACTTCTTCACAATGATTTTCTCAACTACCTAAAGGTATAAAATTACTGAGAGGATTTCCGGGTTTAGCTGAATCCATCAATTCTTTAGAAAAACTGAATGAAGCAGCATCCTTGTCAGTTATAACAGATAGCAGGGCTGGTCCTTCCGCTTCAAGCCAACGTTTCATAGCCTCCTTCAGCTCAGCAGGATTATCGACTGTCTCAGAATGGAAACCGATGATTTCCCCCATTTTTCCGAAATCCGGATTTATGAGATCTGTTTCATTAGGGGCGAGCCCTGCCATCTCCATTTCCCACTTCACGAAAGCCAGACTACGGTTGTCTGCTATCAAAATTTTAACCGGAAGATTGTATTGCACTATGGTAAGAAGTTCCCCCATAAGCATGGAAAAGCCTCCGTCGCCGCAGATAGCTATTACCTGGCGATCCGGACATGCGCACTTTGCTCCAATTGCCATAGGCATTGCATTAGCCATGGAACCATGCGTGAACGATCCTATCATCTTGCGGTCGGTCTTGGCTGTAAGATAATGTGAGGTCCAGACATTGTTCATTCCCGTATCGACAGTAAAAACAGCATTTTCATCAGCCATCTCATCAAGCAAACTTAGCATAAATTCCGGCCTGATGGAACCCTTGACTCCGGGATGGTTCACCGGCTTTACAAATTCTTTTTGAATTAATGTGTAATCAGATAAAGCTTTATCGAGAAAAGACCTTTCCTTCTTTTCTTTTATCTTCGGAAGTAATTCCGAAAGGAATAGACGGGCATCAGCTCTGACACCAACATCCACTTTTGTCTTTCGGCCAAGACGCTCGGCTCTTATATCAATCTGGATAATTTTCTTATCAGTTGGAAAAAATCCGGGATATGGAAAATTCATTCCTATTATTAGGATTACGTCGGCTGATGCAATGGCATTTTCTGCGGCCCACATTCCGAGATAACCTAAATGCCCGATGTAGTTTTTGCATTTTCCCGCAATCTCAAGTTGGCTCTTGTATGTTGTCACGACCGGAGCATGCAATTTTTCTGATATTGTATTTACAATTTCAGCTGCGTCCTTGGCTCCCGATCCTGCAAAAATAGCAACTGATTCAGCATTATTTATCAATTCGGCAGCCGATGTAACATCTTTCTCCGATGGTTCCGGAAGTCGCTGTGTATACAAAGGTAAGGTTGATGCATAAGAGTCAATCGCCTGTTGATTGATTACATCTGCCGGCAGACCGATTATTCCTACGCCTCCCCTTCCGATTGCTTCCTGCATGGCTGCCTGAAGAATGTGTGGAACCTGAGTTGGCGTAGTTGCCATCTCATTATATACATTGCAATTACTGAACAGGAGAATAGGATTTGTTTCTTGGAAATATTCTGTGCCGAACATTGCCGAGGCACATGTCGAGGCAATTGCCAGAACCGGTGCATTACTTCGCTGTGCGTCATATAAGCCGTTTATCAGATGGACATGTCCCGGTCCGCTGCTACCGGCACATGCCGCCAATTTCCCCGTTAGTTGTGCCTCTGCACTTGCCGCGAAAGCCCCCGATTCCTCATGCCGAACATGAATAAATTTTACCCTGCCATCCTTTACAAGAGCTTCTGTAAGGTCGTTCAGACTATCTCCTGTTATGGCATATAAGTGTTTAATACCTGCATCAGCAATCATTTCAGCCACTTGATCGGCTACCTTCTTTGTGGTTTGTGTTTGAGCCATGATTATTCTTTAATTTAAATTTATTCTCCGGAAACATCTTTAACTGCTTAAACAAAACGTATTTGGATGTGCGATGGTTCAAACCGGATCCTGACAGGCAAACTTTTCGGAGTGTGTGTGCTATTCCGAAAATCTGCGGAAAGTCTCTGTAATGAAATTGACTTAACTGAGTGCGGGGTTCGAGATCCGGATTAAAATTTTAAGGAGAACAACCATTTAATCTGAAGATAACTTATGAAAACAGTTGTGAATCAGGTGGAAGCCAAACCCCGATCTAATAAAATACGATAGTTGCTCATAATAATACATTAAAAAAGTCAAATTCCATGTTACGTTTATGCTTCTCAATCGTATTAATAGTAGAACACAATGAAAAAAGACGTGCTGACATCGACATTCCTTGACATTCGAAGCAAAATGCATCGAATTGCAATGAGGCTTCTTCATGATGAAGAGGATGCCAGGGATGCTATTCAGGACACTTTTGAAAAGTTGTGGTCGAAAAATGAAATAAATTCAGATGCAGAGGCTCGCAATAAATTGGTTCATGTTCTTCGAAACACCTGTATCGATCATCTGCGTTGCAAACATACGGTTCAAATGGATGAATCAAATATTGCAACTTTAGAAAGTTGCCAGATACCGACAGAGAATTTAGCTGAATATGAGCGACTGATTTTAACAGGCTTAACTGATATGCAAAAAAAGATCTTCAATATGGTCACTTATGAATGCATGGAATATGAGGAAATTTCAAAATTCATGGGTATATCGGTAGAGGCAGTCAGAATGAATGTGAGCCGCGCTCGTAAACGAATTCGTGAAAACATTAAGATTTTAGACAGATGAAGACTGACGAATTAACTCTTACCGCAGAAGAAATAGACGTGCTTTGTCGTCTTTATATGGATTGCAAGTTATCTGTCTTGGAGGAAAAAGAATTGGAATATATTCTTTGCACTACATCTCTTACTTCGCCCTCTATCGACGAGGTTAAGTCTCTTATGAAGCTGCAATTGCTCCCCCGGTCGAATAAAACTACAATTATTCGAACGAAAAAATTTTGGAATTGGAAGTATTTTGCCGGGGCGGCAGCCGGTTTTGCTTTGGTTGTTAGTGTTGCTTTATATATTGCTTCACCCCGAACGTCGAGTCTTTATGAGAGCAATTCCAAGATGTACGTTGCCGCCTATAGCTTTGGGAAGCGTTTGAACCATAACGAAGCTGTCGAAGCCAACAATCTTGCAATGGCAAAGGCTGATTCTCTGATGAATTACGCTTCTTTGACGGAAAGTGACTACATGATCAGAGCTAATAACATTATCAATGAAACAATAAGCAATTAATTTACCCGATTATGAAAAAATATATATTAATTATAATTTTATCTTTTATCTCATTATGCTCATTTGCAAAGTCTCCCAACCTGCATGTTGAGCAGCTGTTTAATGGCTCCTATAATACAAATAAGAGTATTTCTATCAATGTCATAAAAACTCAGGAAAAGTATTTTCGGGGATTTTCTGTAACCAATAACAAATCTCTCATCAACAAGGTCTCGCAACTATTTGAAAAAGATTTATCGAAAGCATCCCGTTCCCAAGATATAATATCCAATGGAACAAGGTTTCGCTCAATGATCATCCTAAACAATGGAGAAGAAATTTATATAGGCCTTAGTTATGATGATAATAATGGCTGTTATCTCTTTATAAAAGGACCATTGAAAGCATTTAAGTAACTCCAAACTACACATATATGAAAATTTTTAGTAAGCTGCTTTTTGGAGCGGCCATGCTCCCTTCGTCTCTTTTCGCCCGGGAAACAAACGATTCTTTAGCGGCTTTATGGGAAAAAGAATATGAACTTAACGAGGTTGTAGTGGTGGCCAAACGTCCCGTAGTTAAACAACAGGAGGGTAAACTTATATATCTTGTTAAGAATGATCCTTATGCCAAGGGTCTTGATGCCTTGGCTATACTTGACCGTATCCCCCGCGTGTCTGTAAACAATGGTTCAGTGGGCGTTGCCGGTAAAGGTAATATACGATATATTATCGACGGTGTGTTGATGGAACTCGATCCCCCCGCCATGTCGATGCGTTTGCAAAATCTACGAGCCGAAGATATTGAGAAGATAGAACTCCTTACAACACCTCCCTCCCGATATACAGTCGAACCAAATGCGGTTTATATTTCCATTACCACTCGAAATGAAACCCTTGGCACACGTGGAAGTGTGTATGGTTCCCTAAATCAAGGAAATAAGCTGCGTGAATATTCCAGTGGCAGCATAAGCCATACTACGCGGAAGATTGATTTGTCGCTTGATGCCGCCGTCTCAAACTATTACACAACCAACGACAACGATATGGAATATACATTTTCTGATAAATCCACCTCTCGTATTTCATTTTCCAGAACACATTCACATCTGTTTGATACCGGTATCAATGCTCTTTTCAGATTTAAATTTACTTCTAATATGAATATAGGTGTGATTGCAAATTTTAATTATGAAAAAATTTCTAATAACGGAGATAATTTCACCGATTATGGGAGTTTTACATCATCTTCGTTGTCTTTCATCAAATCCCGTCCTAATAATGCCTTGACCTTAACCGGTTTTTACGACTGGACTTTTGGCAAAAAAGGCGAAACTTTACAACTGACCTATAACTTCTTCAACCGGCATAGTCCTGCTTCGTCAGATATTGTAACATCTTACGACAATAGCAATGACAATTTTCATATTAATGAAGATGGGAAAACCAATTATCGATTTCATAGTGGAAAGGTTGATATTAATTTGCCGTATACATTTATCCAGTTGGAAACCGGAGCTGCTTTCACTGATATTCTTAACTCATCTGACAATCATCTGTATAATATAAGAGAACCGAATTTTATGACTTTACCTTCCAGAGAAGTAAACCTGTTTGATTATCGAGAACGGATTGCTGCCGTCTATCTGACAGCCTCGCGTTCTCTTGGCTCAGGGCTTTGGGGTAAAGTTGGATTACGCTATGAATACACTTGGACTAAAGGTAACCAGTTATCTACCTCGCAAATAGATAAGGATAAATATGGTCATCTGTTTCCAACGGTCAATTTATCATGGAATAAAAATGGTATCGGATCATTCAATGTAAGTTACTCAATGGGGATGGAACGGCCAAATCTGTGGGAATTGAATCCTTTTAAATATTATTCTACAATCGATGAATATGCGGCAGGTAACCCCAATCTAAAACCAACGATATATAATAATGCTGAACTTAATTACTATGGTCTCGGTGGTCTCTATGTTGTGCTATATACTTCTTTCGCATCTGATGGAATAGGTTATATTCGACGCTTCAATGAAAATAATTTGATAAGTACAATCCCGTATAATTGTCTTTCAACAAATAAAACAGGACTATATGCTGACTATAAACGTAATTTTTTTGAGCGTTGGGAGATTAAAGTTGGGGGTGAAGTCTTCCGGTCATATTCGCACAGTACTATTCCCGATTTCAAACTTAATGAAATGGACGACTGGTCGGGTAAACTTGAAGTTTCAACTAATGTAATGCTGAACCGACAGAAGACCTTGATATTTAGCGCTCAGTTCACCCACTTTTTTCCATGGCAGCAGAATATGATAAACTATGAATCGTTCCAATTGTTCAATCTTTCATTGAGATATATGTTGCTCAAAAACCGTCTCAGTCTGCAATTGAAAGCAAACGATATTTTCGGTTGGAACAAGACTCGTTCTAAGGAGTATTATGGCGATTATACAATCCGACAAACCTTTAATGCACATACAGCCTATGTCTTATTGGGGATAAGCTTTAGATTTGGACGAGACAAAGTCAATGGTGTATACCGGGCTTCTAAAGAAGATCAATCAGGACGTACAAAATAGCAATTTTCTTCATGCAAGAATGGAAGTCCTTGGCAGTGATGTCGGGGGCTTTTTTATTTTTCTGCAAGACCTTGCGTTTGAAACTAACATTCGATTTTTAACGCTATATTCTGATATATTTAGAAACTGCTCATTATGCCCATTAATCTTTGAGAATACGCAGTTTAATTGTATCTTTGCGTTATATTTTCGCACGTATTATGAAGTTAAAAATATCCTATAGTCGGTTTGCCATCCTTCTTACAGCAATCTTGTTCGGGGTGCTGTTTATTGGTTGCATTGCAACAGTTAGAGAAGAACCTGCTTTTTTTTCTCTGTTGGCTATTTTCATTATACTCTATGTCTCTGGGTTATTTTTTGGGGTTGCCTACCTTAAGACAGATAATCGGTATATTGTTTTAGGTAGTCTGTTACGGAGTAAAAAACTACCGATGTGTGATGTAAAAACTGTTGAATTATTTCAACCGGATGCGGGCGCAATTAGAATCTGTGCTTCAGGAGGCTTTATGGGCTATTGGGGTATTTTTAGAGAAAAGGGTATCGGCAAATATTACGGTTTCTTCGGAAAATCTTCCGATTGCTTTCTCGTTACCATGAAGAATGGAAAAAAATATGTATTGGGATGTAATCAGCCTGATAAAATGGTGGAATACATAACTTCCCGGATACAAAAATAAGCCACTTATCTAAGAGCCCATCTCATAAATTTGAGTGTCCCTGGGGTCGCTGGGTTGGAGCGATTTTTGACTTTTGAGCGATTGAGCATAGCG
>CAZOPN010000082.1:0-10619 GCA_964581685.1 uncultured Sangeribacter sp. | reverse complement strand
TGTATTAGTTAGCTTTTTTGAAGGTACGAAAAGTTTGTTTATGGGAATGGAATACAATAACAGTCGAGCCGAAGTGAAGCAATGTGTCATGCAAAGTGGAATGGAATTGCAGAAGACAATCCTTGAGCCGACTACCGAAACGGTCGTAAATCATAAGTGGTTTTTTACGGAACCTATGACCTACGGGCAATGACTGAAGCTACGGAGTGGAGAACGGAGTTTGGCGGACTGTCCTCACTGCTCGGTTATCGCGAAGCACTTTCGTAGCTTGTGGAGAAAGAACAGTCAGCATAGGTTGCCGGAATACTGCAATAAAGATGAAAAGACTGCGCAATTGAAGATTATTTTGCGCAGTCTCTAATTCGAAGGAAAGGTATTGGTTATTCACATCGTGCTCCGGAAACAATTACACTTTCAACTGAAACTTGGAAAGTGTCGACCCACTTTTCTCCATTAAGGGATATAGTTACAGGAGTTTCGCCTGGTTTAACTGTAAAAGTTTTAGACCCCGAACGATATTCTTTGCCTGAAACTGACTGTTTATATACTTTTACGGTAACTGTTAAGTTTACGTATGATGAAGCATCATTACATAAATTAACATTTACTTCATTGGGACCTATTCCAGTCACGTCAGCGACTACTGATGCGCCGTTGCCACCTTTTATTACGCATGTATCACGTGTGTTTGCGTAATTTGTAAATGCAACAGCAAAAACTGCAATAAGTACTATTAATAATTTCTTCATTTTTTCAAAACTTAATTTCTTAACTGTAGTGTCCTCAAATAGATGTTTGGTTAATGCACAAAAAAAGCGCGGACAAACTCGGTTTATCTGTATCTGAGGTCTTCGACTACCTACCATCCAAATAAACGAGTAAAGCCCACGCCTATGACGTGAGCATTTTCGCTTTACTCCTGGATGGTTTGAAATTGTCGAAGTTTCAGATACCAGATTCAGCAAAAACGCTTTTTCCTATTCTATGGTGCTTAACTAAATTATTAGTCTTTATTTCATTGGCATTCAGTTATAGTTTCCCCTACAAAGTTAGTATTAAATCTTAGATTACACAAATTTGAGTTGAATTAATCCGAGATTTTTGAGAGAGGTGCCAGGGTATTCGTTTTTATTACGGAGGAATAATTTCAGCGGTTTGATTTTGGTCTGTATTTTTATATATTGTGAAATTTCATTATATTTGCATTTATTAGGAGAAAACGAATGATTATCAGAGATAAAGAAAAGATACTCGAAGTGAAAAGTATGCTTGTGGATAAATTGAAGGAGGAGCATGCTTTTTGGTCATACGACCAGAACTCTGTGAGCTTGGCGACAATTGATGATGCCGACCTCATCGCCATGACTATGCGTTATCTCGACCTGCCTGAAATCAAACAATTGTTTGCCATTTTTTCGTATAAGAAAATCAAAGATGCATGGAAAAATATCCTTGTTCCTGAGGGTAGTTATTTGTACACGTTAAACAGATTTTTCGCCTGGTATTATTTTAAGGCCAAAAATCCCGATGCTTATCTCAAATCGCTTGAAACAAGGCACATGAACCGCGTGACCGGACTATATCGATAAAGAAAACCATGAAAGGTATTGCTCCTCACACTGCTGAAATTATAGAGCCATTGTCCCGGCTTGAATGTATTAAACCATACTGTTTGGTAGGAGGTACCGCACTGTCTATTCAATTGGGCACGAGACTTAGTGAGGACCTTGATTTTATGTCGTGGCGAAGAAATAAAAGTGAGAAGCGAGAGGTAGACTGGCCTTTAATCAAACGTGAATTGGAGTCAATCGGAGAAGTGGAGCAATGTGAAATTCTTGACCTTGACCATGTTGAGTTTGTTGTCAATGGTGTTAAGGTGTCGTTCTATGCTAATCCCAATTATTCGCCGGTGCAAAAGGAAGTCCATTTTTTGAATAATATCAGATTGGCCGACATGGTGTCGATAGGAGCGATGAAAATGGAGGTAATGTTGCGTAGAAGCAAATTCAGGGATTATTATGATATATATTCTTTGATTGAAGCCGGTACAAGTATATCGGCGATGGTAAATCTCGCGTTAAAATATTCCGGACATAAGTTAAAGACCAAAAATCTATTAGCTATGCTGACGCGATCAGAGCGATTTCAGCCCGATAGTAATTTCACGGCTTTGGAGCCAATCTATGATATAACTCCTAAAGATATAGAAGAACGAATAAAATCGGCATTCACCGAGTGATTTGTAGAAGATGCAGCGGGTAAGATGAAAATGGGGTAGATTTTTACCGAAGATTCTTAATACCGTAATCTGTCAAACCTCCTTTATATGTATAAGATTTGCATCCTGTCAAAAGGGCTGAAATTATTGAAAAAACAACTGTTACTATATATCTCATGATTATAAGGGAATTGAAAGAATAGTACCTCTGGGTTCGAAGAATTGTGTTCGGTATTTCGGTTATTATCCAACCTTTGTTTTTATGCTCTAATAAGTGTCAAATTTAGGAAATAAGCCAACAATATCAGACTAATTTGATTTACTGACTCTTAAAGGATAATTAATATAAAATCGTCGCGTATCGGCTTTACTGCACGGGATATGCCGACCCTATCGGTAAGCCGTTAAAATTTTTTTTAATACCGTTTCAGTATTTTCTTGAAAACCTTTGTGGCTCTTTGAAAATTGATGCAACATCATTCGGTGGAAGAATGAATTTGCTGAATGGAGTATCAATTACCTTAGTGTAAATCACCCCACGCAGCGAGCCATAAGATAGTGAGGCAAACTGAGCAAGTAGGCCCGGTGGAATTATTGCCTCGGTGGAGGATTCAATTGTCGATGCGCTTACCGTGTCAATCTTGAAGATGCAGTCAAAGTCTGCTTTGAGCATAATCTTCTCTTGTTTCGAAAGTTCAATAATGGTCTTGCAGAGCACAAGATGATCCTCGAAATTGTATGCGAATTGGAAACGGTTGAAGATTTCTATTTCTGGATCTTCATCCCTATAGCCATTAGTAAAAGTGGCAAACTGAGTCAAGTCCATCTTGACGAACTTGAAAAGTATAGGATCTTGCATATCAACTAAATGCGATTTGTGCGACAATATCAAATTGAGAGTATGCGGAAGTGAGAATTTTCTCTACCGGCTCACTCTTGATAAACATATAGGAAGGATTATAAACCACTCTTTCCTGCATAGATACCTCTTGGGGATCTTCAACCTCTACAGAAAACAATGGGGTGCCTAATGCCGATTGAACCTTGGTGATAGTCTTTAAGCCCATGTTTTCCCTACCACTTAAAATCTTAGTAACTTGTGCCGGGGTTACACCCATACGTCGCGCGAGTTCCGATTGGCTTATGCCCTTTGCCTCCATAATTCTCCGTATTTTCATAGCCAGTCTTACAGACAGAAGAAGCCAGTCCCGGTTCTCTATCTGATACTCCATCTCCTGACGCTCATTGTCCGGAAGCGGTTGCGCGAGTTGTTGCAGTTTTTCAAGATTGAATTTCATAGCTGTAAAAATAAAAGTTATAAGTCATCCCCCTCGAATATGCCATTGGCTTTGAGAAAGGTTATTACATTGTCAATCCGGTTAAATACCTGTTCTTTCAATCCCGGAGAATTTTGTATAGTACTTCCGAGTTTGATGCCACCGAAAACAATTAGATAAACATTTCGTCCGAGTTTTATGGCATACAATCGGAGTAACGAGGGTTTGAATGTGCCGTATGATTTGTGAGGCTCCAACTCTCGGACATAAGAATATTTGCCACCCAACGGTTGAAAGAAATCCTCGAAGTCCGGGATTTTGTCATCCTTTGCATTTTGTGCGAGTTCATGGATATGGGCTGCCAATACAAGCGCTTCACTGGCTACCCGCTCGGCAGAAGCAAAAGGCGTGTCGGGCCTCAACCCGACCTCACGCCAAAACGGTTGATCAACTTCCTTTGCATTTGCCTTAAAGAATTCGACAAGATAGTCAAGGTCTTTCCATAGAGCAAGTATACGGCTGTATTCATCGTTATCGGCTTCGTCAAATTTGATGCTGTATAGACAACCTTTGTATATCTCGCGTATATCCATTTACTTAGGGGTTAAAAATCTCTTCAAAATTGCTCATATTTTTTCATATATACAAATTTTGAAGCAAAATAGTTTAACCCACAGGTAAAATCTATATTTCAAAGGATATGGCGTTAGCCTCTGATGACGGTAAAGGTCATGTAGGCGACATAGAGCAGGATGAGGATTATGCCGAAGAGACGGTTTATAATCCTTCCTTTGCCAAGCAACGGCACAAGCCAAATAAGCAAGGAGCCGGCGGCTAATGTGAAGAAATCAACAAAACCGATGGAATCAGCCTTTAGAGGGTGTGGGCGCGGACTATTCCGGGGTTGAAGACAGCCATATATATGACCCCTTACTCGCGAAAAAACTAACCTTTGAATGGAGAAAAATCAAACGATTTATTTAGTAGAATAACAATCGGCAGCAATACAATACCTTATATTTTATATTCCATTTTTACCACCAACTTGCAGTAAAAATTTTATCGTGAGCGTCTAAAAGCTCAATTTTTACCTTTATAAAAAAATTCCAAAAATTATTTGGAACTTAACATAGAATACTTGAGAGTCTGTATCTCCGACTCGTCCCACGCTCAGAGGCTCTGGAATGCCCTTCAAGATGAAACGAGCGGTTAGAGCCTCACGCAAATATGCGACTATTATGTGTCTTCTCACGGAGGCACATCAAATATGTAACAATCGAAAGGCATCCACCACTGCTTCATTTGACCTTGAATGAAATTTTGGCGGTTTTGGTAAAACCTATCGGGACAATTGGAGGAATTTATTATTCTGCAAAGGAGCTACTCGGTAAAATTCCCTGTGTTTTATTTATCCTTTACTTGTCTGAGGTATTCGGTAGGGGTCATCCCTGTCTGTTTCTTGAACATCCGGCTAAGATGCTGGGGGTATTCCAATCCTATATCGTATGCCGCTTCGGAGATTGTCTTTCCTGTCGCGAGTTCGTTTTTGACTTGTATAACGAGGAAATTTCTAATATGATTTCCTGCCGTTTCGCCGGTTACGCGCTTAATCAAGTCGCCGAGATAATTCGGCGACATACAGAGGGAGTCGGCCAGAAACTGAATTGTGGGAATCCCATGCTGAAACTGAAGTCCTTTGGCATAGTAGTCAGCTAAGGTTTCCTGAAAACGAGCAAGAATATCTGAATTCTCATGCTTTCTCGTGACAAACTGGCGGTTATAGAATCTTTTGCAGTATTTTAACAATACATTTATATAGCCTACGATTATCTCATCCTGTTCGCCGTCATGCTCCTCCTCAATTTCTCGCCTGATAGCCTTCATCAATGAAACGATGATATCCCTCTCCTCCTTGCTGACATGCAGAGCCTCATTGACGCGATAATCAAAGAAAGAATAATTCCGTATTATCTTTTCAAGGCGTGTGCCGTGGAGAATGTCGGGGTGGAAGAGTAGAGCCCAGCCGGAGATCGATACCTTCTCTCCGTTATCCTCTTTGCCTCCTATCTGACCCGGAGAAACGCACAGCAAGGTAGATTCTCGGTAATCATATCTGCCGCAACCATATTGCAGATCAACAGAGGCATCATCACGAAGGAAGATGCCATAAACCCCATAATAATTCAGGCTGTGTCGAATGGGTGAAGCAGCCTCATAGTCTATAATACTCACAAGTCGGTGACGGGCGGTTTGACCGAGATATGCGCTGTAATCTCCGGGAGAATTGACTTTGAGTATTTTATTCATACTGCAAATGTAGCAACAAAAATTTGATTTCCGGCTTTGAAAGTGATAGATTGGTAAAATTGATACATAGTGCGATGTATTTGATACGCCCACCGGGATTTCTGATAGTAATTTTGTAAGTAGCCGGTAAAAATTAATGAGCAGAGAAAACAAAGTTATTTGTAAGTTGATTAAGTTTCGGCAAGAAGGAGAATATATTAATCTTAGACTGACAAAACCAAAGCTAACCAAAAAGCGAGTTTTAGCGTTCAAGATTTAAAATGCTACATATATCGATTAATTTTTACCGGCTATTTATAAGATTATTATGTGAATTTAAATGATACATACCTATCAATAATAAAGATGAAATATACAAAATTAGGGAACTCGGATCTTACGGTGTCGCGTATCTGCTTAGGCTGCATGGGATTCGGCGATCCTGCCAACGGCCAGCACTCGTGGACAATCGGAGAACCTGAAACACGTGAGATCATTAAAACCGCTATCGAAGGGGGAATAAATTTCTTCGACACTGCTATAGGTTATCAGAACGGCACCAGTGAGCAATATGTAGGACGTGCTTTGCGTGACTTCGCCAAGCGTGAGGATGTGGTGGTGGCCACCAAGTTCCTCCCTCGGTCGCAAGAAGATATAGCAAACGGTATTTCCGGCCGACAGCATATTGAGATGAGTATTGATGCGAGCCTCCGCCATCTCGGTATGGACTATGTGGATCTGTATATATATATCATATCTGGGACTATAACACTCCCATCCACGAGGTGATGCGCACACTTCACGATATAGTAAAAAGCGGCAAGGCAAGATACATTGGAATCTCCAACTGCTTTGCCTGGCAACTGGCAAAAGCTAATACTATAGCAGAGTATGAAAATCTGACAAAGTTTATTTCTGTTCAGGGCCACTACAATCTCTTGTTCCGTGAAGAGGAACGTGAGATGAAACCGTTATGTACTGAGGAAAATATTGCTATGACTCCTTATAGCGCGCTTGCCAGCGGACGACTCTCAAAACGCCCGGGAGAAGACTCCAAGCGGCTTGAAGAAGACAGCTATGCGCGCCTGAAATATGATGCCTCCGCAAAGCAAGATGAGGGAATAATACGCCGGGTGATTGAAATCGCCGACAAACGAGGTGTTTCAATGACTGAGGTTGCCTTGGCTTGGCTTTTGACTAAAGTGACTGCGCCTGTTGTCGGTGCCACAAAGAAGCATCATCTCGCAGGAATGATAAAGGCCGTTGATCTTGAGCTTACACCGGAAGAAATAGAATGTCTTGAAGAGTGTTACGTCCCTCATCCGCTTGTAGGGGTAATGGCTCAGAACACACCCGATATGGCTAACCTCAAACAAGTATGGACCCGCAGTTCCGACCTGCTCAGATAGCCTGATTCATAGATCGAAACACATCCTTACAACGGCGTAAGATTCTTAGTAAATTTTAAGATCGGTCTACAAAGAAAACGGATGTTGTGAAGTTAATAGAGATTGTTATTTACAAGAAAGTAATATACCAATGCCCAATCCTGATCGTTTGCGAATGAATCGTAAAATTTCCCCGGTCTGCCATCAACCTTTTCGGGGTAAATGTATGCGCAATAGCCACGTCCGTCGGAAGTAAAGAGGCACAAATTATTATTTACTATATTTTGTGCCCGTTTCCGGAATAATGGATTTCCTGTGATTTGAGAATATAGATAGAAGACAGCACCCGTCCCTGCACTCCAGTAATGAGGAAACGTGTCACCGAACATTTCGCTTTTCCCGAACCAGTAATCATCCCAATGGCGAATAGCGATATCGTTTAGATGATAACTTGGTTGAAAACCGTTGAATGCCTCTAAAATCGGCAGTTGGCGTTCAGCTTCTTTTAAATATTTTTCATCTCCCGTTACCTGATATATCTGAAGTAGGAAATTGATTGCAGGAGCCACGATGCTCTGTTCATAATTTACTTCGTGTTTGGGATAATTTATGCTGTTTTCGACAAATATATCACCGGTTTTTATATAATCCTCTTTGAGTTTATCATATTCTGATGAAAGGCCGGCATCTTGGAGCACTTCAAGTCCAAGCATTACCGGCATTTCAATACAATAGAATCCATATCCAAAATGACGGAACAGGGCCTGGAGGGTTTGATAGCCATCGATAGCATATTTCTTATCTTTGGTGATTTTATACAGTTGAAAATAGAAATTGGCAATCCACGGGTAATTATAACCCCGGTTCTCACTTTTATGATCAGTTGTGGAGAACGTATTATAATTCTCATCCTGAAGCTTTGTCCGGAGAAAATCGTAATATCTTAATAATGATTCTTTAATATCTTCTCTTGGATATAATTGATAATACTTGGCAAGCATTATTCCCATTCCCACACGTTCGCGGCCCTCATCTCGATCGGGAGGATTGCAGTTATGAGTGGAATTAAGATAAATGGAATCTCCCTCATTGTCATATACCATATAAGCGCCAAAGCGAGAATCTTTTTTATTTTTCATCTGTTGATTCTCTTTTATGAAATTTACGCGCGCTTCAATTAATTTTTCAAAAGAGGGAAATACAAGAAGCTCTAAAAATGTAGTTTTACCATTGTCATATTCATAGATTATTCTATTTTCACCAATGTTATTCATTGGGATTTCGACGATGTATTCATTGTCGGTTGGAACAGGTTTGTAATATTTATCTCCATTTTTGAATATTCCGTTCTCTGAAAGAGTATTGACTTTTATTTTAGCGGTATCGCCCGAGGCATATACATATTTATCACAACTAATAATCGGACAGCCTTCCCTCACAGCCTTTTCTCGAAACTCTTTTTCACCCTGGTGAGAGAAAATCTTCCATTCCAATACGTAGCTTTTCCCCGGCAGGAGTGTCATATCCGGTAGTTTGAGGGCAAAGATCCCACGTTGTTGCGAGTTTTGTCGCTCAAGTCCTCTTTCAAAGATCTCATAACCCTTAATTGCTCCGGAAGTTACAACAACTCCAAGATGAGGAGCCTTCCCTCCCATTCTCACTGCATTCACGTAGGCAGCATTTCCTCCCTCCCAAATATGTACATTCGCACGGTTTGTAAGGCATGTTGGAGCATCCGGATAATTATCGTTGAATGGAGTGTAAATTCCGATATCAGATATATTGACCGGTATTGGGTTAGTATTGGTAAATGTGTAACTCTCACGAAGTTCCCCATTATCAAGATTTCGGTTGATATCAATTTTAATTCCCTCCTCCAAGAAGCTGATATGGTTCGGATCAGATATTGATTCCGGCATGTTCCAGCTAACTTTCTTTGACTCTGAAATATTCTTTATAGTCATATAACCGAGTCCCCATCCATACTTGTCTGTAACCCAAGGATATTGATTTCCATCTGTAGCGATGAGCCAATCCATTGAATTTGGATCGCCAATGATATTGATCTGGTCGATGGCCCCTGTTGAAGGATTAACTCTATATGTTATATCCCCGGATGCTCTTGATATGTTGGTTAAAAGAAGTGCAGTCAGTAATATTAAAGCTTGTTTCATGCCTGAATAATTTACAAAGATGAAAGTCCGGTTATTCTTTTTAATATGGCAAAGATAATAAATTCCTTAATCTTAACATAACTCCCGGTATCGGTATTCGGAGATTATTTACGAGAGGGGTCCTTAGGCTCCGTCAAAAAAAATTAGCTTATCTTCGCTTTATAAAGTGGTAGAGGTGGTATCCGGCGTTTATAAGTTTATCTGATAGTCTCCGGCGTATCATATCGGGTAGAAGCACGATCAAGTAGATTGCGACCGCTCCCGACACCACAAGCACGGTGTATTCGGGGAGGGATAGCGTCTGCCATTCCTTAACAAGAAAGGGTTTGAGGAAATCTCCCCAGATGACGGGTGCTTTGTGGACAAGATAGACGGCAAAGGCTGAGCGAGCGAGATAATTGATTATCGCAGATTTCAGCCTTATACCGAGAAAACAATAGAAAAATGAGACGGACATGAGTAAGACGGCCGGAGAATTGTAGGCAAAGGCCTTGGCTAATGGAAACAGGAATGTAGAAAAAAACACGCCAGCCATTGAGATTATATATAATAATGCCCATTTCAATCTTCCGCGTGCAGAGGGGAGGGGATAGGATGCTATCAGCCTCCCTATCATATATATCATTATCAGTTGCATTACGGTATAACCGGTAGGATTAAATTTCCCCTCCCAAAACCATCCGCACCAGAGATTAAATGCCACTACGAGTATGACGACTGATAAGTTCTTGCGTCGCGGAAGGTGTTCCATCCCTGCGTTTATGATGGGACTTAGGAGCATAAGCATAAAGTATGCCGGGACATACCATAGGTCGGTATGGGAGAGTATGAGCCAATTCTCCATCCAGAAGCCGAAAGAATATTTCGCCGGGTTATATATACAGGCAAAAGTGGCGATAGCCACAGAATAGAATATGCATTGAAAGAGATAGGAGGCTGCCGAACGGATACGCAACCGGATGCCGTAATATCCTGATATGAGTGTAAAACAATTAACCCCTATGATTACTGCCGCCTCCACCCCTAACTTCCATATATCGCGTGCCGGCGACGCCAACGTCGGATGTTGCGGGAGGCCGAGAGCAGCTCCGTCAGCATGAACGATCAATACCATGATCATACTGATGATACGCAACAGCTCCATATTCGAGTCCCTTTGTTTTGAAGCGCTGTAACCCATACTAAATCTATCGGTTTATGAGGCCGGAGAATAATTTATTTTATAAGTAAGTGTTCGAAATTAATTTATATTATATGCCACTTTATTTTTGAGATA
>CAZOPN010000081.1:0-10779 GCA_964581685.1 uncultured Sangeribacter sp. | reverse complement strand
GCTCCAACCCAGCGACCCCAGGGGCTCTCAAATTTATGAGATGGGCTCTAAATATGTCGTTCAATAATCTTCATAATATGTTCTTTGAAATTACTGACGCAAAGTTATCGGTTATACTCTAAAGAATCAACATAAAATGAAAAAAATTAGAGTATAGCCATAAAGATTAGGTTAATTTTTGTTTATTCCGACGGCGGTCGGGAGGCCCCGCCCCCATAATTAAGGCCCCATTTTTTATGAGATGGGGCCTTAAAAAGCCGTGTCGTAAATTCAACTTACGACACGGCTTTTTAAATTTAGTAGTGGTTGATAAGCTTATCTTACGATAACTTTGGCTTTTGCATTTCCGCAACTTACAATGTAAATTCCTGCAGGAAGCTCGATGCTGAACCGTGTGCTCTCAACATTACCTTCATATACGCTCATGGCAGAGGTATTGACTATCTTAACCGGTGTACCGATTTCAAAGCCGAGGCAAATCACAGCTCCTTTCGCTCCGGAAACTTCGTAAGATGTCGAAGATGCGATTCCTTCCACCTCCGAACTATCGGCCGCCCAAACCACATTAGAACGGTCGGACTCAACATTCTCTCCATTCACTTCGCCAAGAGTCTTCACATAATAACGGTGAGGCACGGAAAGATCGATATCAGTATCAACATATCCGGGAGTCTGAAGGCCGGAAGCGATCAGCGCATCATCGCGATAAAGGTTATATGATTTCATCACTGCTGTCGGATTGGCAGGATCGTAACTGATATCATCGATCATGAGGCCGAACTGTTCCTGACCGTCATCGCCGGTGTGATGGAGCGCGAAATATTTGGCATCGGCCGGAAGTTTGAAGCTATATTGCTGCCATCCGGTTTTGTCGGGACATACATAGCCTCCTTCGAGGTCCTTGAAGTCGCGTGTGGCGTTACCGGTAGTCGAATATTTAACGAGCAGAATCTCGGGATACTGTGCGTCACAGATATTCATCCAGAAAGAGAATTCAGAGCCGGGTTTAACTTCCGGAGAGATCAGCCAGTCGTCGGTCTCGTTTCTTGAAGAAGACATTCCTATAAGATATTGTTCGCCTGAATGAGCCTCAACACTCTTATTATCGGTTGATGCATCAGAGAAGACCATATATGCTTTCGGGAAATTCTTCGTAGGATAGGATACTTCAGATATCGACCAAACGTTATTGCCGTCGAGGTCGAGATTTGAGAATCCGCGCAGTGTCTCTGAATAATCCCAAGGATCGCACGATTCAAAGTTCTCTACCAGACGAGCCGGACTCCAGGTCAATGCCACTTGGGTCTCATCTTCCGAAACGGTGGCTTTAAGGTCGGATACAACAGGCAGAGCTGCATTGAGCACCTTAATCTCTTTGTCAATCTCACTCACGGAAGAAACCGGCTGGCCGGAGATAGAGAAGCGTGCCAGTACATCGCCCATATCCGCTGCCTTGGCAGTGTAAGCGAAGTTGAGGGTTACGCTCTTTCCGGGGGTGATTGTGGCGGGAGCATCGATGGCTGTAAGGTTGCCGATCACGCCGTTGTCGCCCAGAAGGGTGAACTCATAATCAGGAACGGCAGCATCTTTCACGCCGGCATTGAGCAGATCCACACGATAGGTGTTGGTTTCTCCGACGACAGCTTTCGACGGGCCGTTTATTCCGGTGATGGTGATCATCTCTTCAGGATAATTGGCCACTGCATACGATTCAAGAAGGAATGTCTGGCTGTAACCAACGAGATTTACACGAATCTGGATCTGTACCCATCCCTTATCCTGACATGAAGAGGGGAGACTTACAATCTTGTGATCCCAACCCGAGCCTGATTCACGGGTAAAGGAAGCCACGGGCTCCATGATGACGGAGGGCGATGTGGCGTAGACCGTGATGCGCTCCGGAGTCTTATCACCGAAGAAGAGACCGAGTTCTACTTTAGCATTGTGCAGACCTTTGGTAGAGAACTTCGGAAGATTCAACTGAGTCTCCGATTCCCAGGTGGCGTAAACGGCTATTCCGCTCTGATTGGCAGCTGCATCATCGATATCGGAAGGATTGCAGAAGCCCCAGTCGCCCGGTAGATAGGATAAGTGCTGGAAGGTGATCGGTTCGTAAGTGATGGTGGGATTACCTCCTTTAAGTGTGAATTCCTCTTTCATCGGGAGGATATGGACTTTGCCGAGATGTTCGGCAAGAGTAGTCATTGTCTCGCAATAGCCGGCGGCATTATGGGCGGCTACACCGAATTCGTATGAATCCTGAACAGTGGGATCGGGACAGTCGAATGTCCATTCGCGATCCTTGCCTATTTCAGCTGCCGCACGCCATTCAGAGCCGATACGGCGGTAGATAGTGACGTCACAGGCATCGGCACCGGCCCATTCATCATTCTCGTTATAATCATCGAGCTCAATCTTGAGGGTAAGCTTCTGATTATCGTCAGAAATAATTTTGTCTACGATTGCGATTCCGGGGCGATAAACACCTGTATAAACTACAGTCTCGGCGAGTTTACCGTTACCTTCTGAAGAAGATGTGGTCACTTTTATTCTATTCTCGCCCTGTAGTGTGGGCACGGCAAGCGTCATTGCCTGACCGGGCTTGCCTTTCACGGATGCGGAGCCTCCCGCTGTTGTCGCGGTAGCCGTGATTTCAGAATTGTCGGCAAGAGCAGCTCCTGAAACGGAAACTGACGGCATTTTGAATGTAAGGTTAGCCTTGAGCTCACCGCGTTCTGCGGCAGTAGCCTCCAGTTCGGTCACCTCTGCCGGGGCATCGGCTGTGGAGTTTGCTTCTTCCACGCGGAAATCGCGCGCATAAAGGCGATATGAATCGAGCGGAGAGATATAATGGATTCCGATATACCAATCGCCCGCTTCAGGCACCTGGAACACTGTCTCAGAAGTTTCGAAGTCTTTATTTTTCAGAACTTGGGTCTCTCCGCGGATAACGGTAGGACGTGATGCCGAGGGACGCTGTGTCAGAGTAACTTCATATTTCTCCGTTTTTGTGAAATAGTGGTTTGCACTCCATACGTCCATCGTGAATTTATAGAATTTATCTTTATCCGGGAAGTTGATGGCAGGCAGGAATAGCCATTCATCAGCTATATCTCCCTTGGAGCTGACTTTGGGAGCAAGACAATAAAAACCTCCGGTTCTCTCACTTTGGTCGTCATAACGCCAGCCGCGGAGTTCGTCAGTATTAAGGGGATCTTTCACGATAGTGAAAAGATTTATCATGTCGGCATCCATATCGGCTTGATCCTCATCTTTTACAAGACGAACGGGCAGGCTGAGCGGACCGTCGGCGTAGAAACGTGATGAGATGCCCGGTTGTGAAACTTTATCGCCGATAACAGCAGTCACTTTCGCCACGTGGCCCACAACGCCGTTAGCAGGCATCGTGATGTCGAGACTTGTCCCGGAAACGGGCTGAGCGTTCATCAGCTGATCATCTACGTAAACGTTATATTTTACATCGGCTGCATTGATATAGCCGTTGTTTGCACCGGAAGTGACCGGCTGCCAGCTCACTTTTGTTTCTGTAAGCGTAACAGCGGCCGGAGCTGCCGGAACGTCATTGCCGAAATAGCGGTCGAGAATTAAGGCGCTTCCATAGAGTTTGCCATCGTCGCCAAGCAGATAGGGAGTGAAGATAAGTCGGTGACTTCCTTCGGCTGCGCTGACCGGAATCGTTACCTTTTCACCGGGATTGCCTGAATATGTGCCGCTCTGAAGGGTGCCGTCGAGACTATATTCCACGTATACTTTTCCTGAGATTGCGTTTCCGTTCTCAAGTTTTGAGGGGAGGGTCAGTTCGATATTGCCTGAAAGGGCGGCGCCGGAGATATTAATTGCTGACACTGTGGGCGCGCCGGGAGCTGTGGCATTCACGTATGTATCGCCACATTCAAAAATCGTCCACTGTTCATCGTTTTTCATGGTGCCTAAGTAGGTGGCTTTTCCCGTAAGAGATACGAGCAGGGCATCGAGTGTCTCGGCCTCTCCCATTTCATTTTCTTCCCAAGAAGGAGCAAGGAATATGAAGCCTTCATCCTTGGGAGAGTAGGTCATAACTGAGCTGTAGTCGGTGAGATCATAACTGAACTGACCTGCCTGAACAAATTTTTTGCTCTTGCTGTCGTAGCGTTTCAGGATTCCGCTTTCATCAATCATATAAATTGTTGAATCAACGGGCGACCATCCGAATGCAAGCCAATCGCTCGGCACGTTTACACCGAGGTTGGTGAAAGTAAAGGTTTTGGGATCGAATTTCTGAAGGATGAAACCGTTGGCATCTTTATTTCGGGTCACAACGTATGCCACGTCGGCCTGTGGATCGTAAACCGCGTTTGTAACGCAGTTCTGGTATCCGTCGAAGATATCGAAAGGAATCACGCTTTTTGCTGCTCCGGTTGCCACATCGAGCACGTATAGACCTGCATCCGTGAGGCCATTGCTTGTTGTGGCGTAAGTATAGAATGCATAAAGAGATCCGTCGCGGGTGAACCCGGCTGTCGGAGTGAACTGAGTCTGTTGTTTCCATATAAAGGAAGACGACGGCCATTTGACGTTATACCATCCTCTGTCGGCAGAGTAGTTGTCGGTATATGAAAGATAGCCTGTGAGTGAAGTAGCCTTTGATGCCACTTTTGTCATCGTTGTTTTTGCAAGAGCTTTCTTGGAAACGTTTTTGCGGGTCTTGGGTGTGGCGGTCTGTGAGGAAATACCACGGATCGGCCCGTCATTTTTCGCTTCGGAAGATTGCTTTGTCTTGCTGAAGAATCCTTCGGGAAGCACCCTGACATTCTTCATTTCTGCCGGGTCCTCGTTGCGTAGACCACCGTCGCGTGTGATCTGTGCCACGGCCGGCATAGATGCAAATGCCAGAATACCAGCGAAGATTTTAAGTAATGTTTTTTTCATTCCGATAAAAATTTATGAAATTGGATCTAAACATAGCTATTAAAACTAATGGCTATGTGTCTCCCCGGCAATATGAATAATTATGTAAAAATGCTGTAGCCTGAAAAATCCTGATGATTTGATTCGTATATTTCCGGTTCAACGCAACAAATATAGCATTAAAAGATAACAAAAACAATAAAAAGGGATAAAAAATTTAAAAGAATGCTTCATAAATTAAATAAATTATTACTTTTGCATTATGTAAGGATGCTGCCGTTTGTTTATGGCTGTGCTCCCGTGTGGAGTCGGTCGAATTAGATTATTTATTCATTTTTTATGAAAAAAACACTTTTACTTTCTATCCCTCTTCTTTGCATGTCGTTTTCCGGGCTGTCGCAGGTCGAGCTGCGGCTGTCGGATGCCATGCTTCTTTACGGGGGAGACGTGCCTGCTGCCGAGAAGATTTCGGAGCGTCGTTCCGCTCCGCGAGATGGCCACGGAAAAGTGGAGATGATCATTCGCTATTCTGGCGAGGCATCTTTGCGCGATATTCAGGCACGCGGTGGCGAGATTGTGAGCCTGATCGGTAAGCGAACGGCGATCGTGCGCGTGGATCCTTCGCAGGCTCAGACTGTGGCATACGCTTCCGGCGTGACCGGAGCCAAGGTTTCGACTCTTATGCAGAAAACCAATCTCATGGCTCGGCAGGCTTCGCGTGTAGATAAGGTTCATGCCGGCACGCTTCTGCCAAAAGGCTTCGATGGCTCCGGAGTGGTGATCGGACTCTTCGATACGGGTGTGGATCCAAATCATATTAATTTTTTCGACTCGGAGGGCAACCGTCGCGTGAAACGGCTTTGGCATTATGACGGCATGACGGCTATCCCGGATGTTTATGAGACGGATGCTCGTATCTCTACTTTTGAGACGGATGCCAATGAAAGTCATGGAACGCACGTGCTCGGAATCATGGGCGGATCTTTCGCCGATCCGGCCGATCCGTCGCACGACTACCGGGGTATGGCTCCGGGGGCGGAGATAGCTATTGCATGTGGCGACGGATATAACGTCCAGATACTCGACGGAATCGAGCGTATTGCTAAATATGCGCAGGAACAGGGTAAGCGTTGCGTGATAAATCTCTCTTTCGGAGATAATCTCGGACCCCATGACGGAACGGATGAGTTTACTGAAGGTATCAATGACGTGGCCGACAAATACAACGCTGTGATTTGTATGGCGGGTGGTAACGAACGTCAGCAGGATATTTCAATCATCAAGCAGCTTCCGGAAGATAAGCCTGAGGTGAAAACTCTTCTCGTGAAGGGTGTGACCGAGGTCGATGCCACTTTCCAAACCTTCGGGCCGGTGGAGATCTGGACAGAAGATGATACTCCCTTTGATGTTTCTCTTGAAATTATAAGCAAAACCAAGCCGGAGGAACCGCAGTATACTCTCGAAATTCCGGAGAAAAAAGCACTTTATGTTTCTCAGGGCGAGATGATCAACGATTATATCAAACCGATAAATCGCGTAGATCTTGTCACGGAGGGTACAGCTTTCCATGATATTTATTCAAATAGCTTTATGGGAGGCGTGAAGGGTGTAGACCCTTATAATCACCGCTATAATGCGCAGCTCAATTTTTATCTTCAGGGGCGCACAGCCTCGCTTATCGGACGAAATTTTGTGCGTCTGCACGTCACGGGACAACCCGGCAAGAAAATATTTATTTATTGCAACGGCACTTATATGAATTTCGGACATAAGAATATTCCGGGAATCGACCGTTGTGACGGAAACGGCACCAACAGCAATATAGCAACAGGTTATAATACTATTGCTGTTGGCTCTTATGTTTCGGCAAACGTCCCGGGTTCTGCTTATCCGGACGGGAAGATTGGCGAGCTCAGCTATTTTTCATCCTTTGGTGAAACTCCCGATGGCCGACAGATGCCGCAGATTTGTGCTCCCGGCCAGACAATCCTCAGCTCACGGAACACATATCTGAGTACCGGCGCAAATGCTTTGGCTGTATATCCTATTCATTATGAATATAAAGAGCCCAAAACGAAAGAGACGTATTATTGGACTTCGTGTGCGGGAACATCTCAATCGTCACCTCATGTAGCCGGTATCGCCGCTCTGTGGCTTCAGGCAAATCCTGATCTGAGTTATGAGGAAGTCCGCGATATTGCCGTGGCTACAGCTGCTGCTCCCGCCACCGCCGAGCCGGGCTGGGGAGCCGGAATGATCGATGCTTACGCCGGATTGAAGAAGGCTCTGGGCTCATCGGCGGTTGAGAATATTGTGGCCGCCGGGGAGGATGCCGTGTTTATCGAGACGAGCCTAAACGGATTCGATATCTATGCCCCGGGGTGCGACCGATTCTCCGCACGCCTCTTTGATCTCTCGGGTTCTGCCGTGCGTGAAATCTCGGTTATGGGCGATAAGGCACTAATGTCGAAGACCGGACTTCCCGGAGGTGTCTATCTCCTTTGTGTCGAAACCCCTCACTCCCGTAAAGCGGAGAAGGTGATGATTCGTTAATAATTGAATTCTCTCTTATAACACTTCGGTGGTGCGACGAGAGGGAATGGTAAGTTGGTAAAAACTGCTGTCCGGAAAGGGCAGTGGTTTTTACCGGATATTTTAGACATAACTACAATACTTTAAATGGAATGCTTATGAAGTTAAAAAATTTACCAATGTTTGCAGCATTAGTATTGTCGCTTTCAATGACATTTCCTGTGGCTGCTACTCCCGTAGAGTATAAGATTCCTTCATCGCAGGAGGAGTTTGATGCCGGGTGGGAGGTCGTGCCCGGGGATGAGGGAACTGGCCTGTGGACATGGGTGGCAGGAGCAGGCGGAGCTATTGCTCATGCCGAAATGTCGATGATTGCCGATGGGGCTGTTGGTCCTACTCTCTTATTGTCTACACCTATTGAAATGAAGGCAGGTGAGACTTTCTATGTTCAGGCAAATGTAACTACCGACAATTGGAATAATGATGCATATTTTTATATTGTCTATGGCACTGATAAGGGAAATCTGGTTTCAATGCCGGTTGATGATAATCAGTTTAAATGTTGGGGGTCGAGTTATAGTTATAAGCCTGCTGACTCGAGCGATTTTAGGAAATTATCCATAACGGTCGATGGGAATTATTATATCGGTATCCGTCCGAGAAAAGGTTCTAATGATAAAGGTTTCCCTTTTATGTGTTCCGGTTTTAAGGTAGAGAAGATGGTAAACTATCCTCAGAATGTTACTTCTTTGGAAGCCAAGGCTGCTGAGGATGGCTCGCTCTCTGCTACACTTAAATGGACCTGGCCAACAAAAAATCTTGACGGAACGAATATTGAAGGTAGCGTCAGTGCCAATATCTATCGCTCTATTTCAAACATGCCGGCAGATATCTATAAAAATGAGTGTTTGATCGGCACCGTAACTGATGGTATCCCCGGGGAAACCGCTTCTTTTGTGGATGGTGAGAACAGTCTTATCCCTATCACGGAGGCTGGAAAATATTATTATTATGTTGCTCCCTTTACTGCTGCGGGAGAGAATTCCGATTGTGTTTCGTCGAGAATAAAGGAAGTAGAATGGATTGGAGAAGATGCTGAGGTTCGCAATCCTACCCACTTTAATGTTAAACTTGTGGATGGCGAGGTCCATCTTGAATGGGAAGAGCATAAAGAGGGTAAGAATGGCGGCTGGATCGACCCGGAAGAATTTTTCTATAGAATATATCGTTCGAAAGATGGCGGCGAATACGTGCTTATCTGTGATAATTATAAAGCCGCTCCTCCTTATATAGATAATACCGGATTCGATGGCCTCGGTCTTTATACGTACCAGGTGAAGGCAGTATATAAGGGCAATGAGAGTATTGCAGCTCCGACTGCCTTTAATGGTGATAATAAAGTTTATACCGGAGGAACAGCCGAGCTTCCATTCTCTGAAGATTTCTCAACCGCAGAGTCTATGTCGATGTTCACTGTGGTTACTGATTATAGCAGTAATAAATGGACAAGACAGACATACGGGTCAAATGTCGGTAGTGTAAAATTCAATGCAAACTATTATAACACCACCTCTATTCTAATTACTCCTCCATTCAGTCTTGAGGCCGGGAAAACTTATAAGATATCCTGCAAGTCGTGGGTAGATGAAGAAGAGATTGACGATTGGTATGACAGCTATTATGAAGCTGTTCCCCACGACCTCTATTTCACGGCCGGAGCAGAAGCTACAATCGATGGCCAGGCGCAGATCGGTAGTAAATATATTGATCAGGCATCCGATAAGAAGATGACTGCCGAAGCCTATTTCTCTCCTGAATCCGACGGAACTTATTATTTCGGTCTCAAAGCATCATTTAAAGATTCTTACGGAATTTTCATTGATGATCTCTTGATTGAGGAATCAGTAACTATTCCTGCTACTGTGGCCGATCTGTCGGCTGTTCCGGCTGCTGATGGCGCGAATGCTGCCGAGATAGCTTTCACAGTGCCTGATAAGTCTAATGGAGGTCAGGATCTCGAATCGGTTTCAAAAGTTGAGATTACAAGAAAAGCCTACGACGGCGATGAGGAAACGTCTGAAATCGTGAAGACTCTTACAGGGGATGGGTGCACTCCCGGCAAGGCCGTATCGTTTACCGATGAGCTTGCGGCACGCGGTTACTACAGCTACTCGGTTGTGAGCTATTCCGGTGACTCTGCTTCAGAGGCTGCTGCTTCAGAAAAAGTCTGGTATGGATTTGACGATCCGAAACCGGTGAGCGGAATGTTAATAAGTGTAAATATTAAGGACAATGGTGATCCCGCTATCTCATGGACCGGCTTAACTATCTCGGAGACATCCAAAGGTTCCGTGCATAACGGTTATCTCACTCCCGAAACCCTTAAATACAATGTTTATCGTCTTGATATAACGAAAGCTGATGCCGAACCGGAGCTGCTTGGTCAGTCTTCAGAGACTTCATTTACTGATACTGAGGTGGCTGATGCTGTCTGGAGTTCTTATCGTTATGGTGTGGCTGCCGTTAATAAGGATATTGTAAATAATGTGGAATATGAGAGCACCATTAACTATGAATATCCTACTCATATTCTTGGTGATGTGATTGAACTTCCATACGAGCCCGATTTCACTGATGAAAATACGGCCAAGATCTGGCATACTTCGACTTGTCGCCTTGATGGAGGTATCATATTTAGTGATCGTGGTGAGACAGAGGGTAAGGATTATATGGCTTATACGCCTCCGTTCCGTACTGAGGCCTCTCAGAATCTGGGCTGCTCTCTTGATCTGACGTTCTCTCGTGGGGATGCCGAAGTCGAAGAAGCGTTTGAAGTTTATCTTTGTTCGCTTGATGCAGCGGCTCCTACCCCCGAAGATCAGCCGGTAAAGAATAAGGCTCTGGTTATACCCGGTGCTGATACGCGCAGTCTCGTTAAAACGGTTCCTGTCACCGCCCTCCATGACACTCCGGAATCCACCACTGTCAAGTTTGACCTTCCGGCAGCCGGTAGATATCGCGTTGCTTTCCGTTGTTCTTCTCCCGATAATAAAGATCTGAAGATTCATTCTTTGGTAATGAAGAACGATATTGTTACCGGTATTGAAACCGTCAAGGCTGAACAGCTTGATGAAGATGTGGAAATTTACACTCTCCAGGGTGTACGCGTATCGGGCGATAACCTCGAAAGCGGTATTTACATTCTTCGTTCAAAAACATCTGTTAAGAAAGTGCTTATTAAATAAGGCATCGACAGTATTATATTGGCGCTCTGAATGAGCGTCCACATACACCGCATCGGGCAGCGCCGCAAGTCGCATCCGATGCGGTTTTTATTTC
>CAZOPN010000080.1:0-10918 GCA_964581685.1 uncultured Sangeribacter sp. | reverse complement strand
TTAGCCGAGATTGTGCAGGGGCTTCCGGTTCCGACGATTAGGGTTCGACTCCCTATGGAGATACACGTAAATTGCATAATCCGGTAAAAAAGGATTATGCAATTTTTGTTAGTAGTTGCTGATAACAGCTTATTTACGGCATAGAAGATTTTAAAGCTGCTGAATCATATAAATTATCTTGGTTAAGTAAGTGTTCGAAATTAATTTATACTATATGCCACTTTATTTTTGTGATAATTTCTTTGCGGAACGAAGGAAAATATATTCATATTTGACTGAGTGACAATAAGAAATTGGCCAAAAAGAAAAGGCAGAGAGTATAAAAGATAACATTATTGCTTACTAACGTTTAATTTTGAATACTTACTTAGTCTTTAATAATATATTTGACAGCTGCTTATGGTGTTTTTCTATCATGATGGAGTATATTTATGAGAAAGTTTTACCTGAATGAAAACGGATTTATAGAGCAGCCGGAATGGTCGCCCCGTTGCTGGATTGATGTGCAGGCTCCGGATGAAGCGGATCTCGGATTTCTAAGAGAAGATATGGGTATACCGGCCGATTTTATAGAGAGTATCGCCGACCCGGACGAGCGTCCGCGTGTGGAACGCGACGGAGGCTGGCGTCTCACGATTGTGCGTATTCCGATAAAAGTGAAACGTTCTGATGCTCCGTACGTTACAATTCCTTTGGGTATTATCTCAAATGATGAAGTGATTGCTACAATATGTTTTCATGCTAATGAGCAGATGAAAGATTATATTGAGCATACTCGCATAAAGGGTATATCCGTCTCTACAGAGCTCGATTTTGTATTGCGAATAATCTTTTCGACAGCATTCTGGTATCTTAAATATCTCAAGACAATATCGAATGCCGTCACCCGTAAGGTGCGCTCGCTTGAAAAAAGCGTACGCAATGAAGATCTGTTGGATCTGCTACAGGTTCAGAATACCCTTGTCTTTTTCAATACATCCATTGAAGGCGACCGCATGCTGCTCTCGCGCCTTGAGCACGTTTATGGTAAGGATTACGACACTGATCTTTTTGAAGACGTGGATATCGAGCTCCGACAGGCTGACAATACGGCGAAAATCTATAGTGATATCCTTGAAAGCACTATGGATACATTTGCTTCTGTAATTTCAAATAATGTTAATGCCATCATGAAGAAGATGACGGCCGTATCCATAGTGCTCATGATTCCAACTCTTGTGGCAAGTTTTTATGGAATGAACGTCGCGATCACTTACGGTAACAATCCGTATGTTTTTTTTCTGATAGTCGGGGGCTCTCTGATGCTTTCCGGAATACTTTATTTCTGGCTTCGTAAAATTAAATGGTTCTGAATCTCTTAGGAAACAGAACCATTCAAATGCGTAATCAAGATATTATCCGGCCGGGAATTACCATGTGCCGGATAGCTTATTCCTGAGCAAGAATAAGAGCGGAATAAGGCTTAATTATGATCCGGCCACCTCTTGTATGTCCCATTCCGTCGGGATTTATCTCGCCATCTTTTGCTACGATAATCCATTTCCCTTTAGGGACAGAAACTTGGCGGGATTCGCCGGCTCCGTTGAAAATGACCTTTATCTCTTTCCATTTGTCGCCGTTAGCATGGTTTTTAATACTATAGGAGATAAGGTTTGGATTCTTCCGAGAGTCTATTTTGTCGAAGACCAGATTGCGTGCGATATCATCGGCAGACGTCATTCGGAATGCCGGGTGAGCTTTACGCAGAGCGGTCAGCCCTTTGTAATAGTTGAAAAGATCGTTATACTTTTTCTTATTTCCCCAGTCGATTGCATTGATGGAGTCAGGACGGTTATAAGAGTTATGCACTCCTTTCTTATCTCTGAAAATTTCTTCGCCGGCAAACATGAAGGGTGTTCCCTGAGAGGTGAAGACAATAGTCTGTGCGAGCTTGGCTGCTTCAATCATATTCTCTTCAGGTTCTCCTTCCATCGATTTACGCAGTTTGTCGGTGAGACAGAGATCATCGTGACAGGATACGTAATTCACAATCATCTCCGGGGAGGCCGAATACGGGAATTTGGAATTGTTTCCTTTTGAATAATCCACCTGAGGATGATCTGTAGCTGCCACAATTCCAATTTTCACCGTTTCTTCAAGGCCGGGTTTGCCCGTAGCGAAACCGCGATCGGAAGCGTCGGTGTAATGACCTTTAACAGCATCTCTAAGGTCGTCGGAGAAAACGGCTATATCCGTCATTTTGCTAACGTTTTCCTTAAGCGCGCGTTGTTCAACGGGAAGAGGAGAATCGCCGGCAGTCCAACCCTCACCGTATACGAAAATCGATGGGTTGATTTTTTTCAGTTCCTCGGCCACACGGTTCATTGTCTCGATATCATGGATAGCCATAAGGTCGAAGCGGAAACCGTCTATATGGTATTCATCAGCCCAATATTTTGTAGAGTTGATGATGAAATCACGCATCTGCTGCAGATCTGAAGCCGTTTCATTCCCACATCCGGAAGCATCCGAATAAGAACCGTCGTTGCGATGTCGGTGATAATATCCGGGAGCGGTCAGTTCGAAGTTGGAGTCGTCGTTTTGTGCGGTATGATTGTAGACCACATCCATAATAACGCCTATCCCGGCATCATGGAGCGCTTTGATCATCTCTTTCATTTCTCTGATCCTTGCCGTAGGGTCTGAGGGATTGGTGGAGTAGCTTCCCTCCGGTGCGTTGTAGTTTTGCGGATCATATCCCCAGTTGTATACGTTGTCCTGTAGATTCGATTCATCAACAGAATTGAAATCGTAAGATGGGAGGATATGCACATGCGTGATTCCGAGTTCCTTGAGGTGATCGATACCCGTTGAAAGGCTATCGGGAGAGAGAGTCCCTTTTTCGGTCAGAGCCAGGAATTTGCCTTTGTTTGCGATTCCGGAGGTGGGATGCATCGACATGTCGCGGTGATGCATTTCATAGACAATAACATCTGAAAAATTCCTTACTTCCGGCCCTTTGTCGGTATCCCAACCTTTCGGGTCGGTGTCCTTAAGATCAATGATTGCCGCTCTGTTTCCGTTTGCTCCCACGGCTTTGGCCCACACTCCGGGAGTCTCATTTTTCCACACTCCGTCGTGAAGGATCTTGAAAGTATAAAATTTACCATATAGTTTCTCGGAAACCGAGGCTGTCCATGTCCCATTCTCAGGATGAAACTTCATGGGCAGCACGCGGAAGGGTTTGCCTGTGCGTCCGTCGTTGTAGAGATTTACAACAGCATCCTGTGCTTTAGGGCTCCAAAGGCGGAAGTGCGTGCCTGAATCATTGACTTTTAATTCAAGATCATCGCCATTGTACAATGGATAAGTTTCAAATTGACGGTCGAATTCACTGCGGGGGTAGACCGGTATCGCTGAAGACACCGCACCCAGAGTCAGGACCAGAGACATTGCGTTTTTCAAAAGTGTTGATTTCATTGTGTTGATTTTAGCCGGTCTGATATAAAAACCGGCATATTGGTTAATACAAATTTAACAATTGAAATCGAATAAATGCTAATGAATGAGAGGAAAAAATTAGAGCCCGTTTCAAAAAAATGGCAGCCGCACGGGTCGCAGCCTTGAGGCGATTTTTGTTCTGCAGGCGAGGGAACATAGCGAGCTATGTGACTGAGCCAAAGGACAAAAAGCGGCCAAGGATGCGACTCCGGTCGTAACTTTCTCTCCTGGACGGTAGAAAATCACGAGGCTGTCAGTCGTTAAGATATCGAAATGTTTCAGATCGCATTGGTGTCTGATCTGCAAATAATTATAACCGAATCTTAACCTGTGTCCCCCTTTGTTCCATCACGTCAACATAAGCGAGAATCAGCGTCTTCTTCTGAGAATTATCTTTCCCAAACCGGCCCGAAAGCATCGAAGGCATGGCCCGTTCGAAATACCGGAAGCCAGTTATTACCTCGTTTACACCGGCTGCCGGTGGAGACACCAGCCATCCTGTTACTCTCCTTATCTACTATCACTTCAGGGCCTGGATCGACTCGGGTGAACTTGACCATCATCGACAGCCGGAGCGTGCGTCTTGGGCTTCCGCATTCCGAAGCCGGAGTAGACGCCGGTAAGGTCAATGGCGCTGTTCGCCTTCGTCTTCTTCATGCTCCGGTATTTCGAGTAGACGTCTCGTTTTGAGATCAGTTTTAGCCCGTACAGGAGTCGGGGAGCTTCGTCATGCCTCAGAGCATAAAAGAGGTTACGGAAACAGCCTTCGGGAAGAAAAAGTCACCCTTGTCCGTCTCCGGCCGGTGCTTTTAGCCAAGCTTCATCGGTCGCGATGCCCGCATCGCTCCCTCTTCAGCTTGCTAAAATCCCTCGACCGGAGCCGCCCGTGCGGCTGCCATTTTTTTGAAACGGGCTCTAAATTTAGAATATTAAATAAAAATTTGCATAAATGTTAAAAAATGACTAATTTTGGTCTTCTTTAACACCGATTTAATCGGTTAAAGAGCTCGCACTTTCCACTATATTCTGTATGAAAAAAATAATACTGTCGATTTTGGTCGCAGCCGCCGGATTGTTTCCGGTAATAGCAAATGCATATTCCGTTAAAGATGAGGCCGATATTAACAATAGGCTCATGAAATCGGAGACCTATGAGGATTCTATTGCCGCACTTTGGGATCTCTTTGATATCGTCCCCCGGCAGCGTCAGTTTGGAATCGGTGAAAAAATATATAGATTAGCCAAGCGTAACGGAGATCATCAGACGCGCATGGACGTGCTTTTGCAGACATCTAATATCGCTAATCATGACACTCTCTTTCAACATCTTCTTGATGGAATAGATCTTCTTCCTCACACGCGGGAACAGAAAGAGGTAAAACTTTTTATCCGGATAAAGCGTGCGGCACTGAAAGCTCGTACTGAGCCTGCATCCGAGAGACAGCGTACATTGGCGAGTAGGATTGTAGAAGAGGACCTGCATCCTTCTACCGATCCATTCGAACGTATCTACCATCTTTTCACTCTTTGTAAATATCTCGGCAACGATACGAACGGAGAATATCTCACGGGCTACCTCGATCGTCTTTACGATCTTATTGACGAGAGCGATATGCACCTTGACGGCTTTTACAGCCAATTCTACACTGAGGCCGCAATTCTATATTCAATCACCGGCAACCATGAGAAAGCGGTCGAGGCGGATAAAAACCTTCTTCGTGTAATCAAAAGACTTGAAGATAAATATCGTAAGAGAGGTCGTAAATACCGTCAGTATGAATCTAACTATTATGTGATCTACCGCCGACTCCTCAGTAATTATCAGGTGCTTACAAAAGAGGAGGCCAATGATTACTATAATAAGATCCTCGAGCTTGCAAAAGTGAATCCGGACGTTGCCCAGAATTTCACGGAAAATTCGAGAGCAAGAATTTATCATGCAATGGCCAATGGCGATTATAAAGCTGCTATCCCAATGCTGAAAGCACGTCTGAAAGATGAAACTTCCGTGCCTTATAAGCGCAATTATCTTGAAATGCTTGTAGAATCGGCTCGTGCCCTTGGTGACTCTACCACCCTGCTTTCAGCTCTCGATCAGTATGACGATGTGTTGAAAGAGGTAAACGATATGAATACTGCCAGCAAGTTGCGTGAACTTGAGATTCGATATGAAGTTGGTGAACTCAAAGCAGACAACGCCCAGATGGAGCTTGAGCAGCGTGAGGCTGAAATCGCGTCCACGCGTCGATTTATGACCCTTACGATGGGGGGATGGCTGATATTCGGCTTGCTGCTGGTTCTTGCAATGTTCTATTGGTCGCGTTATCGTCGGATGTCGGTAAAAGCGCGTCGTTATATCAGTAAGCTTTTTGACGAACGTGAAAGCAGCCGGGCCTATAACAACAATGAGGAGCAGGATGGTTTGCCCGGAAAGGATCTCATAAAATATGATCCGGAAGAGGAACGCCGGATAAAGAAACGTCGGCATAAACTCGTTTCGGCCCTTGATATGGCCGAATATGTGCTGAATGATGTGTTGTATACAGCAGCTATAAGCAGAGAGAACAGAATTCGTTTTGTAAGGCCTATAAGTGTAGATGCGCTTGTAAAACAAGCTTTTACAGATGTTCCTGAAGATTCCGGATTGACTATAAAACTTCCTGACGAAAGGCATGAGTTCCTGATTGACAAAGAATGTCTGGTATATCTTCTTCGGAGAATGACAGAAAATCTGATCAAGTTCTCCAGCAACGGGGTTGTGAATCTTGAAGTGAAGGAATACAAGAAGGGCGGAATCATCGGTTTCTCGTTCATTGTACCCGGTCTTAAGGTCGGTCCGGAGAAAGAGGAACTTGTATTCGATAATTTCATAAATGCCGATGAACTGATGCAGATAGATGAATCGGGCATGTTTATTTGTCGTCTGTGCGATCTATTGCTGAATTTAGACCTCCATCTTGATGGCAGCTACTCGGGCGAGGGTTCGCGTTATGTCTTGTCTGTCCCTGAAAGCCCGGTGTTCATTTCTCACGAAATCATAGAGGGCAGCGAAAAGTTGTAAACGGAGAATCTTCTGATGGCAAACGCTAATAAAAATGTCCGGCTTAATAGAAAACAGCAGGAGGCTGTGGAAGCCACAGAAGGGAAAGTGCGTGTGGTTGCCGGTGCCGGCTCGGGCAAGACACGTGTGCTGGCCCATCGGTTTGCCTATCTTGTAAATGAGGTTGGTATATCTCCCGGAAACATTCTTTGCCTTACATTTACCAATAAGGCTGCTCAGGAGATGAAACACCGTATCGCCACAATGGTAGATCGTGGAAGCGTAAATGATTTTGTCTGTACGATCCATAGCTTCTGCGTTAAATTTCTACGTAAGGAAATCTATCGCATAGGGTATCCTAAGAATTTCATGATTATCGATGAATCCGATGCCCGTGATCTTGCCAAGCAAGCCATGATTGAATTTGGAATTGATCGGAAGAAGACCACTGCCGAGAGATTTCTTCATCAGGTGGCAGGAATGAAGGGAATGGATATCGATGCTTATATAAGCAACTGGCTTCTTCCGGCAAGTTCTACCGCAGCCCCGGATGCTTTAGTGAGATATATGAAGCTTCAGCTTAAGCAGTATGCACTTGATTATGATGATCTGATATATTTCACCATCTATATACTTACCCATTTCAGGGATGCCCGAGAATATTGGACAGATAAGCTCAACTACATCATGGTAGATGAGGTGCAGGACTGTTCGGGTGATGACTGGAAACTTCTCAATATCCTCTCTTCACGTCATGGTAATCTTTTTGTTGTCGGCGATCCGGATCAGGCCATATATGAGTGGCGAGGTGCGAATCCGGCGATTTTTATTGATTTTCCTGCGGAGACAGATATCATTCTTAATGAGAATTATCGGTCTACACCCGATATACTTGAGGTGGCTAATACTATAATCGCCAATAATAAGAAGCGAGTTCCTAAAGATCTGTTTACAGTAAAGCTAAATGAACGACGCGCTGTATATAATCATACAAAAAGCGAAAAAGAAGAGGCTGAATTTGTAGCTGACGAGATCGAAGCCGGAATAAAAAACGGCGAACCGGCCTCATCCTATGCTGTGTTATATCGTTCATCATTCCTTTCCCGACAAGTGGAGCAAGCTTTGTTGAAACGTAAGATACCGTATAGCGTCTGGGGAGGTGTCCGATTTTTCGAACGTAAGGAAATAAAAGATATCATCTGCTATCTAAGACTCATAGCCTCTGATAACGATGATGTGGCCTTTGTGAGAGTCGTGAATCTACCGTCGCGTAAATTCGGAGCCGCATCGCTCAAGGCCCTGCGAGAGATTGCCGATAGTGAGGGAAAATCATTGATGTCGGCTTTGCGTGATATTCTTGACACTCCTCCGTTCAACCGCAAGTCTCTTCGCGAATTCGTTTCCTTGATTGAAAGAGGGAGAAGTCTTGCATCATATCTGTCGGTTTCAGAACTTACCGACCGTATGCTGATAGAGAGCGGTCTGGGAGATATGTATCGACTTGATGCCGAGGAAGAAAGGCTCGAGAATCTTGCCGAGCTGATAAATTCCATGAAGGAATTCGAGAAGTCTCAGATAGAGGATGGAGATGCCGGACTTGTCGGTTATCTGCGTGAGATCGCCTTATATACCAATACCGATCATGAGGCGTCTGACAAAGAAAAAGTCCGGCTCATGACAATTCATCAGTCGAAAGGTCTTGAATTTCCGGTTGTTTTCATTCTTGGACTAACAGAAGGCGTCTTCCCGAATCACCGTTCAATACGCGAACGTCGCAAGGATGGCGAGGAGGAGGAGCGAAGACTGATGTATGTTGCTGTTACGAGAGCACGCTCCATGCTGTTCCTGCTGGAATCGGAAGGTTTTATGAGCGATGGGGGCGCATTGAAATATCCCTCCCGGTTCATATCTGAAATATCGCCGGAATTACTTGAAGTAAAAGGGAACCCGGATCCCTCTCTTTTTGACGGGACACGCGATATGGTAAATCTGCTCGAATCCGAATTGGGTATGGGAGGAGAGGCACCTATGGCCCCGGGCACTGTAGTTGAACATAAAATTTTCGGCCGAGGGACAGTGTTAGGTTATACACCGGCCACACGGAGCTACCGGGTAAAATTCGCTAACGGAGAACGAGATCTTCTCGGCCGGGTGCTCCGTCAAGTCTAAATCCTGATTTTAATCGAATAGCCCGGAATTGCCGCTATATAAATTCCGGAGGGAAGGGAGTCAAGGGAGATCTCATTTACGGTTGCAGATACGCCGACAGATTTCACGACTAATCCGGCTGAGGAGTATATTTTAAGCTCCAATGGAGCTCCTGCCGGATTAAGCACGGAGAGTGTCTTACCTGAGAGAATTATTCGGGCGGATGTTGAGTCAGTCTCCACTCCTGTCACTGAAGACAGGCTTACTGCTTTTTTAATACCCTCGTAAGGATTAAACCAGCCTTGTCCGTGACGCGGATTGTCGGCATCCGGGAAATCCTGTATGTTAGTTTCCGCAATTATCTTCTTGATATCTTTTAAAGTTAGATTTGGATTTGCTTCGAGCCATGTAGCGATTGTTCCCGCTACGTAAGGAGTCGACATGGATGTGCCGGTGCATTCACCCCAATAATACGTCTTGCCACCGACAACCTCTTTGGCCGACATTTTAAGCACAAGATATGTGTTGTTTGCAATATCATGGGAGCTCCATGAAGATATGATTCCTTCTCCGGGGGCGACTGTGAGCGGAAGTTTTTCTCCGGAAGGCAACGTGCCGTATGCTGAAAAACTACTTACTGTCCCGAGTTCTCCGGAGATGGTTCGTTCGCCTCCGTCTATGTAGGGAACCGTAACACGGTTACAATACATTCCGACGCTTATGCAATTGTCTGATGTAGCAATATCGCTTATCGACATTTGCGACCCGGGAACTCCAAACTCTTGAGATATGGGTTTCAGGAAGGTGTAGACTCCGTCAGCATAGAAGTCGGCATGACTACCGGGATCTCCCTCAATTTCCATTGCCAGATTATATCGTGCCCATGAGCCGGATGGACTCGCCTCTTTAGTCGATGCGCTGAAACTCATCGTGAGGTAGAAGCGATCATTCTCGGGCCATACAGCGGCATCAAACTCCACAGCTCCGGAATAAAATTTTGCAAAATTCCCATCGGTGGCAGAGTCAATACGCCAATGGTCTGTTTCAGAAAAATCAATGGTTTCGCTGCGGAATAGAATCTTTTTATCATACTCGTCATATATGCAGAACCTGGCTTTGAAAGGGGTCATATCCCGACTCCATATATCCACCGCACCATACATGTCAAACTGGGTCCATGAATAGCTTGAGAGTCTGACGGAAGCGATGCGTTTATCTTCCGTGAAATCAAAAGGCATTGTATTGGCATGATTCCCTTCGTTTCCGGCAGCCATACATATTATGGCCTCATCTCCGATAAGGTCCAGATACCGGCAGAAAAGGGAAGTTCCGTCATGCGGGCCGGTATAACTTGAAACCGACATATTTATCACAGCGGGCTTTCCAACGCTTTGGGCATATTCTATTATATCTTCAGCTCCGGCGAGCAGACCGACTTCCGAAAGAGAGGAGACCGTGGCCACGATATCGGCATCGGGAGCCATTCCCGAATATCCTGACCGGATGTAGGAACCGGCCATGATCCCGCCGACGTGAGTGGCGTGCATGCCCAAAGGATCGTCCGTTTTCCAGTTTCTGTATTCTTTCTCATCCTCCATAAGAGAGCGTCCGCCGTAAAATTCGTCATAGTGTACGAGACGTTTCACTCTTGAAGCCCCGGCTTTATCCTGAAAGTTAATATGAGAAATGTCGAAACCGGTATCGCAGAATCCCACAACCACATCTTTTCCGGTATAAGCAGCCGGAAGCCCTTCTCCGGAATGGATTCGGTCGGCACCGAATTGTTTTTTTGCCAGATCCATTGTCGGAATCAGCATACGCCCGTGTTCTATTCTGTCGATTCCCGGAATATTCCTTATATTTCGGGCAGCTTTGCGTTGTGCGGATTTAGAATCAACCGTCGTTTTCTTAACAGGAATATAGCATAAGAGCAGATTCCCTCTTCTACGAAGAATTTTCACTCCTTCCGATTCGAGAGTTTCAATAGCGCTTTCTTCACTGATGCTCACAATAGAGGGAGTATAAGTGGGAGCCGGAGTGGCGGCAACGAGATCACCGGGGAAACAGAACAGGTTGATAAAAAAATACAGAATTGGCAGGAGGGATAATTTTTTCATTCCTTATAAAAATTCAAACTTATTTAAAGAAGCTAATTATTAAGTAAGTATTCGAAATTAATTTATATTATATGCCAATTTATTTTTGAGATAATTTCTTTGCGGAACGAAGGAAAATATATTCATATTTGAC
>CAZOPN010000079.1:0-11004 GCA_964581685.1 uncultured Sangeribacter sp. | reverse complement strand
CAAATCTTAAAAATCATCAGCATGATCAATATAGAAAATCTCATGGGTATGGGCGCCCATGTACGTGTCGAACTGACGCCCGATGATCTCAGGATGTTCGCCGAGTCCGTGGTGGAGCGTACCATTGTGGCACGGGACAGACAGGCAGTAAGATGAGCTCTCTAAAAAAAGATTATACATTTTACATTTATGTCAAACATTATTTCTAACTTTACGTTGTAAAAACAAAGGCAAAGTATTATGAGCGAAGTTGAACTCCGTTTAGTGAACAGCAGCGATAGCTGTACCATGTACACAATTCAATTCCTTTCGGATGTACAGAAATTTGAGAATCTCCTTCAGCAGGAAATCCGCTCAGGAAATGTAGAGATAACAGAAAAATAAATCAAAACCGATAAGACCTTTGATTTATGAGAACAGCCAATATCAACCTTGAAGAAATATTTAATGAAATTCCACCGGCAAAAAGAGAAGAAACGCGCCTTTCTTTTGCAATCTCAAACAGATTGGATGCACTTATGAAGGAGAAAGGTTTGAATCGCAAGCAACTTGCCGAAGCGGTTGGCAAGCGACCAAATGAGGTTACCCGCTGGTTGAGTGGTGAGCACAATTTTACAATCGCGACCCTCGCCATGCTCTCCACATTCTTTGGTCAGCCTATTATTTCTGTAGGTTAGTTCCTTACATAGTCTGTTAGCTGCATAAAACAAGATAGTAGTAAATCTTTACGCTCCATGATGCTTGTGCCGGAACGCGCTACAATAGGCATTGCACTTCATCCTCTCGATGATATTTTTGCACGAAAAAACGTAGGAATCTGTATCTGTTGCTGACATACTTTTAGATGCTTCTCGCGTTGCCGAATCGAAACTGAACGGCAGCGCCGAAGCCCATGCTAATTTTTGTTGTAATAACATCTGCAAATTTCTGCAAATAAAAATAATTAATTCTTTTACGTCAAGATCGAGCGTAAAATCTCGGCATTCGTCGATTCCTTCTTTCGTTATTATGCGAAGCATCGCAATAAAACTGTGTAATAAATGTTAAAATTCTGCTTTTAGGGAATTTTTCTTTGAGAAAAATTGTTTGGTTAATAAAAAGGTGCTAAATTTGTAGCATAGAACCTACCACGCCTCTCTTTGATGCGAAACTGGTAGGTCATTTTTTTTTAAGCCATTTCATGAAACGCGATTATACTAAGCAGCCAATTTCTATCTCAGATCAAATTGACCTGCTCGAAAGTAAAGGAATGGAGTTCTTTGACCGTAATAAGGCTCAAAGGATACTCTCCGTTATAGGGTATTATCGATTCAGCGGCTATGCGTATCCTTTTCGTAACTAAATAGATCACAGCAGTTTTGATAATGACACTTCCTTTGAGAAAGTGTATTCTATCTATGAGTTTGACCGAGCATTCAAAACTGTTCTATTCTCTGTGCTTGGTCGAATAGAGATTGCTTTCAGAACGCTCATTATTGACAAGTTCAGTGTAGGGCTTAACACTGTAACATGGTATGCAGACGAATCATATTTCTATGAAACCAATGAGCATTCAGAGTTTTTGGCAGCGCTCGAATGGGACATGCAAGATTCGAGAGAAGAATATATGCAGCACTTTAGGAGGAACTACAACGATCAATATCCTCCTTCATGGATCGCCCTGCAAGTTACTTCTTTCGGAACGCTGATAAAGCTATTCCGCAATTTCAACAGGTATGATTTGCAGTCAGAAGTTGCACGCGTTTTTGGTTGCGATAGCGTAGAACGCTTTATTTCTTGGATGAACACAATGGTGTACTTGCGCAATATATGCAGTCATCATGCACGTCTATGGAATCGCCCAATCAAGAAGCGACCTGAAGCATATAACTTCGGTGTTCGCTCCAAAAGATGGACGCAACAGGAGATTTCCAAACTTTATTATTCTGTCTGTGTCATTGGCTTTCTATTGAAGGCTATTCTTCCCAATAATACTTTCAAGGAGGATATTGAAAGATTATTTGTATCGAATTCATACGTTAATAATACAAAGGGCAAGTTCTTGGGATTTCCGAAAGAATGGAAGTCGGAGTTCGTATGGTGAAGTGCTCTTGGAGACTTTAGTTGCTCCACATAGCACTATAAAAAAGGTAAAGTCGAGGCCACCATTTAGTCGGGTGGTCTCGCTCTTTTTGTATTGATCCTTGTTTAATATTTGTTTAATTCAAAATTCTGATATAACTTTGCTGTCGCAGACCGCATCGCAGGGCCCGGTCAAGGGCAATGTGGGTGGGTCGGCTGACATACGAAAAGCGTTTACTTGACGCTCTTTCTTGACTTTCAGAAATCTGGTAAATTTCATAGGATTAGTCGGGAATGTTGCAAACAGTAGATGTCTTAGTGGATATGTATATTCCGTGCGATACCTGCGCGAGAGCGTTGGTTGTGTACGTATATCATATTCTGCGTGAGGCTCTGCAAGTTTGCTCGTTCAACTAATCCGGGCATTACCAGAGCCTCTGAAAGTGGGACGAGCAAACAGTACGGCTCTCGCGCTTTTCTTTTATAAACCAATCAATAGTCAACGAGGAGAGACCGGAGACATTGTGGAATCCAATGAGTCACCTCTACATGCCCTCATTTAGAAATGCAATATTGGCAATTAGCTGCCTTATTGTATCGCTATTTTGCGTATCAACTACAAGCTGTAGCTCAGCAAAGACACTTGCGCTCACTTGCCAAGAACGACAGATAGAGATTTATGTTGATGATGACTATCTTGGTCGAGACTTGGTGTACTATACCGTTCCTAAGGGACGTGAGTATATCGAAGTTTCTTGTCGGGAAAACGGTGTTGAAGTATATCATAAGCGAATCAACGTCAAAGATCGCAAAGGCACCCTTATCGAACTGCAAATTCCTAAAAATTATCGATATTCTAGCAAACCCTATTGACAATGAAAAAGATTCTATTTCTTTTGATTGCCATAATGACTTGTATTTCAGCATCAGCTGAGAAAAAGGCAAAGGTAATCAAAATTTCTGTTCAGCCTCAGGAGGCTGCAATCTATGTAGATAACAATCTTATAGGCTATGGTTACGGAGAATTTACTCGTCCTCCAAAGAAAAATCAAGTTGCAATCATCCGTGTTGAATGCAACGAATACACAACCGCAAACTCCAAATTCTATGGGGGCGATGAGCGAAATTCACTATCCTTCAACCTCATGCAGGACGGTTTCTATCGTGGAAGTGCTGCATCAGGATTGGTTAACAAGTTTATCACAATCACCCTTGACCCTCAATACTATACTATTGACGGTGAAGGCAATGTCAATAGTGAAGCCGCATGGAAGCTGTTGCATCAGATATTACTCAACTATTTCCCTGAAATTGAAACGACCGATTTCCACGGAGGTTACTTGCAGACACCGTGGAAGTATAAGACATTCAATATGTCGGAGAAGCAATTGAGGAATCGTGTTACCGTACGTGACGTGACCACTCCTGAACGAGTTGCATTCCAAATTAAGATATCGTCTGAAGTTGCCCGTGCTATGCAAGCAAGACATGGAGAATTTGACGAAGTAGACCGCCTCCCTAAGGAACTCGAGCCTATGGTCGAAGAATTACAGACTCGAATTGGTAAAGCAAGTAGCATCTAGTACGCAATTCATTAACTAAATATTAACCAATCATGAAGAAGATACTTCTTTCAGTGCTTGGAGTAGTAGCTGTCGCTGCCACCTCATTCGCACAGAGTTTCGTTGATACATTCGACGCAAACTCACTTGGCTGGACTGAGTGTGCTTTTGAAAGCAACAAAGGCTCAGCCGTTATCGACAAAGGCGTGATGACCATCAAGTCTAAAGGTGAAAACAAAGCTGCGGGCGCAATTCTCACGGCAATGACTGGTGTTGCTACCAAAGTGGGTGAGAACACATTCTTTGAGACCCACTGCTACGCACCTCTCGATGTAAAGAAACCCTTCGAGGTGACAGCCAACGTCAAAATTGACAAGCTTGCGAATGATCGCGTTTGCGGATTCGTCTTCAACTACAAAGACGGCGGTAATTTCTACTGCTTCAACTTCAACGATGAAATGGTGAACTTCACCCGTTATGTCGATAACCGTGTGGTCGGCAACATCATGCAGGGCATCAAGTGGCCCAATAAAAAGAAACTAGACCAAGTCTGGAAACTCGTTTGCGACGGTGACGTGTTGTCATTCTACGTGGATGAAATGGAAATCCTGAAAGTGAAATACATGCCTCTTGATTTTTCGGGCATCGGCTTCTATACCTTCGGTAAACAGACCCTCGTTATAGACGAAATGACATTCACTCAGAACTAATCTGTTTCAACAGAACTACTAAAGCCCGACGAGAGGTTCGACCTTTTGTCGGGCTTTTTCTGATCAAACTTTACTGTCCCTGGCCAGTCAATAGTCAAAAAAAATAATTAGGGGATGATGATTTGGAGAATAAAAATTTATTATTAATTTTGTCGCCGAAAGGCTGGCATACGCCATTAAAAGGGAACCGGGTGAGAATCCCGGACAGTCCCGCTGCGGTATGTTTCAGTAAAAGCACCGGAAAGTTAAGCCACTGATTACAGATAATGTGATCGGGAAGGCATCCGGAAGCCGAAACGAGTCCGAAGACCTGCCTTTTGTTTTATAATCCGGTTCCGGAGAGTGCTGTCGGAAATTTCAGAATTGTCACAGCACGACCCCCGGTTCCAACACGTAGAAAACTCTTTCGAGGAAAAGAGAGCTATGAATAAAATAAATTATTTTAAAGGATCATACAGGTCGTTTTATTATGCTCTGACTTTATCGGCAGTGATGCTTTCAAGCATTACTGCAAAAGGTGTGTCGCTACATTCCGGCCTTTCAGACTATTGGGAGAAAACAGATTCTGCTTCTCAAAACCTTGAGGAGTTTGAAGTTGTCACTGAAAGGATAAAGAAGGAGGTGATAAGTTCCTCTCCATTGTATAGTCTAAGCGGCGAAAAGATGAAAACAATGGGGGTAACAGGCATCTCGGATGCTTTACACCGGCTGCCGGGTGTGAATATTCGGGATTACGGGGGTGCGGGAGGTATGAAGACCGTATCGGTAAGAGGATTTGGCACCACCCATACCGGAGTGATTTACGACGGGATAGTTTTAAGCGACTGTCAGAGCGGCACAATTGATCTTTCTCGATATTCTTTGGATAATGTAGGCGATCTGTCGCTGGTAATAGGGGACAACAGTGATATTTTCGTGCCGGCTAAAAGTGCGGCACAAGCAGCTACTATAAGTATTTCCACACTTTCGTTGCCGGGTTTACATGATAAAACGCTACATCTCACGGCACAGATGCGTTTCGGCTCTTTCGGAACATACAATCCCTATATCAGAATAGGGAAAACGCTGAGTCCTCATTTTTCTTTTTCGGCAATCGGAGAATTCACTCATGCAAAAAATAATTATCCCTTTACACTGAAAAACGGTATTCTTACAACACGCGAGCGCCGGAACAACAGTATGATGAATTCCGGACATGCCGAACTCAACACCGGTTGGAGAATTAATGAGGCTTCGAACCTGGATGCCAAACTTTATTATTATGACAATGACCGGGAGTTGCCCGGTAAAGTGGTGCTTTATAATCCTGAATCGAACGAACATCTCAGGGAACGAAACTTTTTCGGCCAGTTGAGTTATAAGAATCTTTCGTTGCAGAAAGTAGCCTTTCAGGCTCTTGCCAAATTCAATTGGGATTGCTCGAATTATAGAGATATAAGCGGAATATATCCGGGAGGAATTCTTAATGAGATATATTATCAAAGAGAAGCCTATGTGTCGGGTTCCGTGCTCTATCTCCCCACCGATAAATTATCGTTTAATTATTCAGCCGACTATATCTATAATTATCTTAATACCAATGTGCCCCCTCCTGATGGCCCGCACCGTAACAGTATTTTACAGAGTCTTTCAGGTAAATTCCGTAACTCGCGTATCCTACTCACCGCACGACTGTTGTGGTCGGTATATAAAAACGGTGTAAGAAAAGGGGAGAGTGCAGCCGATTATAACCGTCTTTCTCCATCGCTGAGCTTTTCGGTTCAGCCTTTTCGGGATCGGTTATTGTTTCTGAGGGCATCTTATAAAAATATTTTCAGGATGCCGACCTTTAATGAGAGCTACTATTTTCATTTAGGAAGCACCTCTTTGCGTCCTGAAACCACCGACCAGATGAATCTCGGAGTGACATGGCAATCAAATTCTCAGGGTCTTATCGAATCTATTGTCTTAACGGGTGATATCTATTACAACGTGATACGTGATAAGATTGTGGTGTTACCCACCAATATGTTCATCTGGACCATGTCCAATCTGGATAAGGCACGTGCTTTTGGAGCGGATATTACGTTCACCGGGACGGCGAGATTGAATGCAGCCCAGAAAATAATTGCTTCGGCCAATTATAGCTGGCAGCGGGTTCAACCTCGCACTAATCGGGATGATCCTGACTATAACAAACAGGTGGCTTACACGCCGGTGCATAGCGGAGCTGCCTCGATAAGCTGGGTTAATCCCTGGGTAGATGTAATTATCAATACCACCGGAGTCAGCGAACGCTTCGGCACAAATACAAATCTTCCTGTTTCAAAAATCGACGGTTATATGGAATTCGGCTCATCTTTGATGAGAACTTTTTCTTTCAAGGGTCACTCTCTTGAATTAAGACTTGATATAACCAATATTTTCAATAAGCAGTATGAAATAGTAGCTGACTATCCGATGCCGGGTAGGGCATGGAGATTTACTGTCAGCTTTAAATTATGATAAACAAAAAATAAAATAAACAAAAGACACATGAAAAGACAGAAAGTATTTTTATCGCTTATGGCGATTGCTTTGAGCATCGGGTTTACGGCATGTAATGATGATGAAGAGAAAGGATTGGCATCAGAAACTCTTTCAGGATTCTATATCGTGAATCAAGGGAATCAGTCTGCATCGATTCCTGCTTCAATCACATCGGTCGACCTTGAGTCGGGAGTATCAACTGATCCTCGTCAGGATGCTTTTGCCAATGCTAATAATATTGGTCTGGGAGACGGTGCGCAGCAGGCGATCGTTTATGATGGAAAGATTTACATTGCAATGTATACCTCAAACATTATATGGGTGTGCGATGCCAATACGCTCAAGATCATCAAGACTATCCGTCCTGAAGGAGAGGCTGTGAACCCAAGGGCTTTTGCAGCTAAGGATGGAAAAGTATATTGCTCTATGTTTACAGGTTACGTCTGCCGTATTGATGCGAAGACGCTTGAGATAGATAAGACCATCAAGGTTGGTCCCAATCCGGAACAGCTTGCTATTGCCGGAAATAAACTTATTGTAGCTAATTCCGACGGGTATAATTCAAAGGCCAACTATGCGGACTGTTCAATTTCTGTTATAGATCTTGCCACTTTAAGTGAAACCAAAATTAAGGATACTTCAAAAATTCTGAATCCTACGGCTGTTGTTTCAAATGGAACTGACGTTTTCGTCGGCTGTATGGGTAATTATGGTGATGTCGCTCCTTCGGTGAAAAAAGTGGATTATAATAAAAACGAGGTGACGGGAGATATCCCGGGATCATTTATTGCAATATGCGGTCGAAAACTTTATGTTATCAATGCGCCCTATACAAGTGCTGTTTCCGATTATACTTATAAGACTTATGATGTTTCCACACTTCAGGAAAACGGAGTGATTGCCGACCGTTCGAATCCTTCAGATGCAGAGGTGGAATATCCCGGAGGAATCGGTGTGGATCCCGTAAGTGGTGATATCGTGATTCTGTCGTATACCATGGGAAGTAACGGTTATGCTCAATACCGGGAGCCGGGATATGCTAATGTCTATGGAAACGATGGAAAATTCAAGAAGAGATATAATTGCGGAGTTGGTGCCGTTAATGTTGCTTTCGTGCACAAATGATAAAGATGAGGCGCGGACTTAGATTGGTGAAGAGGGGAGGAGCTGCGGCTCTTCTCCTCATAGTGTCGGCGACCGGTTTTCTCTCCTGCGGGAGAGAAAACCGATCTCATGCAGATGAGGCTTTGGAAAATGGTGCTGAAAGTATAAAGTATGCATCAAATCTCCAAATTCTGGAAAGACCCGGATATACGGAGGTTAGAGTCAGGAATCCGTGGGATACACTGAAAACACTCCGCAAATATATTCTTGTGGATCGGGATAGTGTATTGCCGGAATCTCTCCCGGCTGGCACGGTTATCAGGGTTCCCGTTGCCAATTCTCTTGTTTATTCCACAGTCCATGCGGGGTTAATTTCAGATCTTGGTGCTTCAGCCGCTATCGGAGGGGTCTGCAATCCGGAATATATAAAAAATCCTGAGCTTGTGCGTAGAATTGAGAATGGTCAGATTTCCGATTGCGGAAACAGTATGAATCCTGATATAGAAAAGGTCATTAAGTTGAAGCCGGAAATAATAATGCTTTCATCTTTTGAGAACAACGATAAGTATGCGCGGATCGGAGAGCTTGGAATTCCGGTTATAGAATGTGCCGATTATATGGAAACTTCTCCTCTCGGAAGAGTGGAGTGGGTAAAGTTCTATTCCAAACTTTTCGGTAAATCAGCGGAAGGCGACAGGATGTTTGATACAACAGAGCAGAATTATCTTGCTCTGAAAGAAAAGGTCAGAAATATCAATGTCAGGCCCAAAGTGCTTACCGACATGATGTATGGCTCTATATGGCATGTTCCGGCAGCTGAATCAACTATCGGGCGACTGATAGAGGATGCCGGCGGACGAAATCCGTTTGAGAAGTACAATCAGAGCGGGAGTGTTCCATTAGCTCCGGAACGTGTTCTTGCTCTGGCAAACGATGCTGAGGTCTGGCTATTACGTTACCATTCTGAAAATGAGAAGACTTTGGCTTCTCTTTCCGCAGATAATCCGGTCTATTCACGTTTTAAGGCTTTTAAGGATGGGAACGTGTATGGTTGTAACACACGGTATATAGATTTTTATGAGGAAACCCCTTTTCATCCCGACCGATTGCTTGAAGATATGATACGCCTGATTCATCCTGATGTATTAAATAACGACAAGAAATTACACTACTTTTCTCCTATGCGCTAAGAGCTCGTTTGTGTATGTTTAGGTTTATTTCTTTGACCCTTATTCTCGGAATTCTTTTTATTTTGAATCTTTTTATTGGTTCGGTGTCGATTCCGTTTGATGAGATATTGGAGATTCTTTCAGGGAAAGGAAATCCGGAAGACCCGATGAATTTTATTATTCTCGGGAGCCGTTTGCCTCAGGCTGTGACGGCAATGCTTGCAGGGGCTGCCCTGACGGTTTCCGGGCTGATGTTGCAGACTGCTTTCCGGAATCCTCTTGCCGGCCCGTCGGTGCTTGGTATCACATCCGGAGCCAGTCTTGGCGTAGCTCTGGTGATTCTTCTTCTCGGAGGGTCTGTCTCGGCTGCAGGATACAGCTGGGGAGGTTACATGGCTATTTTAATAGGAGCTTTTGCCGGAAGTATGGCCATAATGGCGTTACTCTTACTTTTCTCTATCTGGCTTCGGAATGATCTTATGTTGCTGATAACAGGTATAATGGTGGGTTATCTCACGTCTTCTGTCATTACCCTGCTCAATTATATGTCTACAGCTGAAGGAATACAAGGCTATGCAATGTGGGGAATGGGAAACTTTAATGGTGTTTCATCCGGACAACTTCCATTGTTTTCGGTTATGATATGCGTCGGACTGATTCTTTCTATCCTTATGGTAAAACCCCTTAATATCATACTTCTTGGAGAAAATTATGCGCTTAATCTCGGCGTCAGTATGCATAAAGTAAGAAATATGCTTTTGATTACAACAGGTCTTCTCACAGCTGTTGTTACAGCCTATTGCGGACCTGTAGCTTTTATCGGACTTGCGGTTCCGCATATCGTCAGAATGATCTTCCGAACTTCCGACCATAGAATAATTATTCCCGGGAGTATCCTGACCGGGGGTGTAATCGGTTTGCTGTGTAATCTGATCTGTGTTTTGCCCGGCGATATTCTTCTTCCGCTTAACGGAGTAACTCCCTTGATTGGAGTGCCTGTGATTCTTTACGTAATTTTTAAAGAAAGGTTCAGACGAAGATGAGCAACTCGAAAATAAAGACCGTTAATCTTATAACGGGTTATAAGACATCGAAGGGTGAGAACCGTGTTACTACCGGTCTTAATGAGACGCTTTTCTCTGGAGAACTCACATGTCTGCTTGGTCCGAACGGGGCGGGAAAATCAACACTATTGCGTACGCTTGCAGGCTTTCAGAAACCGATAGCCGGATATGTTGAGATTGATGGTAGGGCTCTTTCTGAAATCAGTGGACGTGAAATAGCCCGACTTGTCAGCGTTGTACTAACGGAGAAACCGATGCTCGACAATATGGATGTTGAGAGTCTGGTCAGTATGGGCAGAGCTCCATATACAGGATTCTGGGGACGACTTTCTTCTACTGACCGTGAGGCAGTAGACCGGGCAATCCATCTTGTAGGGGTTGAAGGGCTTCGGCACAGGGATATGCAGAGTCTCAGTGATGGTGAGCGTCAGAAGGTTATGATTGCTAAAGCTTTCGCTCAGGAGGCTCCCGTTATTTTTCTTGATGAGCCAACTGCATTTCTTGATTATCCAAGCAAAGTGGAAATAATGTTACTTCTTTCTTCGCTTGCCCGACAGCTCGACAAAACGATATTTATGTCGACACACGATCTGGACATGGCCCTGCAGATCGCCGACAGAATATGGCTTATGGATAAGCGACTTGGAGTATCCACCGGTACACATCGTGAATTATCTGAATCTGGAAAACTTGAGAAATATTTTATTCGCCCCGGCATAAAATTCGACAAGGATTCGGGACTTTTTCGCCTTGATTTTGATCTTTAGACACTAAGTAAGTATTCAAATTTAAACGATAGTAAGTGTATATTTTATCTTTCATACTA